>JARLJD010000093.1 GCA_031291395.1 Alphaproteobacteria bacterium | reverse complement strand
GGCCTCCATGGTTTGCGAAAAATCTTTGCTACGGCCAATCTTGACCGGCTATTCGCTTTTCTCCACCAGCTTTTTTCTCCACGCTTGCCTTTGAAACCCCTGCTAAATATGGGGCTTTAAATGCGAGTCGAGTACTATGCACGCGCCCTAAATTAATTTCAGGAATCTCTGCACGCCGTAGGAATTTTGAACAAAAAGAATCTGTAACGCTTGCCTACTTGAGGCGCTATGCTTTTATCCGCGTCTCTAACCCCGCGATGAATATGTTTCTTCACGCCTCTTGCGTTGCCATCGGATCCAAGGCCGTCCTGCTCTGCGGAGCTTCGGGGGCGGGGAAGTCGGATTTGGCGTTGCGGCTGATCGACGGCGGGGCGCAACTGGTGTCGGACGATCAGACAATGTTGCGGTGCGAAGGGGGCGTTTTATTCGCATCGCCGCCGCCTTCGATCGAGGGGATGATCGAAATTCGCCATATAGGATTGGTAAAGATGCCGTTTGTGTCCTCTGTCCCTGTCGCGCTGATGATCGAGCTTGCGGGCGATGACGCGTTGCTTGAACGTCTGCCGGAACCTGACTGCGTTTTCCTTCTTGACCATTCGGTGCAACGGCTTAGGCTTTCTGCGTTTGCCGCATCGACTCCGGCCAAAATTCGCGCGGCTGTGGCCTATATGTTAACTTAAAGGAATAATGACAGAAACCTCCGCCCCCCCTTCCGCTAAACGCCGCGTTGTGATTCTTTCCGGCATGTCCGGCGCAGGGAAGTTCACGGCGCTTAAGGTGTTCGAGGATTTGGGGTATGAGGCGGTCGATAATCTGCGGCTCAGCCTCGTGCCTGCTTTGATCGACGACGCGAATATCTCGGCGCGGCATCTGGCGGTGGCGGTCGATACGCGCAATGTCAATTTTACGGTCGCCGATTTACTGCGCGCCCTGCACTTACTGACGTCGCGGCCAGAGCTTCAGGTCAGCCTTTTGTTTCTCGATTGCTCGGACGACGCGCTGCAACAAAGGTTTACCGAGACCCGCCGCAGGCATCCTTTGGCGCATGACCGCCCCGTTACCGACGGCATCCGCAGCGAGCGCGAGGTGTTGCGGGCGTTGAAAAACGAGGCCGATCAGGTCATCGATACTTCGGAACTTTCGGTGCGCGATCTGCGCCGCATCATCGCCGGTTATTATCGCTTCGATCACGCGCTGGGCTTGACGTTGTTCATCACGTCTTTTTCCTATCGTCACGGCGTGCCGCGCGAGGCCGATCTGGTCTTCGACGCGCGGTTTCTCGCCAATCCGCATTGGGAGGCCTCGCTGCGGCCTTTATCGGGGCGCGAGGACGAGGTGGCCGCCTATGTGCGCCGCGATCCCGATTACGCCGTTTTTATCGAACATCTGACGCATTTGCTTTTGCCCCTGTTGCCGCGCTATCAGCAAGAGGGTAAAAGCTACCTGACGATCGCGGTCGGTTGCACGGGCGGGCGGCACCGGTCGGTGACGGTCGTCGAGGATCTGGCGAATGTTTTCGCCGTCAACGGCTATGTCGTCGGGATCGGGCACCGGGATTTGGATCGCGGGGGTAAGGGGTGAGAGTATTGCCCGAAGGGAAGAAATTTGCTGAAGGAAGAGCGGTAGAATCCCCTCCCCCTCTATGGGGGAGGGTATGCGTCCGCTTTTGCTTTGCTGTTTGTTTTTACCGTCACATATGTTGCTAAGAAATAGGTGTTAAAAT
>JARLJD010000092.1 GCA_031291395.1 Alphaproteobacteria bacterium | reverse complement strand
GCGCGGCTTCGGCGTGCGTCACGAGCACAGCCGCATGGCCTTGCTTACCGTGATCAATGGCTTCTTTCGTATGGCTGATGGCTTCGGCCAAGTGATCCTCGGCTAGCGCGAGACCCGGCGCGAACAGCGCAGCGACTCCAAGACCGAGAATGAGAGTGAAAATTCTACGATTCATCATTGCGTTCCTCCCTGCCGTTATCACCCAGACAATCGGGGATTGGGCTTCGGGAGACTGTGCCGATTTAGGGCTCTTCGCGGATTTTAGTGGGTAAAAAACCTGGGTGCGATGTCGCAATGAGCCATAATTTTCAATGGCTTTTTGGGGTTTTCAAAGGGCTGAAAACTGGTCACGATTTTGGGCATGAAAAAACAGCCTGAACCCACCCCGATCAAAACGTTGCGTGACGCATACAAAGTTCGTGGTTTTCGGGTGCTCGCGACGCTCGACAGCTATGACCTCGAACCGCCGGTGCTGGTCCTCACGCTCAGTCGACGCGCAAAAAAACTATGTGCGGCGGCTGCGGGCAAATTTGCCGCAGCGTTTACGACAGCCGCTGGCGGCGCGCACGCGATCTCAAGTGCGGGGATCGCGAAGTTTATGTCGATTTTGAAATGCGCCGCGTCGCATGCAAAGCCTGCGGCGTGAAAAACGAGAAGCTCGCGTTCCTGTCGAGCAACACAAAATACACCTTGCGCTTCGCCATGCAGATCGGCGGCCTGTGCCGCGTGATGACGATCCAGGATGTTGCGCGGCTGATGCATCTGCATTGGCATGCCGTCAGGGATCTCGACAAAATCTATATGCGCGAGCAGCTGCGCGTGGCCGGCGATCAAAAGCCGCGCATCATCGGCATTGACGAAATCTCGATCAAAAAAGGACATTCCTATCGCATCGTCGTCAGCGATCTTGTTGCGCGCCGCGCCATATGGTTC
Organism: Alphaproteobacteria bacterium; assembly: GCA_031291395.1. GTDB lineage: Bacteria > Pseudomonadota > Alphaproteobacteria > UBA9219 > UBA9219 > CAIXLI01. Next base: position 1,314 of record JARLJD010000092.1, on the reverse strand, counting down.
GGCGGCACGGGCCGCACGGAAGCCGACATGGATTTGTTCTATGCCTTTCTCGGCAAGCAAAACAGCCGGAAAATCAAGCTTGCGGTGATGGACATGTGGAAGCCGTTTCGCGTTTCGACGCAACGTCACGCGCCGAAAGCCGTGATCATGTTCGACAAGTTCCATATCGTGAAACATCTCGGCGATGCGCTCGACGCCATTCGCAGATCGGAATACAAACGCGTCACCGGCGAGGACCGAAGCTTCATCAAAGGCCAGCGATACGTGCTGTTGTCGCGGCGCGAAAACCTGACCGACGACAGACGCAAAAATCTCGAACGCCTCTTGCAGGCCAACGCCCGCCTGAACATCGCCTATCTGCTTCGTGAGCAATTCGAGCAGCTATGGGATTATGCCGACGCCGCAGATGCGCGAAGCTTCTTCGACGCCTGGCGCGAACAGTTGTGCGATCAGGACCTCGCGCCATACGAAAAATTCGCCGCCATGATCGACCGCAATTGGGACGGCGTCGTCGCCTATAGCCAGCCGACGCACGACATCCCGCTCGGCTTCGTCGAGGGCCTCAACAACAAAATCCGCGTCCTCCAACGCCGCGCCTACGGCCTGCGCGACGAGGAATATCTCAAACTCAAAATCCTCACATCCGGCCTGCCAGAATTGTAAAACCTACCCAAAACCTACCCACTAAAATCCGCGAAGAGCCATAAAACTGTGCGCCATGGTCCCCGATACAGGAATTCCATAGGCCTTTCCCGCCGCCAAATTGGAGGTCGCGGCGACGCCGCCAATATAAAATGCTCTCGCTCCCTTTGTCGCCGCGTCAATTCCCTGTGCGCGTCGCGCGCCGAAATCCGCCACCGGGCGCCCACGCGCCGCCGTCACGATACGCGCCGCCTTCGACGCCAGAATGGTCTGCAGTCCGATCTGGTTTAAGACCAGCGTCTCGATAAGCTGCGCTTGCGCGATCGGCGCCACGACTTCGAGGATCGGCTCATTGGCGAAAAAGGGCGTTCCCTCCGGCAACGCATAAATGTCGCCAGTGAAGCGAAACTCTCGAAGCCATTGCAGGAACGAATCCGGGAAGTCGCCGAGCGAGCGCAGGTAGCGAAGTTGGTCGTCATCGAATCGCAGTGTTTCGATCTCTTTCAAAAGATCGGCCAGCCCACAAGCAATCAGGAAATTACGCCGCGGCGGCAGCTTGCGAACGAACAGGCTGAAGGCCGCCTCCTCCAACATGCCCAGTTCAAAATAGGCGCGGAGCATGGTCAGTTGGTATAAATCCGCGAACAGCGCGTTTCTCGACATAATCGCCTC
>JARLJD010000091.1 GCA_031291395.1 Alphaproteobacteria bacterium | reverse complement strand
GGCCGTCTGCGACCTGATGTTTTGCAGCGCCATTCTCGCCTTCGGAAAATTCCGCCTCGCTATGGAGATCAACGCGTTGCGCACGCTCGCCGTGGTGACGTTGGTTGCCTGCGGCCAGGCGGTTCTCTATGTCGTGCGCGAGCGGCGCCCACTCTGGGCCTCGCGGCCGAGCAAGCTTTTCGTCCTGTCGTCTGTGATCGATCTGCTGCTTGTCGCCATTCTCGCCACAAGAGGGATATTGATGGAGCCTCTCTCGCCGGAAATCGTCATCGGCGTTTTCGCAGCAGCCATCGCCTTCGCTTTTCTCCTCGACCGGGTAAAACTCGGACTGTTCCGTCGCTTCGGGATCACATAGCCGGCCGCCAGTTCGCGCGAAATCGGAAGACCTTCGATCTCTCAATTTTTGCGCGCCATTTCCCGCGCCTGCGCGACGGCCGATTTGAATGCCTCATAATCGAGCCCCCCGCTCACCTTGAACGGGCCGATCAGGAAATTCGGCACTCCTTCGAAGCCGAGCGCCCGCGCCTGCGCCACATTGCGCCTGATGAGCGCGTCGATTTCGGGCCCATGCGCTTCAAGATCGGCCTTGAGCCGCGCAACGTCTACGCCGGACGAAGCGATGGCGTCCTCCATATAGGATTGCGGGTTTCTCTTGCCGGGCACACGCATCAGCGTCGCGTGGACCAATTCATAGGCGCCCTGATATTTCGCCGCCAGAGCCATGCGCGCGCCAAAGACCGATGCTTCGGTCAAGACCGGACAATCCTTGTAGACAAGCCTGACGCCGCCATCGGTTTTGACGATCCCGGCGAGGTCGGGCGCAGATTTCTTGCAATATTGGCAATTGTAATCGAGGAAGGCGACGATCGCGACGTCGCCCTTGGGATTGCCCGCGATCGGCGCGTCGGGATCGTTGACGATCGAGTCCAGCGTCATCGCCTGAGCCTTGGCGCCATGGGCGTAGGCCAGATTGGCGATGGCGATCGCGCCAGCCGACAACCCCGCGTGCAAGAAAAATCGCCGTTTGATCGAAATCGATTCCGATCCCGAAACATTTAAAAACGGGACTGTTGTGGTCGAGGGTCTCAAAGGCATTCTTCCTCACCGCCCCGCCTCACCGCCCCGCGAAAGGTAGCGCAACAGGCTATGCAGCGAAAGCGGCGGCTCGATGACCGTCGCGTCGAGACGAAAAAAGAAAAAAGGACGCTCTCCCGGGAGGCGAAGAGAACGTCCTTCAGTTGCCTGAAAGCGTGGAACGAGGAAAGCGTTCCCGCAGGCCTTTCAGTACGATCCCACTTATAACCTGAGACATAAGATCGATAAACGGCATAACTTTGATAAGAGCCTGCGGCGTTTCGTCGCGACAGGTCAATGCTATTACATTTCATATCGTTGCACATCCCTCTGGTCGATTCTTCGACGTTCTTGGCGTGAAGGCAATCGCTAACGACTCCAAGTCTCCTTTTTCGAACGCTATTGAAAATTGGGCGAGAGGACTGTCGTTTCGTCGGCGCGGACGCTCCCGTCGCACCTGTTTCGTGGCGAGCGCCCCGAAAAACGGGTCCGCCTTGCGGGCTTTCACCCAAATGGTGACCGGAGTAGATTGTATCGCTTCAGACCGTCGATATCCTCCCTTCCCGATCGTCTCGAAGGCGGGAGGGATTGGGGCGGTTCCCGGCAAAACAAAGCAGCCAACGTGAAACTGACGAGCTATTCCAATTACACCCTCAGAGT
>JARLJD010000014.1 GCA_031291395.1 Alphaproteobacteria bacterium | reverse complement strand
ATCCACTATCAGCATGATCCTGTGCAGACGACCAAGACCAGCGTGATCGGCGCGATCAATATGCTCGGTCTGGCGAAGCGATTGAAAATTAAGCTTTTACAGGCGTCGACGTCTGAGGTTTATGGCGATCCCATCGTGCACCCCCAACCCGAGGAATATTGGGGAAATGTCAATCCGATCGGGTTTCGCGCTTGTTACGACGAAGGGAAAAGATGCGCGGAGACCTTGGTCTTTGACTATATCCGCCAGCACAAGCTCGCCGCTAAAGTTGTGCGGATTTTCAACACCTATGGACCGCGCATGCATCCCAGCGACGGCCGTGTTGTGTCCAATTTCATAGTACAGGCGTTGAAGGGTGATGACATCACCCTCTATGGCGACGGCAGCCAGACGCGGTCATTTTGTTATGTCGATGACCTGATCGAAGCGCAAATCCGGATGATGGCGACACGCCCCGACGTGACGGGCCCGATCAATATCGGAAATCCTACAGAATTTACGATCAGGGAATTGGCGGAATTGGTGATCGACATTACGGGATCCCAGTCGAAGCTGGTTTTCCAGCCATTGCCTGCAGACGATCCGAAACAGCGTCAGCCTAATATCGAAAAAGCCGCCAAAGTGCTCGATTGGGCGCCGAAGATTTCCCTGCGCGATGGGTTGGTGAAAACCGTCGCCTATTTTGACAATTTATTGAGCGGTTCCGACGGCGCCCGCGCGATCGGTGCGATCCGATCGGCGTGACGGGCGCGGGTCGCAACCTGGGATAATCGAAGCCAGAGCGCGGGACTATTCAGGCCCGCGCGTCTGCCGTTGATAAATTACCGTCGGCGAATAGACGCTCGTCAATCTGCCGCGCTTTTTTCTGCCATTTCAGCGCGGTTTCGATTTCACTATAATGTTTCATTTCACCGCGGAAGACGATTTTCAGTGTCCGAATGAGTATTTTCATGTCGAGAGCTGGCGATGCGTGATGAATATACCACACATCGAGCGCGTCTTTTTCGTCGGTAGTCACCATCGTGCCGCCGTTCACTTGTGCCCAACCTGTCACGCCGGGACGAACGAGGAGACGCGAACTTGGGTCTGCAGGCTGATCCTTTGGCAGAAGCGGCCGCGGGCCAATCAGCGACATGTCGCCACGCAAGACATTAATGATTTGGGGGATTTCGTCGAGACGCGTCATACGAATGATGTTTCCGATCCCAGAAAGACGTTCGTCGCTGGGGATCGGATCACCGCATCTCGAATAGGGGGCCTGGTAGGTGCGGAATTTGTACAGAAAAAACTCTCGTCCCCCATGGCCGATGCGCCGCTGCCAGAAAATAACGGGGCCGCCGACGTCGCGATAAGTCAATCCAGCGACAATTGCCGCGAGCGGCGCCAGCAGGATAATGAGGATAGTGGCGACGATCACGTCCAAAGCGCGTTTGAAACTAAAATAGCCGACGTGCGGCGACGGGACTAGCGCCCTGGGAAACGGTGCGCGAAAAATGGGTCCGTGCCGTTGCGTCAGGTTAAGCGCGTCGGAAATGCTGCGAGCTTTAACGCCGCGGGCGTAACACAGCTGTTCTATCCGGATCGCGTCGTCCGGCTTCATCGTATTATCTGTCAACCAAACCTCATCGATTTCGACTCCGTGGACGAGATATTCTTCGATGATGGGTTCGAGATCATCTGGACGGCCGACAATATTGACGCCCCCGACCATTCTGCCACTCAGGCGTTCGCGGGCATCCAATGCCGCGACGACTTGTGTCGTGCGTGGGTGTTGGCAGTCGGTAAGTTTGATTGCAACGGCCGCAAATCTATCGACGCCAATGATAATCACGCGCCGCAAATGTGGTTCGTCCCCCTGCCTTGTGTCGATCCAACGGTCTGTTCTCAACATGCGAGCGACGGTTCTGCCGCCGAGCAAACCAGCGGCCAGCACGAGCCCATAAATTAGCGGCGTAGAACGCGGTACGCCATCAAGCCTGTTGATGATGAAAAGTGTGAGGCTTGTTGCTGCGACGGTCGTCAACGTCGCGGCGATTACGGACCAGAGATCCTGCGACGAGAAAAAACGGCTCATTCCATCGCCGATGCGGAAAAACAAAAAAACTAAAATTGAAAACGCGATCGCGATCGCGGCAAATTGGTAGCCGGCGGGCAAAAAGCCACTCCCGGCGTGGATTTCAAGCAATCCGGGATCACGCAGCGTAAGCGCAATAAAGGGCGCCGCCAAAGCCCAAGCTATGTCGTACGCTGAAAGCCGCCAACGCAGACGATTTTTCGATGTTGGAGCCATTAAACGCATGTTACCAGCTTCCATACAAAAAAATATCGAGCTTTTACCAACGCTCACCAATAGACATTGCTGACGACAAATTGCAACTCCTTGCGGGCCTACATGTCGGGCGGAACTTCGAAAAATGTACCATTTTTGTCGCTCGCCGCACGAATGAGCTGATGCCAGTTGTTCGCGGAGATTTTGAGGCTTACCTCAAAAGGCTACTCCCGGAACGGTTAATCAATCCTTGGCCAATCATTGATTCTTTTATAAAATTCATATTGGGCGCGGGATGTGCGAATTTTGAAAAATAGTGTGTTCAATTGGCGATGGGGTCAGTCGCGTTCGGCCTTCGAGTTGTGCAGCGTTATAGGTAACTCGGATGAAACGGATGGAATTTTCCCGTTTGGCGCGATGGTTCGAAAAAAAGGAGGCCGTTGCCCCCAAAATTCCTGCGGGAATGCGTCTTTACGTCATCGGTGACGTCCATGGGCGGCTTGATCTTTTGAACGAGCTGGAACAGCAAATCAGACAGGACCTCAAAACGGCGCCGCCGAATGTCCTTACGATCTTTCTTGGGGATTATGTCGATCGAGGTTGGGAGTCCGCGGGCGTGCTCGAGCGGCTCAGCGCCGAGGATTTTTGCACGCCGATCTGCACTTTGCGAGGAAACCACGAGGAAGTGTTCCTGCAATTTCTCTCTGATGCCTCAGTTCTCGGCTCTTGGCGCAATTTTGGCGGCCTCGAGACGCTGCATTCCTATGGCGTCAATGTCGCCGAGACGATGCGCGGCGCAGGCTACCAGCACGCGCAGTCCATGTTGGTCGATTCTCTTCCTCCTCGCCACCGACAATTTCTTGAGAAAACGAGACTGAGTTTCACGCTCGGCGATTATTTTTTTAGTCACGCTGGCGCTAGACCCGGCGTCGATCTGGACCGACAAACGTCCAACGATTTGTTGTGGATCCGCAACGAATTTTTGGACTATCCGGGCGACTTCGGAAAAATCGTCGTGCATGGGCATACGCCGACGGCACAGCCAGAAATCAAACCTAATCGTATCAATATTGATACTGGCGCTTACGTATCATCCATTCTAACCGCCCTAATATTAGAAGGCGAAGATCGTCGATTTATTTCTACAGGCCGAAAAGACGATCACTTAAAGTGAATAGTTTTCTGACCCTGCGTCCGAATGACGCATCAGTTTATTTTTACTATGAGATAAACTTTATGGTCGCCATTGCGCCTGCTTTACGATCGATTCAGCTTGACTGCGCATGTTGAGCGTCCAACAATCTTGGGTCTGGTTATGGCGGCGCGTCTCACACAGTCGGAAACGGCTTCGATTCGTTTTTGGAACATGAAGTCGGCTGGTGTTTTCGTTGCTGCGGTCTTTGCTTTGGCTGCGGCGCTCTCACTACAAAACGGACTCGCCGCGGTTTTGTGCGCCGCAGCTTATCCGTTGGAGCGCTGCGGACTTGTCATTGTCCCTGTCGCATTTTTGGGAGTGTATTGTATCCAGGCGGCATTCGTTCTGCTGACGGGCGTCGTCTTGATTGAAGGCGAAATCAGATTCCCCAGGATCATCCTGGCCAATTTGCCGTTTTTTGTTAGCGGGCGCGTCCGGAGAGCCATTGGGGATCTTGATGCGATCACCTACGTAGGCCATTTTTTTGGCATTGAATGGGTGAGGCTGCGTTTCGGAGATTGCCGATATTTGGTTCCCTTTTCGTCGCGCGAACGGCGTTTGGCCTTTTTCCGCGTTGTCCAGGCGAAAAAAACCGGCGTTCGTCTTTATCGTGCCGTTTGAAGGATGCTTGCAGCTCAAAAGGCAATGCGCAGCACAACTTATTTGCGAGCGAATTTTAAGGCGATGGCGCTCTGGCGGTAAGCCAAAAATAGGCTCCGGAATTGTACGCGGCGGGGCGTTGCGCTGCCCTTGCGAGGCCCCCACGCTTCTCGGCCGCGCTGCGTACTGTTTAAAGTATTTCCGATCCGCCAATCCGCGGTCTGGCGTCGATCGTGCGTTATCTTTCAGTCAGGCGGATCCGCGCATCTGTTCGGCAGGACTGCACCCCCATGGCGATGGCTTCTTGTCCCGACAACGCCGTCATGTGGGAACTGCTTAACGCTCCGTTGCGCAAAACCCATCGTTGAATGCGCTGGGGATAGGCATAGAGCATGACGCGGGTGCCAAGCTCTGAGCGAATGCCATTCGAGCTTGCCTGGTGAAATAGAAGTGTCGCTTCGGGTTCAATACAGGCGTTGCGCATACCCAGTTTCATTGTGCATGCTGACGCGCAAATGCCGGCGATCACTGTGCGCTGAGCCCTGTAATCGACCGTATGTGTGCTCTCATAATAATCCAAAACGCTACCGCCTTGGTCGAATTGGCGCCCGCGAGTTGAATTCCCGTCGAGGGAAAATGCGGCAGACGGAGAAGCCGAACTGCAAGCTACGTTTGCAGCGACCACGACCGCCGTCAATAAGGTCCAGTTCCTTCGAGTAAATGGGAACATGTTATCATCCTGTTGAATGCACCGGCCGGAACAAGTGGTCCCTAGTACACGCTTAGGTTGTAAATTTTACGTTGCTCACAACTTGCCCTGGTCCTAAATCTGAAGAAATATAGTTAAAAATAGGTTTCCTTCGGGGAGGGACCGCGTCGATCGACGCGAATTCGCCAGTCATGCCTTCGGAAATTTGGGGAGAGCCTGAGTAACTGCCCACAGGCCAAACGCGGCCTGACTTAACCCACTGGCGAGGAATTCCGGTTGCGGGTGGAGTATCTCCGGCCGGTGAGCCGCGCTGAATTTGCTTCATCGCCAGTTCACGGCGGACAGTCTTAACCAAAAATGATTCCAGAGGCCCTCATCCGCTCGGGCTGCCTCTTCACGCGATGCTGTCCCTCAAGCGTACGCCGTATCCGGCCTGGCGGGTCGGGCGTCACCACGCCAGCCGTTTTCCCCGCCGCCGCATCCGATCCCGCGGGCTTCGGACGACGGCGTTCGCCTTCTGTCACGCGATTGTCATGCGCGGGCGATAGGCGAAGGGCGAGACCAGAGAGCAGTCTTGCCCGAACCCTCCGCCCTTCTCGAAGAAATCGACCGCATTCGCGCGCAGACGCGGGTTGACGCCGCGCGTCAGCTCGAAAAATGGCGCAGCTGGCGGATCGATCCTGCTTTTCTCCCGGCT
>JARLJD010000090.1 GCA_031291395.1 Alphaproteobacteria bacterium | reverse complement strand
ATCGATGCGACAAACAGCAGTGCACGACGCAACGTCACGACATTGACGGTTGTGCTTGGGGCGTGCGGGAAGGAGGTGCATCGACCTCTGAGGATGTTCCCAGGTTCTGGGACAGGAACCCCGCGCCGATGTTGGGAAGTAGAGTTGTCGCCGGCGGCACTTTTCGGACGCCGGCGGCGGACAGAAAAAGTCGGCGGGACGCCGGCGGTGGCGCCGGCGGCGGCGGCGGCGGTGGCGCCGGCGGTAGCCAAAATTCTGTATCCTTCGCTAAATAGCTGGAAAAATTCTGTATCCTTCCTAAATAACGACCAAAATACCGGCCTGACTAAATTTAAAGGCAGCTTTGAATAAAAGAAATATAACTGATATCTACTTCACAGCAAGGAAAAGTAAGCAATTCGTTTTCGCTCGATCCTCAAATACGAAACTTCCCACGTCAAGAGCTTCTGATTGTACGCCAGGAAAATCAGCGTGTTTGCGTTCTTGAAGCTGAGCTGGGACCGCCTGCTGTCGATGATGTTCCCCGCTTTAGAGAAGACGCGTTCGCTTGGTGTGCTAGTGGCTGGAATCGACAGGACGTCCTGCGCCATCAAAGCGGTGGTTGGGAGTTGTCCTTCGTTTTCTTTCCACCAATGAAAAGGGTTTGCTAGTACTGTTACTTGTTTAGAATTCTGGTAAATGTCCTTTTCTTTTTTAGTCCTGAAGCCTCAGGCACTTCTTTTTGGTGTATCCCGAAGGCTAATAATATGTATTGCTCTTCCGCATTCGAGAGCTTTGGCTGGTGGGTGATTTCTACTTGCGTTTTCTTCTTTGACTCAATCGGGACGTTCTGTAAACTTTTTAAAAGGTATCGGGGTCGATTTGGTTCGCGCTGACTGTGCTTCGCTCGGGAAAATGCGCTGCGGCAGCTTTAATATTTCCTCTGGAACCGAGATCTCTTCTACGTCTGGAGTTCTGCAAGTAGCCAGGGTCACCGCCGGCGGGAGGCCGACGGCGGCGGCGGCAGAGATTCGACGACGGCGGCGGCGGAAGAAAATGACGGCGGGACGCCGGCGGCGCCGCCGTCGGCGACACCTCTAGTTAGCAAACAAAATTTTTGTAAATTTGTTTGCAAAAAAGTTTTTGCAAACAAAAGTTTT
>JARLJD010000013.1 GCA_031291395.1 Alphaproteobacteria bacterium | reverse complement strand
TGTTCACCTCGTCAAACTTCAACATCCTCAAGCCCTCCTGAATTGCCCGTTCGATTTTCATCTCAGCCCCCATGTACAAAACGGGAACTATCGGACATTTCATTGGCTATCTAATCGGACAATTCGTTGAACGCCGACACGGCATGAAATAGGTCTTGAACTTTGGGCTGTTTTGGGCTACAATATAGCCCAAATGGAGGTAACTATGATGTCTGCAAATTCTGTCGTTCGCGCTCGGATTGACGGGCAGGTAAAGGCTGAAGCTGCTGCTGTGTTGGCCACGATAGGCCTTACGGTTTCGGACGCCTTCCGCCTGATGCTGACGCGCATCGCGCGCGAGAAAAAGCTGCCATTCGAGCCGCTTATTCCTAATGAAGAAACCATTGAGGCGATGAAAGCGGCGCGGCGGGGGGAATTAATCGAAGTCGGGTCGATTGACAACTTGTTTGCGGAATTGAATGCGGAAGATTAAACGCACCAAACGTTTCAAGCGCGATTACAAACGGGAAAAATCGGGACGGCACGGCAAAACGCTTGAGGCTATCCTGAGGCCGGTTCTCGAATTGCTTGTCGTCGATAGCCCTTTGCCGCAACGCGCTTGCGACCATTCTCTTACAGGCGATTGGGTTGATCACCGCAATTGCCATATCAAGCCCGATCTGGTTTTGATCTACCGCAAATCTGGCGATGATTGCCTCGATCTTGTGCGCCTTGGCTCGCACAGCGAACTTGATTTGTGAGCGATGCGTTCGCTTTCAGAGATTCACGGCGAAGAAACCCATGCTGCCCAATCATTTCCCTCTGCCCGATCTTGCCGCGACACAGGCTTTGGCCGATCTGATCGCGCCGCATCTGCGCGTGGGCGATGTGGTAGCCTTACAGGGTGAACTTGGTGCGGGAAAAACCGCATTCGCCCGCGCCTTGCTGCGCGTGCGGGGCGTCGAAGGCGACATTCCAAGCCCCACTTTTACCCTCGTGCAAACTTACGAGGTCGGAAGCTTGGCGATTGCGCATTTCGATTTGTATCGCCTGAAATCGGCGGATGAATTGGATGAACTCGGCTGGGATGACGCTTTGGCCTTCGGCATTGTTCTAGTCGAATGGCCGGAACGGGCAGGCGGGCGGTTGCCTTTAAGCAGGTTATCGCTGAAATTTTCTTTGGATGCGGGCGGCGCAAGAAGCTGTGTCGCGGAGAAAGGCGGGGATTGGGACGAACGCCTTTGCCTAGCTTTCTCGTAGGAGCGGCTTCCAGCCCCCACCGCCTTAAAAAACAAAGGGTCGCGGCGGGAAGCCGCTCCTACGAGAAAGTATTTACCCCCGCGCCAGCTTCAACGCCTCCTTCGCATCAATCGCGCCGCTGTAAAGCGCATGGCCCATAATCAAACCCGAAATGCCCGCCTTGCAGTGCGCTTTCAGTTTGGCCAGATCCTGCAGCGAATCCACGCCGCTTGCCGCGATGACGGGGATGGTCAAAGCGAAGGCGAGATCGACGGTGGCTTCCAGATTGACGTGGCTTAACGCGCCGCCGCGATTGATGTCGGCAAAGATGATCGACGCCGCGCCCGCGTCTTCGACGCGCAGAGCCAGATCGAGCGCTTTGACGGAAGTCGCCTTGCTCCAACCCGTGCGCGCGGCATAGCCGCGGATGGAGTCGATCCGAACCGAAATGCGGCCGGGAAAATGCGCTGAGGCTTTGCGCACCAGATCTGGGTTTTGCTGCGCGGCGGAGGTCAGGACGATATTTTGCGCGCCACGCTCAAACCAAAACTCGATAGTGCGCATATCGTGGATGCCGCCTGAAAGTTGCACCGGAATTTTGACCGATTTGATGATGTCCTCGATACAGGCGACGTTGACCGTGGATTCGGAGAAAGCCGCGTCCAGATCGACCACATGCAGCCATTCGAAACCGTTAGCCTCAAAGGCTTGGGCGCGTTCGGTCGGATGGGGATCCACAAGCACTGCTTGCCGTAAATCGCTGCTGCTGCTGGTCAGATGCGAGATAGTGCCTTCTTTGATGTGGAGGGAGGGGTAGAGGGTGAGCATTCAAGGGCTAGCATTCAGGGGTTAGCATTCAGCCTTCAGGGAAGGGAGGGAATAACACGAATTCCGCTCTAACAAAATAGCCCCTCTTGTTTATCCCAAAAAATAGCTTATCTCTACTTCCTGAATGCTGAATTCTAACCCCTGAATGCTGAATGTTGACCACCGAATCTTCCACCTTCCCAAACTGGCACGGCACGACGATCATCGCCGTTCGCAAAGGCGATAAAGTCGTCGTTGCGGGCGACGGGCAGGTTTCGATGGGCGCGACGATTGTCAAAGGCAACGCGCGCAAGGTGCGGCGGTTGAAATCCGGCGCGGCGGGCGATGTGATTGGCGGCTTTGCCGGAGCGACGGCCGACGCCTTCGCGCTTTTTGAACGTCTGGAGGCCAAGCTGGAAAAACACCCGGGGCAGTTGATGCGCGCCTGCGTTGAAATGGCCAAGGACTGGCGCACGGATAAATATCTGCGCCGTCTGGAGGCGATGATGGCGGTGGCGGACAAAAACACCAGCCTGATCCTGTCCGGCACCGGCGACGTTTTGGAGCCGGAAGACGGGCTGATCGGCATAGGCTCCGGCGGGCCTTACGCTTTATCCGCCGCCCGCGCCTTGATTGACCGCGACGACATGGACGCGGAGGCGATCGCGCGTAAGGCGCTGGCGATCGCGTCGGGAATTTGCGTTTATACGAATACGAATGTCACCTTAGAAAGCATAGAGCTTTAAATGACCCCTCTTTCCCCTCGCGAAATCACCGCCGAACTTGACCGCTTTATCGTCGGCCAGCATGAGGCTAAGCGCGCCGTGGCCGTCGCTTTGCGTAACCGTTGGCGGCGTCAGCAATTGCCGCAGGACTTGCGCGAGGAAGTGGTGCCAAAAAATATTCTGATGATTGGCCCGACGGGGGTCGGCAAAACCGAAATCGCTCGCCGTCTGGCCAAACTCGCGCAAGCGCCGTTTTTCAAGGTCGAGGCGACGAAATTCACCGAGGTCGGCTATGTCGGCCGCGATGTCGAGCAGATCATTCGCGATTTGGTCGAAGTGGCGATCAAGATGGTGCGCGAACGCATGGGGCGCGACGTCGATCCCCGCGCAGCAGAGGCCGCGGAAGAACGTACGCTCGACGCGTTGGTGGGCGAAAGCGCGACGCCGGAAACGCGGACGAAATTCCGCCACATGCTAAAAAACGGCGAGTTGAACGAAAAAGAAATCGAAATTCAGGTGCAAGACAACAATGCGAACAGCCTACCGATGTTCGACGTGCCGGGCATGCCCGGAGCGCAGATGGGTATGCTTAACATCGGCGACATGATCGGCAAAATGGGCAGTCCGCGCATGAAAACGCGTAAATTGCCGGTGCCGGAAGCCTTGAAGGTTTTGCATGCCGAGGAATCTGACAAATTGCTCGACGCCGACAAAGTCGTTGAACTGGCGATCGACGAGGTCGAGCAAAACGGCATCGTCTTCCTTGATGAAATCGACAAAATCGCGGCGCGGTCGGAAGGCTATCGCGGGGGCGGCGACGTCAGCCGCGAGGGCGTGCAGCGCGACCTGTTGCCTTTGATCGAAGGCACGACGGTTTCGACCAAATACGGAACCGTGCGCACCGATCATATTTTGTTCATCGCCTCGGGCGCGTTTCATCTTGCCAAGCCCTCAGACCTGTTGCCGGAACTACAGGGGCGCTTGCCCATTCGCGTCGAGTTGAGACCCCTGACGCGCGAAGATTTTAAACGCATCCTGACCGAGCCGGAGGCCAGCCTGATCAAGCAATACAAAGCGCTGCTCGATACCGAAAAAGTCACGTTGGATTTCACCGACGACGCCATTGACGAACTCGCCCGTCTGGCCGCCGAGGTCAACGAAAGCGTCGAAAACATCGGGGCGCGGCGCTTGCACACGCTTCTGGAAAAATTGCTTGAAGAAATCAGTTTCGACGCCAGCGACAAACCCGGGTCAGAGGTAAAAATCGACGGAAAATACGTGAACGACCGTCTGGCAGATTTCGCGCAGAACGTCGATCTGTCGAAGTTTATCTTGTAGAACGTTAACGATTGAGTAACGATTTACCGGAAGTTAATGCTTTCGTGGTTTAATGCTCTCTGTAAGATTTGGGATAAATGATTTTAGGAATGGGGTGCATTATGAAGGAGACAGGGATCACGCCTTCAGGAAATTTTTTCCTTACGCGCAAACTTTGGGATCTCGTTCTGCGTTCGCGTCACTATTTTAAAAGCGACGAAGCATCAACGCGTTGGCGCGGATTTGTTTCCGGCGGTTTCAAAGGCGTCCTTATTGCTTGCGGCCCAAAGATTACACATAGCCTTCGTGACTTCTTCGCCCACGCAGCACATCCGTTCAAGCCGATTGTGCATTGAGCCGGAAAGCAAAAGATTCATCCATAAAAACGCGCTTCGGCGCGTTTTTTGTTGCCCTGTTTTCTTGAGTTATGGTTACGGGAAAGTAAAAGGATTTTTTTGTTTCAGAAGAGGAAAATTAAGCGAGGTTTAACCAGTCTGTGGTTAAATATACTCATAATTTGAGATATTTTTATGAGGTGAGCATTATGACAACCGCCATACCTCAATATGCTCTTCAAGAGCTTTGGAATAGTCAATTCGGTAATGTGCCGTCGGCTGCTTATATTCCAGACGGTTCTGACAATAGCCTTCCTGATAGTTGTCGCCTCGCAAGCACAGATAGTTTGAGCGAAACGGGAAAAATTCCCTACCGTAAAGGGTTGGATCAATACGCGACTAAGATCAATCCGTCCGAACGTCGTCCCAATACCAATTCGTCAACAGCCGCGAAAACAACGGAGAACGCCAAGTCAAAACCAATCGTTATCGCTTCGATGAAAAGAAAGTCGGCTCTTAACTTGGGATAACAACGGCTAACCTCCCGTCTCCACTACCACCCACCGCGCGCCCGGCGCTTGCGTATCGCGGGCAAATGTCCAGATATCGACGACTTCCTCGTATTTGCCTTCCTCGCCGCCGATGACGGAGCCGCCGGCGTCGCGCAGGATGTTTTCCTGATCGCTGATGAACTTGACTGTTACGAAGGCCTGTGAGCCTTCGGCGCGGGCTGCTGTGACTTCGGCTTCCTTGATGCGACTGATGCGGGTTTGCGCGCTTTGCCCTGCCGCGGCGCGCGCCGCGACGGCTTGTTGGAAATGCGCCAGCAACGCGGGCGACAGGAATTCGGAAACGCTGTTCAGGTTTCCGGCGGCATAGGCGCTGACAATGGTCGAGAAAACATCGCGCCGTTCCTGTAGAAAGGCTTTTTCGTCGAAAGTGGGATCGACGGCCTGAATTTGGGCCAGCCCTCCCGCCAGCGAATTGGGGGGCGGGCCGAGATGCATCGGTCGCGGTGCATCTTGCGGCGGCGCGGCGAGGGGTGCGTCTTGATGCTGCGCCGGAGGCGGCGGCGGCGCAAACGGGTTGGGGCGCTGCGGCTCGTCGTCATTGCGGGTGCCAAGAACGACCCACAGCCGTCCCAGAAAGACGGCGGCGATGACGGCGTAAACGATAAGGTCGATATCCATGTGCATAAAAGAGATTATAGCGCGGTTCACGTTGCGGAAAAGGGGAATCGGTGGCAGAAAGGGGGGAGATAGTCGGCGTAAGGGAATAAGTGAATCCGTTTTTGCGTATTGGAAACAGCAGTGAAATGAAAGCGGCATAATCCCCTCCCCCTCGCGGGGAGGGTTAGGGAGGGTTAGGGAGGGGGAGAGACTGGGAAATGCGGTTTGGGATTAGGCGCAGTCTTTTGGCGCAATGGATTATAATCCTAAACTTGGTCTCTTGCCTCACTCCCCCCTCCCTAACCCTCCCCGCGAGGGGGAGGGGATTCAATCGCTTTTGCGGCGCCGCTGTTTCCAATACGCAAAAACAGGTTCGCTTATTCCCTCACGCCGCTAACCCCAACCTCTAACCCCCTCATCTTCAATGACCGACGAAACACCCCCTCCCGCTCCTGAAACCGTTAATGTCCAGATCGGGCTGGGCGCGCAATATATCAAGGATTTCTCGTTCGAAAGCCCGAACGCGCCGTTGATCTTCAACGATATGCAGACGCAGCCGCAAATGGCGCTTGACGTCAATGTGATGACGCGCAATCTGGGCAACAGCGTGTTTGAGGCGGTTTTGAAGATCAAGCTGGAATCGAAACTGAACGATAAAACCGCGTTCATCGCCGAGTTGGCTTATGCCGGATTGTTCACGCTGCCGGAAATGCCGGAAGAACAAATTCGGCTGTTCCTTCTGGCCGAAGCGCCGCGTTTGCTTTTCCCCTTTGCGCGCGCGATTATCTCAAACGCTATACGCGAAGGCGGGTTCCCCGCGATCACCCTGCAACCGATCGATTTCATGGCGCTTTACGCGGCGCAGCGCGACAAGGTTGGCACGATGATGACCGTGGGGGCGGCATGAAGCGCAGCCTCATTCCCGGGGGCTTGCTGGTCTGTCTGCTTGCAGCCCCCGCTTATGCAGAAATACCGGATTACGTACTCGACCACGAGTATCAAAGCTGCGTCGGCGGCGATACGGATTCCGCCCGAGCCGCTTACTGCTCTTGCGTGCGCGAGGGCATGAGAAAATGGGACGACAAAACCTTTGCCGAAGTGGCGTTGCAAGCGACGGAAGCTCATGCATCCGGAAACAAAGGAAAGGCGCAAGTTCCCGAAAAACTGAACGAACTCGCCCAAAGCTGTATTTCGCAGGTGTTGCGGTAACCGGCAAAAAAAGCATTGGTACGGCGAATGGACGAAGGCTATCAAACCCGCATCCATGCCGTGCTAGGCGTTCGTGAAATCGCAGGAACACAGGGCGCGCGCAGTGCATAAATGGATCATTTTGTATCGAACCTGTGGCGCATTTTTATTATCCCTTGTTCTCGCTCATTTGGCAGTTCGTCAAAATTAATAATTGGTTATTGAATTCGTGATGATATAGACGCCGAGTACAGTTCAAGCGATTCGCATGCAGGGGAGCGCATATGGTAACCGGGGAAAAGCCGCTTTTCGTCCGTCAAACGCTGACTTCGCCTGACTTCGGCGCTTATGGGATGGAAACGATCGCCTATATCAAGCCTGTGACGCTGGACGGGCGGTGTTGTCACGCAATTCACGCCGCAGACGGCACGCCCTTGACCGTTATCGCCGAACGCGACCTCGCGTTCGCAATGGTGCGGCAGTATGATTTGGAACCGGCCAGCGTGCATTAGTTTTTCCCGCCCCACTCACGCCCTAATTCTATGATGTCGTGCCTTGCTGGCTCTTCGCGCGGCGGTTTGCTATAGACTCGGTTTCTTTCCTGCATTGCCTTTGGGCTGGCCATGAATCCCTCGCGTCTTTTTATCCAACGTCCGGTTGCGACTTCGCTGTTGATGGTCGCGATTTTGCTGGCCGGGTTTGTGGCTTTCAAGTTTTTGCCTTTGTCGGCCCTGCCTCAGGTCGATTACCCGACCATTCAGGTTCAGACCTTTTATCCCGGCGCCAGCCCCGACGTGATGACCTCTGCCGTCACCGCGCCTTTGGAGCGGCAGTTTGGGCAGATGCCGGGCTTGACGCAAATGTCGTCGGTCAGTTCGGCCGGAGCGTCCATTCTGACGCTGCAATTCGATCTGAGCCTTAACCTCGACATAGCGGAGCAGGAAGTTCAGGCGGCGATCAATGCCGCCGGAAACTTGCTGCCTTCCGATTTGCCCGCGCCGCCGATTTACGCCAAAGTCAATCCCGCCGACGCGCCGGTTCTGACTTTGGCCGTGACGTCCGACACTTTGCCGCTGACCGATGTTGAGGATTTGACGGACACGCGGTTGGCGCAAAAAATTTCGCAGTTGCCGGGCGTGGGTTTGGTCAGCCTGTCGGGCGGCCAGCGTCCCGCCGTGCGCGTGATCGCCAATGTCGAGGCTTTGGCCGCCTATGGCCTGAATATTGACGATTTGCGCACCAGCGTCAGCAACGCCAACACCAACGCGCCCAAAGGCAGTTTTGACGGGCCAGAGCGTTCGACCACGATCAATTCCAACGACCAGCTTCAAAGCGCGGATGAATACAAAAACATCATCATCGCCTATCAAAACGGTGCGCCGGTGCGGTTGAAGGATGTCGCGACTGTGGTCAACGGCGCGGAGAATACGCAATTGGGCGCGTGGTCGGGAAAAACCCCCGCGATCATCCTCAACATCCAGCGCCAGCCCGGAGCCAATGTCATCAAGGTCGTCGATACGATCCAGCAATTGTTGCCGAGCCTGAAAAACAGCCTGCCCGCCGCCGTCAATGTCAAGGTTTTGACCGACCGCACCACGACGATCCGCGCGTCGGTGCATGATGTCGAGTTTGAATTGCTGTTGTCGGTGCTTTTGGTCGTCGCGGTCATATTCATCTTTTTGCGCAATATTCCGGCGACGATCATTCCCAGCCTTTCGGTGCCTGTGTCTTTGGTCGGCACGTTCGCGCTTATGTATCTGGCGGGATTCAGTTTGAACAACCTATCGCTGATGGCGCTGACGATCGCGACCGGCTTTGTCGTCGACGACGCGATTGTGATGATCGAGAATATTTCGCGCTATATCGAGATGGGCGAGACGCCGATGAATGCCGCGTTGAAAGGCGCGGGCGAAATCGGCTTTACGATCGTGTCCTTGACGGTTTCACTGATCGCCGTGCTGATCCCGCTTTTGTTTATGGGCGATCTGGTCGGGCGTTTGTTCCGCGAATTCGCGATCACCTTGTCCGTGACGATTTTGATCTCGGCGGTCGTGTCGCTGACTTTGGTGCCGATGATGTGCGCGCGAATGTTGAAAACGCATGACCCCGCCAAGGAAAGTCGGTTTTTGAAAGCGACGCAGCGGGGATTCGACCAAACCATCGCCGCTTATGGCCGCGCGCTGACATGGGTGCTCGATCACCAGAATCTGACTTTGGCTGTCGCGCTCAGCACGCTGGGGCTGACGGCCTTTCTCTATATCGTCGTGCCGAAGGGCTTCTTTCCGGTTCAGGATACTGGCCTTATTCAGGGTATTTCGGAGGGGCCGCAATCTATCTCCTACACGGCGATGGCCGACCGCCAGCAGGCATTAGCCGCTGCGGTTTTGCGGGACAAGGACGTCGACAGCCTGTCTTCCTTCATCGGCGTGGACGGCACCAATGTGACGCTGAACAGCGGGCGCATGCTGATTAACCTGAAACCGCTCGATCAGCGTTCGTCCTCGGTCAGCGATGTGATCCGCCGTCTGAGCAAAGAGATCGCCGTCCTTCCCGGCATCACGCTTTACATGCAACCCGTGCAGGATTTAACGATCGATAGTTCGGTCAGCCGCGCGCAATACCAGTTCATTCTCGAAGATTCCAATCTGGACGAACTCAACAAATGGACGCCCCTTCTGGAATCCAGATTGCGCCAGTTGCCGCAGTTTGAGGACATCGCCGACAATCTGCAACAAAACGGGCTTTCGGATTATGTGGCCGTCGACCGCGACACGGCGGGAAGGCTCGGCATTTCGCTCGCCACCGTCGATAACGCGCTTTATGACGCGTTCGGGCAGCGTATCGTCTCGACCATTTTCACGCAGTCCAATCAGTATCGGGTCATTCTCAACACACCTGCGACAATGGCGTCGCTGCAATCGATCTATTTGCCCTCGGCCAGCGGCGGGCAGGTGCCGCTGGCGACGATCGCCTCGATCAAGCAACAACAGGCTGCCTTGCAGATCAATCATTTGGGGCAGTTCCCCGCCGCGCAAATCTCGTTCAATCTGGCTTCGGGCGCGTCGTTGGGCGAGGCCGTCGACGCGATCGGAAAAACGGAACAAAATATCGGCATGCCGCAAAGCGTGATGACGAGTTTTCAGGGCGCGGCGCTGGCCTTCCGCGCGTCGCTGGGTAATGAATTGCTGTTGATTCTTGCGGCAATCGTCACGGTCTATATCGTTCTTGGGGTTTTGTATGAAAGCTATATCCACCCGATCACGATTATCTCGACCTTGCCCTCGGCGGGCATCGGCGCTTTGCTGGCGTTGATACTGGCGGGCAAGGAGCTGGATATTATCGCGATCATCGGCATTGTTTTGCTGATCGGCATCGTCAAGAAAAACGCGATCATGATGATCGACTTCGCGTTGGAGGCCGAACGCGTTGAACACAAACCCCCGCGCGAGGCCATCTATCAAGCCTGCCTTTTGCGCTTCCGCCCGATTATGATGACGACAATGGCGGCTCTGCTCGGCGCGTTGCCGCTGATGCTGGGCAAAGGCATGGGATCGGAACTGCGGAACCCTTTAGGAATTTCGATTGTCGGCGGCTTGATCGTGTCGCAAGTGCTGACTTTGTTCACGACGCCTGTGATCTATCTGGCGTTCGATCGGTTGGCGCAGAAATGGCGTTCGCCAGAGGCGGAAGAGGTTGAATGACGGCGTGAGCGTTACGTTTTCTCGCGCATTCTTCGCGCATTGCCTTGCCCAAGAGCCTCTGTTAGGATCGAAAACCTTCCTTTGTTTCTCGCTTTGTTTGCATGCTAGAAATCAGCGTTGTTGTTCCTACCCATAACCGTGCTCCTTTTCTGGAAGCATGTCTTGTCAGTTTGTGTGAACAAAGTCTGGATCCTTCGCGATATGAAATTTGCGTGGTCGCCAATGCATGTATCGACAACACGCTGGAAGTCGCTGAAAAAATTGTGGCGCGTTATCCCAAACATCATGTTTCTATAATTGTCGAGTTGGAACCAGGTGCGTCACACGCGCGCAATTGCGCGCTCAGCGCAACGCAAGCGCCGTTATTTGCGAGTATCGATGATGACGGCACCGTTGATTCTAATTGGCTTGAACTATTCATTGCTCGTTTTACCGAAATCGGTTCCGATCTGGCCATAATCACCGGTGATATCAAGCCGATTTGGGAAATCCAGAAGCCGGAATGGCTGACGCCGCAAATGGAGCTTTATTTATCGGCGGCGACACGAGTGGGAATGCAACCGCGCTTTCTAGACAAAGACGAGCCTACATGCGAGGGCAATACTTGCTGGCGCCGTTCGAATCTGGAGGCGGTCGGCGGTTTTCCCGAAGAATTGGGGCGCGTCGGCTCTTGCCTTTTGTCGGGCGAACATATCGTCGAAGAGCGCATCAGGGAAAACGGAGGCCGCGTTTTCTTTGATCCCCGCATTATTCTGCGCCACTTTATTCATGCTGACAGGCTGAGGCCCATGTGGCTGCGCCACCGTCTTTTTTGGCAGGGCGTATCGGAAGCAGCCGGTCGCGCGTATCAGATTCGCCAGGGGTTGCCAACGCCAAACGAAGTTTTCATTGATCTGCCGCTCAAACCGGGCGATTGGGCCTTTATGGCCGGAGATACGCCCGAGCATCTTGAAAGCAGCATGTCCTGTTTCCGCAGTCTTGGCTTTGTGCTCGCCTTGACCGGCATTATGCCGACAGAGAGGTAGAAAGATCGTGCATTATCTTATCGTCAGCCCCACGCCCCTTTTTCCCACAACTGCCGGAAATAGAGCCGGCATTCGGGGCATGGTGCGCCAGATACGCGCCGCAGGGCATCGAGTCAGCTTCCTTTATTCGATTCAGGAAGAAATCTCGAACAAGGCAACCCTCGATACTTTGCGGCAGGTTGATGCCTATTACCTATGCAGTTACGACATGGCTCGCCGCCGGGAGGCTGCGATTCGCGCTGTGGGCGGCGCTTTGCCCGAAATTGCCACATTCAATTACGAGCTTGATTCATGGTACGACGAGGATGTCGGCGCATTCGTAAAGCTGATTTACGAGCGCGATCCCTTCGACGTTATCGTCGGCAATTATATCTGGATGAGCAAAGCGTTCGAGATTGTCCCGCCGCAGGTTATAAAAATACAGCATACGCACGATGCGTTTTCGGATCGCATGTTCAAGCTCAGCAGGCCTGGTTTTTCGCCGGGTTTTTTCTCGGTATCGCCGGAGGACGAAGCGCGCGGGCTTGATCGCGCGGACATTAACATCGCCGTGCAGTATGCCGAGGAATTTTCTTTCCGTGCCTTAACCGACAAGGCCGTCTTTACGCTTCAGTTCGCGCCGGAAGAGATGCCCTTTCTTCCCGTCAATCAACCGATGGGAAGAAAACTGCGCGTTGGATTCGTCGGCGGAAACAACAACACGAATGTCAGAACGCTTGTCAGCCTTGTGGAATATCTTGTTAAGACGCCCGGGGTTTCCGAACACATTGAACTTTGTGTCGCTGGCGCCGTTTACATGAATTTTGCCAAAGAAATGCCGCCCTTTGTCATAATGCTGGGCGTCTGTGAAAACATTCATGATTTCTATAAGGTCATGGATGTCATGGTAAATCCGATGGACGATGGCACCGGCCTGAAAATAAAATCTGTTGAAGCCCTGCAGTATCACCGCCCTATCGTCATGACGCGCATCGGCAGCGAAGGCCTGCTTTCCCCCTATCATTTCCACCGCTGCAAATCGACTCTGGATGTCATTGGCTATTTGAAAATGATTCTGGACAACCCGCGGCTATTATTTTTGCTGCAAGCGGCAGGGGAAAAAGTTTTGAATGCCTATCGGTGCCGTCTGGCTGAGGCCGAGAATATTTTAACGGCGCCGCAGAAATTTTTGTCCGAGCGCGCCGAGCGCCTCGCGGAAATGCGATGCGTTTCTTGCCGTGGGCGCGAGTTTTCGCTTGCAATCCGCGCAGCATCGCCCGCGCCGGATTTTCATCTTCCCGACGATGAAGAATGGGAAAGGATCGGCAGCCTTGTCCCCGCTCAAAGCGTTTGGCTCGATGTCGGCAGCCGCGCTGGCGCTTTTGCCCTTTTCGCCGCGCATATCTGCCAAGCCGACAAAATTATCCTTGTCGAATTCGACCCCGATTATATCGAGCAAATCAAACAAAACGTAATCGGAAACCGGATGCAGCATATCGTCGACATGCGCCTTTTAGGCTATGCCGCAGGCGCAGCGCCCGGCTATGGCGCGCTTGAAGCAGGACAAGAGCGCAGCGTCGCCGTTTTTAGCGACGACGCCGATCTCGTCCCCGAAGCGACCGTTCCGTTTGTGCAACTGGATCAATTTCTCGATGAGGAGCCGCGGCTTGACGCTTGCCGCATCGATGCCGCGAATCCCCTTGATGTTCTGTCCGGCCTTGCGGGCATTTTGAAAAAATTCCGCCCGATTCTTTTTGTCCAGACGCCGCGCGGCGAGGACGGGAAACTTGAATCATGGGCGCAAGAAAACGGTTATGCCTTTGCGGCGCAAAGGGTCGATGAGAAAAGCGGCGCGATGCTTATCCTTGCCCCAACATCGCGAACGACGGACGCAGTAACGTGATTTTTTGAGGACTTCTTATGCCCGATATCAGCGTCGTCATTCCCACGCGCAATCGCGCCGCGTTTTTGGAACGCTGCCTTGTGAGCCTGTGCGAACAAACGCTCGATCCGTCGCGCTTTGAAATTTGCGTCGTCGATAACGGCTCTGTCGACAAAACAGAAGCGGCGGTTGCGTTGATCAAGGCGCGTTATCCGCATCACCGCATCATCTTGGTCGAGGAGCCGCAGCTTGGCGTCGCTTATGCCCGCAACGCGGGCGTGCGCCGGACGACCGCGCCGCTGATCGTGCAGGGCGATGACGATGCCACCGCGCCTCCTGACTGGCTGGAGTTATTTTTGGCTTCCTTTGCCGCGCAGGGCGACAAAGTCGGCAAGATCGGCGGCGATGTCATTCCCGTCTGGGGCGCGCCGCGGCCGGATTGGCTGACGGACGGCATGTTGTATTTGTTGTCCGCCGCAGGATTCGGCACGCAGCCGCATTTCGTCGACGAAGGCTTGCTGGAGGGTAACGGCTGCTATCGCCGCGAGGCTTTGATTGCGGCGGGATGTTTTCCGACCACGCTGGGGCGCAAAGGCGTTACTTTGCTGGCGGCGGAACATGCCGTCGATCTGGTTATGCATATGGCCGGATGGAAGCTCTATTACGACCCGTCGATTGTGATTCATCATCACATTCATGCCGAGCGGTTGACTCCGGCGTGGTTCCGGCGGCGTTATTTCTGGCAGGGCGTTTCCGATTATGCCGTGCGCGCCTATCTGAAAAGCAAGGGCATCGAATCCACCGGCGCCGTCAGCGTCGATATGCCGTTCGACCGCTCGAACTGGACGTTTATCAATAACAGCAACGAACCACCGACAGAAGACGGGCTGAACCGCCTACGAAGCCTTGGGTTTGTTCTTGCCAGTTCGGGGTTCATTCCGGTGGCTTGAGCGGTCGGGGGCTTCCGCTTTACACGGCGGGTTTTATTATATACTTCATCTTGCCTTTTCAATCATTCGGCCTGAAGGTTTCTTATGTTCACATCCGAGCAAATTGCCGCCTCGATCGTTCGCGATGTTCTAGCAAATGTCGACAAGATCACCCCCCAGGAGATCGCTGCCGCCGCTTATCAACTCGGCCGCCAAAAGAGCGATCATCGAGCCATGGCTTTGTTCTGCGACTTTTTCCTTAAGGCATACAAAAATTTCAACTCGGAATTCGACGATAACGGCGAGCGAATGGTGTTGCGCCGCCTCGCTTCGCTGTGCCCTGCGGTGATCTTCGATGTCGGCGCCAATGTCGGCGAATGGACGGCTTTGGCGTCTGCCGAAATTCCCGGCGCGGCCTTTCACGCTTTCGAAATCGTCGCCGAGACCTTTTCCACCCTCAGCGCAAATCTGGTCGGCAAGGAAAACGCCTTTCTTAACAATTTTGGCCTGTTCAGCCATTCGGGCGAAATCTCTGTTCATGTTTATGATGCTTCCAATAAATTTTCGTCTTTTGTGAATTACCCGAATGGTGCCAATCAGGAAAAGAAATGCTCTGTTCGCACCGGGGACGACTATATGCGGGAAAAAAATATCGGCAGGATCGATTTCCTTAAGATGGATGTAGAAGGCGCCGAATTCGATGTGCTCAAAGGCTTTTCCGAAGCGATTGATCGCGGCGCTATCGACGTCATTCAGTTCGAGTACGGGAAAGTCAACATCATGACGCATCACCTGCTCTATGATTTTTACGGCTTGCTGGAAAGCAAGGGCTATGCGGTAGGGAAAATTTATCCGGATTACGTCGACTTTCGCGCTTATAATCTTGACGATGAAGATTTTCTCGGCCCCAACTACCTTGCTTGTCTGCGCAACAGAGCGGATATTTTGCAGTTACTGGGAAAATAACGGCAACGAGCCGCCCCCGCAGGTTCGGGATCTATTCCGGTGAGATAGAACGGTCGATCAGGGCGCGGCACGCCGGAAGTTTCGTCGCATATTCCGCCCACGCGTCTTCCCAGCCCTTGCGGTGTGTGGCTTCGGGAATTTGTATGACTTTGACGCAATAGCTGGGGCCAATGGCCTTGATAAAATTCTCGGTCAAAAAAGGCGGCACGAAAACGTCTTTGTCCCCAACAAAATGAATTTGCGGCAGCATCGCGAGGCGCGGGGCGATCAGCATCGGGTCGACAAATTCATCTTGCGGATCGGCGGCATGCGCCCGCCCATTGCCGTTGGGATCAAGGTTTCCGGCAATCGTGCGCAAGCTGATGACATCTTGCCGCCGCGCAGCCAGAACGGCCGCGATCGCGCCGCCGCCCGAATAGCCGACCAGATTCACCTGCGGGTGAATAAAGGTAATGGTCACATAGTCGATCGCGTGGTTGATGCTGGACACAACCTGCTCGGCCAAACGCCCGTTTTGCCATGTATCGTTATAGCAAACCGGATCCGCTATGCCGAACTGGCACGGATGGGCGATAAAGACGACATTGGTCGCGGGATCAAGCGCAGCCAGCCGCAGCTCCAGATATTCATCGGGGGTTGAGTCAATGCCGGGATCGGCCGAAGGCGCCCAGCCGCGCAGATCGCCGTCGACATAGATTGTGATGGGCTGATTGGCGTCGCGAATGCGCGAAAAGATCGTCAGGCGAAAGGATCCCGACGTTATTTCCTGCTGTTGCATCGATGCGGAATTGGCTATGGCGTCCGCGTCGTTCAAAGGACCCGACGCGCATCCCTGTAAAGCCGCAATGAATCCAGCCGCCAGAATAAATCTGCGCCCGCACGAAAAAATCCTGTTCAGTCCCGACATGTCGATTCCGCATTGTTGGAAGATCAAATTAGCCTTTTGATCGGCGTCTGCCAATCAAAAGCAGCGATGATTCTTAAAACGAGGAGAAACAATAAAAATGCGCCGGAAAGAGCGGCGTTTACAGGCAAAGGCTGTTTGGGCGTATTTTTATTATGCCCATCGTTCTCACTTTTTCCGCATCACCACATAAAACGCCCCGCCGCCGCCATGGTGGGGGGCGGCGGGGCGAAGGGCGAGGATGGATCGGGATTCTGGCAGTTGGGATAGCCATGTTTCAAGGTTGCGGCGCAGAACGCCGCCTTCGCCGCGGCCTTTGCCGGTGATGATCAACAGGTGGCGTTTTCCAGCTTTGGTTTCTTGGCGCATAAAGTCGCTGAGCGCCGCGAAAGCTTCGGCTTGCGTCATGCCGTGCAGGTCGAGTCTGGCCTCGATCGCAATTGTTCCCTGACGCAGCGCTTTTTCGCGTTTGCGTTCGAGGGGGGGAGCGGAAAGACGTTCTTTTCCCTTATGAAAGAGAGGCAGAGGGAAGGGCCCCGGTTTTTCAGCGATTGTTTGGACGGCCTGCCCTTCTGTTCGATTTTCCCTGCGGTCAGGAGTCTTTTTCTCCTTTCGCACAGGCTGAACACCACGCGTATAGTCCTTCCAGACCTGTTTGTCTTCAACCGTCATTTAGACTTCGCTTCTTAATCTCCGCGCCCTCTTGCTTGATTTTTCCCGATAGAGACAAAACAGAACAAGGCCGTTCCCCTAGCTATTCCACCTCAGATCCGCCCCATTCCACAACACTGAAGCCCTTTCTGACGAACGGCGCAATTGTCTGAGGCTTAATATCAAGCCTTTTATCAATGGGCTTATACACCATAAAAACGCGCAATAAGGAGTCCGGTTTCGGCTCGATGTTTAGGGGAGCATTCTTCGTATACTCCTTATCGGCAAAATGAATCAGATTGTAGGCGTTGTTTTCCATTTTTGGCAGCCAATAAACAATAAATTCATTGTATTCCTTGGGGGTTAGCCCGAATTCTTCCAACGTTTTTCGTAGAAAGCTGGCCGTATCTTTTCCGGCAACGACAAAACCTGTTGAAAAATCATAATCAGCTTTTTCAGGTTTGCCCTCCCAAAACAGGTAGTTATAGGTTTCATTGTCCGCCAAATTTACAACATGGCCATCCGGATAAGCCAGAACCCGCCACCCCTTTAATCCGTCATCATAAGCAGGAAAAGACGTCGTTAGTTTTCCATGATAATCAAGCCTGATAAAGGTTTCTTGTTCCTTCTGCGGATATAGATAGATAACAGGTTTTGCCGCCAGCACGTCAGAACCATCTTGTCTATTAGCCGTATTGATTGCGAATGCATAAACATAATAAGCTGTCACGATTGTCGCGACAAAATAGGCATAAATTTTGAGTATAGAAATGAACACGCGAACAGCTTTTTTCATGAGGCGTTTCTTTCCTCTCAATTCAACTTTGCAAAACCCTGCGGCATGTTATCAAACAGTGAAAGAACGGAGTCAACGCGGGACTACAGCAGGACTACAGCTTCTTCTAGTGTTTTTAGTGAACAGCCATGGGGTAAATCCGACAAACGAGTTATTGGTTTGTTTTTTTCGGCAGCAAAACATAGTAACGCCCACGGCTTTGCATCGCGCCAGCTTGCGCAGCGGCGGAAACGCCGGTGCCCCAATAGACATCGCCGCGCACGGGGCCTTTGATCGCGCCGCCGGTGTCTTGCGCGATCATCAGGCGTTGCAAGACCGCCCCCTGTCCATCTGTGGTGTCTAGCCACACAGGTGTGCCCAGCGGCAGATACTGAGGATCGACCGCGAGGCTGCGCAAGGGCGTCAGCGCCACGCTTTCCGCGCCCACGGCGTTTTCGTTTGGAAGGCGGCGGAAAAAGACATAGGAGGGATTGAGGTTCAGGATCTCTTGCGCTTTGTCCGGATGCGCGGCAAGCCATGCGCGAATGGCAGGCATCGTTACGGGCGAGGGCAGGTCGCCGCGATCTTTCAACGCGCGGCCTATCGCGACATAGGCGCGGCCATTGGCTCCGTCATAGCCGACAGGCAAAAGCTTGCCGTTTGTCAGGCGGATAAGGCCGGAGCCTTGAATTTGCAGAAAGAATGCGCCGATGGGATCGTCCGTCCATGCCAGAACTTGCGCGCGGCGAACAAGCGAGCCGCTGGTGATTTCGGCGCGGTCGTCATAGGGAACAAGCTTGCGCTGTTGAATTTTTCCGACAATGCGCTGGCCTTTGAGATCGGACTTAAACGCGCCGAGATCGACTGTAATCATATCTGCGGGGCGTTCGTAAAGGGGAGTTTGGAATGCGCCGCCGCGCGTCAGGGAACCGTTTAACTCCGGCATGTAATAACCAGTGAAGAGGCCGTCGACGCCGTCCGTTCCCGCGACTGCGTAGGGTTGAAACCAGTTTTCGAAATAAGCGCGCGCGGCATCATCCGTCATTTCCGTTTTTTCCGCCGTCGCGCAGGCTTCCCGTGCTTTCGTTTTGACGGTAAGCGCGGCGCAGGAACGTCTGAACGCGGCCAGAGCCGGAGCGAGAGAGTCGTTTTGCCAGCCGGAGAGATCGGCAAAAGAAACAGGGGCTAGAGTCAAACGTTCGACCTTTTCCGGCGGCAAGGCGCAGGAAGCCAGAGCGAGAAGGAGAAGGGAAAAAACGGCAAAACGCATGGGGAACCTTTTAAGGATGGTTGATTATATGCGGTTTGGCGTGGAATTACAAAAGCGTGTTGATAATCTCTTGTATTCCGCGCGCGCAATCCCTAAACTGAAAGCCTTCACTTTCCGGCTCTTCAGGATTCCCCAATGTCCAAAAACTTGCTTCGCGTTCTGGCTCTCTTCACTGTTTTGGCTGCACTGGCTTCGTCGCCGCTTTTTGCCAAGAACTCGCCCGTTACAACGCCAGCGGCAGAGCCGCAGGCTGCTGTTAAAGATGACGGCAGTTCGAACGATACTTTCAAGCAATTAACGCTTTTTTCCGACGTGTTGGAGCGCGTGCGCGCCGATTATGTCGATCCTGTCACCGACGACAAGCTGATTGAGAACGCGCTGAACGGCATGCTGTCGTCCCTTGACCCGCATTCCAGCTATATGAACAAGAAGCAGTTTCAGGACATGCAAACCCAGACCCGCGGCGAGTTCGGGGGGCTGGGCATTGAAGTGACGATGGAAAACAGCATTATCAAGGTCGTTTCGCCGATCGACGACACGCCTGCCGCAAGGGCGGGCATTCAGCCGGGCGATCTGATTACTCATATCGATGCCAAGCCCGTCACTGATTACACGCTTGATCAGGCTGTCGATCATATGCGCGGCACGCCCGGCACAAAAATTGTTTTGACGATCCGCCGCGGCGGTCTTTCGGGTCGGCCTTTCGATGTCACGTTGACGCGAGCCGTCATTCGTGTGCAATCGGTCAAGTGGGAGCCTAAAGACGACATTGCCTATATTCGCATCACCGCGTTTAACGAGCAGACGCAAACCGGTCTCGATAAGGCTATGGACGAGATTGACGAGAAAATGGGTTCCAAGCTGATCGGCTATGTCCTCGATCTGCGCAACAATCCGGGCGGTTTGCTGGACGAGGCGGTTTCGGTTTCCGGCACGTTCCTTGACGAGGGCAAGGAAGTCGTGGCCACGCGCGGTCGCCACAAGGAAGACGATCAGGTCATGTCCGCCAAAGGGGGTGACAGGACGCACGGCAAGCCTATGGTGGTGCTGATTAACGGCGGCTCGGCTTCGGCGTCGGAAATTGTCGCGGGCGCCTTGCAAGATCACAAGCGCGCGATTTTGGTCGGAACCAAGAGCTTCGGCAAAGGTTCAGTTCAGACCATTATCCCGGTTTCCGGCGGCGGCGCGATGCGTTTGACCACGGCGCGTTACTATACGCCATCGGGCCGGTCGATACAGGCTTTGGGTATCGAGCCAGACATCATCGTGCAGCAGGCCAAGCTGGAAAAAATCGCGACCGGCCCCGGCGTGCACGAAGCCGATCTTAAGGGCGCTTTGCAAAACGAAGACGCCAAGGAAGGCAAGGATAAGTCAAGCGAAAAGGCTTCTTCCTCCGACGACAGCGACGAGGACGGCTTGCCGCCAATGGACTCGGAAAAAGCCAAGAGCAAGGGCAAAGACGGCAAGAAAGCGGAACCGCCCTTCGATTATCAGCTGGCCCGCGCTTTGGATCTGATCCGCGGGATCCATCTGTATGCGGCAGAAACAAAGAAGTGACGCCGAATAGGAGGGGAACCTACGTCCCCTCCTTCTCAATCTGCGCGTCAAGCCGGAATTCTTCTATGCCGACGGGGTCTTGGTGAACCAGAATGTCGGCGTTGGGGATTACGGCAAGCAGGGCGGCGCTGATTTTCTCCGTCAGCTCATGCGCGTCGCGCAACGTCATGTGGCCGTCCATTTCGACGTGAAGTTCGATAAAGACGCGGTCGCTGTCAGATCGCGTGCGCATGTCGTGGACGCCGCGCACGCCGGGTTGGCAAAGCACGACGGCACGAATTTTCTCACGCTCGCGCTCCGGCAGCTCGGCGTCTGTCAGCGCCAACAGCGCCTGTCTTAAAATATGAACAGCCGATACCATAAGCCCCAGCGCGATGCCGAAGGCAAAAAGTGAATCAAAGAAGACCATCTCTGTAAGCTGCTGCAAAGCAAAGGCGGCCATAACCGCAAGATTGACGGCAAGGTCGCCGACATAGTGCAAACGGTCCGCGCGGATCGCCACCGATCCGGTTTTGCTGGCGACATGGTCCTGAAACCTTACTAGCGCGAAAGTCAGCGCCAGTGCCAGCGCCATGACGCCGTAGCCAATTCCTTCATGCGCGATGGCGCGCGGATGATACAGGCGGCTGGCGGCTTCATAGACCAGAAGGACGGACGAGCCGATGATGAAAACCGCTTGCACCAAGGCCGCCAAAGGCTCGGCCTTGCCATGGCCGAACCGGTGCCCGCGATCAGGAGGCCGCAACGCGCGGGCGACGCCATAAGCGGTGATAAGAGAGGCAAACAGATCGAACGTCGAATCGAACAGCGACGTCAGCAAAGCGACCGAATCCGTCATCCGCCACGCGATCAGCTTGGCCGCGATCAAAACCGCCGCCACACTGATGCTGGCGCAAGTCGCCAAACGGCGCAGCCTACTGTTGTCTATGGCAAGAATGTCGGTTTTGTCGATCATTGTCAGAGCCGGAGAATTTTTAACCCCGTTGCATTGATCTTACCCTTTAGAGTATTTTTGCGCAGTAAAAGTTTTTCAAAGGCTGATTATGTCTCGCACATCCGTTCCCTTGTTGCTTCTCGCGTCGATGCTTCTGGCGGCTTGCCAGACCGATTCCGTGGGCGTTGATCAAACGGAAAGTATGATCGACAGCCAGCCGAATCAAAACAAAGAGCAACCGGCACCGACCGGCGGTGGCATTCTGCTGGCCGCATGGGCCAGAGATGATGTCGCCGCCAGAATGACCGAGGCAGACAGGCGGCATAACCAGCATGCCGAAAGCCGCGCCTGCTATGCGCCTGTCGGCCAGATGGTGACATGGAACAATCCCGACAGCGGCCATTCTGGCACGATCGTCGCGGTTTCGGACGGATATGCCGACAATGGCGCGTATTGCCGCGAATTCCGGCAAACGGTCGCGATCCGCGGCCAACGAAAACAGGGCTATGCCAAAGCCTGCCAGCAGCCGGATGGGAGCTGGAAGATCGCGCCGTAACTTGGTAGGATCAAGATCGTCTCCAGCCCTTAATCCCCAATTTTCTCATGCCCGATCCCTATCAAATCCTCGGTGTTTCCAAAACCTCCAGCGCAAGCGAGATTAAAAGCGCTTACCGCAAGCTTGCGAAAAAACTGCATCCCGACGTCAATCCCGGGCGCAAGGATATCGAACAGAAGTTCAAGGAAGTGACGGCGGCTTACGATCTGCTCTCGGACGCGGACAAACGCGCGCGCTTCGATAAGGGCGAGATCGACGCGCAGGGCCAAGAGCGCGGCTTTGGCGGCGGCGGATATGAAAGAGCCTATCGCCACGCCGGACACGGCGCGGGCGGCGCGGACCCGTTTTCCGCCTTTGGCGGCATGGAGGATATTTTCGCCGAATTTATGGGCGGCGGCCGCGCGCGGCGCGGCTTTGGCGCAGGCGGCGCAACAGGCGCGCGCGGCAGCGACGTGACTTATACGATCGGCGTTTCCTTTGTCGAAGCCTGTCTGGGCGGCAAGAAACGCGTGACGTTGAACAACGACAAGACGCTGGATATCACGATCCCGCCCGGCGTCGAGGAAGGCCACAAATTGCGGCTCAAAGGCCAAGGCTTGCCGGGGCTTGGCGGCGGCGCGGGCGATGCCATCGTCGAAATCCATATCGAGCCGCATCCGTTTTTCACGCGCAAGGGACGCGACATTCATCTGGAATGTCCCGTCAGCCTTCCCGAAGCTGTGCTGGGCGCAAACGTTACGGTTCCGACCCTCGACGGCCACGTCGCTGTCAAAGTCCCCAAGGGCGCCAATTCTGGAACCACGCTGCGTCTTAAGGGCAAAGGCGTAAGGGGCAGCACTGGGGCCGGGGATATGTTCGTGAAATTGAAAATTGTTTTACCAGCCCCCGTGCCGCAGGATTTGACCGATTGGATCGAGAAATGGGCGAAGAAAAACGCCTACGACCCGCGCAAGAAAGCGGGGTTCGGGTAATACTTTAAGCTTTCGTAGGAGCGGCTTCCAGCCGCGGCTTTTTGCCGTTAAAAAATGGGTCGCGGCTGGAAGCCGCTCCTACGAAAAAGCGCAATTTGTGACGATAAATCGCTTAAGCGCGCGCAGGATCGCTGTGGTTTCATTGTCGGATATGCCGGCCAGATTCTTGGGGCGATAGCGGCGTTGGAAGGCGCGCAGGGAATCTTGCGGCGAGGTCGTATCGTAGCCGATGAAGGCAAGCAAAGCGTCTATTTCCTGCGCATCGGCGGGCGCATAGTCTGAAGGGAGGGGGGCTGGCCACAAACCAAACCCTTCCTGCGCCAGATCCTGCCATGGAAATAATTCCCCCGGATCCTGTTTGCGCGTCGGCGCGATGTCGCTGTGCGCCAGAAGCGCGGTCGCCGGATTCATGTGATGACGCGCGATGATCTCGCGCAAAAGTTTTTTCAGCGCCTCTAATTGCGGTTCGGGAAAAGGGCGATAGCCGAATTCGTGGCCGGGGTTGATAAGTTCGATGCCGATCGACGCGCTGTTCAGATCGGTGGCGCCGCGCCAGAAGCTTTGCCCCGCATGCCATGCGCGGCGCGTTTCATCGACTAATTGCGTCAGGTCGCCGTTTTCTTCGATAAGATAATGCGCACTGACTCGCGCCGCCGGATCGCACAAACGCGCTTGCGCGCTCGCGGCGTCGTTCATGCCGGTATAGTGCAAAACGATATAGTCCAGCGCGACGCCAAAGGCGCGGTTGTCGAAATTGGGCGAAGGCGAGAATTTCATGCGGTCTTAGTGCCGGTAAATGCGTCGACGGTGAAGATTTTATGGGCATTTTTCAACAACCAGCCCATCACGCCAATTCTCGCGGGTATAATGAACTTTGGCGTGGTTGAGCGAATTTCGCTGAATCTCCCCCATTTGCCTTTTCACCCTAAACCGGCTAGAGGAATTGTCCAGTCATTGCTAACGTTTTTGACATGAACCGCATCCTTACGCTTTATCTTCTGCGCCAGTTGGCGACGGCTTTTGCTTTCGCGGCGGGGGCTGTGACCTTTGTGGTTTTGTTTACGCAGTCGTTTCGCCTTTTGTCTCTGGTGATCGAGAATTCGGCGACGATGCTGATTTTCTTTCAACTTTTGGGGCTTTCTGCCCTGACCTTTTTGCCGTTGATTATGCCGCTTGGCCTCGGCACCGCCGTGGTTTTCGTTTATAACAAGCTGGCGACGGACAGCGAGTTGGTCGTGATGCGTTCGGCAGGGCTTGGGCCTTGGCGGTTGATCGAACCAGCTTTAATTTTGTCGGCCGTAGCCGCCATTTCTTGCGCCGCCCTGACTTTGTGGATCACACCGGCTGCCAACCGCAATCTGGTTTCCCTGCAATACAAAATGCGCGACAATTACGCCGTGTTTCTATCGCACCCGGGCAGTTTTAACGACCTTTCCGATGGCCTGACTTTTTATGCCAACAAGCGTGGCGCGAATGGTTCGTTGCAAGGCATCTTGATCCACGATGTGCGGCAGCCGGATCTGGCGATCACGACAATGGCAGCCACCGGTCAGGTGGTCACGACCGGTGGCCAGACGCATATGATCATTTTCAACGGCCGGAGGCAGGAATTCGATCGCGCAACCGGCAAATTGTCCGAACTGTCCTTCGATCAGTATGTACTGGATCTTGACGCCTTGCGTAACACGCCGACTGGACGCCTGCCCGATTTGCGCGAACAGACAATCGCCGGATTGCTGCATCCGACGCCAGAGATGCTGCGCGCGCGCGGGCCGAAGTCGCATTTTATGGCTGAGCTTCATACCCGCCTCGCCACGCCGCTTTTGTCCTTCTCCTACGCCCTTGTCGCTCTGGCCTCGATCCTTGCCGGAGCCTTTAACCGGCGCGGGATGGGCGGAAGGATTCTGGCTTGCGCTGTGGCGATTATTGTGACGCAAGCGGCTTTTATGACGTTGAGCGGCCTTGTCGCGCGCGACGGTCATATGGTTTTTGCCCTTTACGTCGTGGCTTTACTGCCCGCGCCGATCGGCTTTGCGCTGATGAGCGGCGATTTTCTTTCCCCGCGTCCGTTGCGCGAGGCGACGTCATGATGGAGCGCTGGGTTCTGCAACGCTATTTCGGGCGGCAATATTTGCTATGGTTCGCAGTGTTTCTAAGCGCCCTGTCCGGCATCGTGTTTTTGTTCGAGATCGCCGAGCTGATGCGCAGAGCCAGCGGGCATGCGGATGTCGGCTTCGACCTTATTCTGGAAATGGGCGTCTATAAATTGCCGGAAACGATTGAGCGTATTTTGCCCTTTGTCGTTCTATTCTCCGGCCTGTTCACCTTCTGGCGGCTGACGCGCAGTCAGGAACTGGTCGTCGCCCGCTCGGTCGGCATTTCGGCGTGGCAATTCATGCGTCCGGCCTTGATCGTCACGCTGATTTTCGCCGGACTGAATATCGCGATCATCAATCCCATCGGCGCGGTCATGAACGCCCGTTACAAGGCGCTTGAGCTGCATTATCTCGACCGCGTGCCGACGCTGGAGCTAACCGGCGCGGGCTTGTGGCTGCGTCAAGGCGACGGGCAGAAACATTATTTGCTGCATGCCGATCACGTTGAAATGGATCCTTTGACGTTAACGCCGCTGATGGCCTTTATCTATGACAATGACGGCAATTATCTGGGGCGCGTCGACGCGCCGCAAGCCGTGCTGCAAAAAGGCGCGTGGGATGTCCCGAACGCGTGGGTCAATATGGATCAGAAACCGGCGGAGCATGTCGACGACTGGCGCTTGCCGACGTCCCTTACGCTTGGAAAAATTCAGGAAAGCATGGCAGCGCCCAACACCATTTCCTTTTGGGAGTTGCCGCGCTTTATCCGTGCGCTCAAGACGATCGGCTTGCCGCAAACGCGCCATCAACTGGCGTTCCAGAGCCTGTTGTCGCAGCCTTTCTTGCTGTGTTCCATGGTCTTTTTCGCGGCCTCTTTCGCCTTGCGCATGAACCGGCGAGGGAGGGTCACGGCGATGATCGTCGCGGGGGTTTTGCTGGGCAGCTTTATTTATACGCTGAATAATGTCGTGAACGCGCTGGGCGTCAATCAAACCTTGCCTGTCGCCCTTGCGGCGTGGGCGATCCCGATGGTCGCGCTGGCTTTGGGCAACGCCGCCTTGCTGCATATGGAGGAGGGATGATTTCCCCGCCGGAAGCGTCATCTTTCGACTCGCTTCCCTTGCCCAAATCGGAAGACTCCGGCGATCCCGTCTTACGTTATCGCTCGATCTGGATTTCCGACATTCATTTGGGCACGCGCGGCTGTCAGGCGGGAAGACTTTTGGATTTCCTGCGCCACACGGAATCCAATTACCTGTTTCTGGTCGGCGATATCGTCGACGGCTGGCATTTGCGCCGTCGCTGGTACTGGCCGCAGGAGCATAACGACGTCGTGCAAAAAATCATGCGCCGCGCGCGCCACGGCACCAAGGTTTTCTATATCCCCGGCAATCACGACGAAGCGGCGCGGCCTTACAGCGGCCTGCACTTCGGCGGCGTTTATGTCGTAGGCGAAACCGTGCACGAAACGGCGGACGGACGGCAAATTCTGATTCTGCACGGCGATCAGTTCGACGCCGTCATCGGCTATGCCAAGGGATTGGCTTTGCTGGGCGACAAGGCCTATGACATCGCCTTGTTTTTGAACCGCCTGCTCAACAGCGTGCGACGGCGGTTGGGCTTCCCTTACTGGTCTTTGTCGGCCTATTTGAAATACAAGGTCAAAAACGCCGTCGAATATATTAGCTCTTTCGAGGGTTTTATTGCCGAATATGCCAAATCGCGGCAGGCGGACATTGTCCTGTGCGGCCATATCCATAACGCCGAGCAACGCCAAATCGGGCAGATCCTTTACCTTAATGACGGTGATTGGGTCGAGTCTTGCACCGCTATCGTCGAGGAATTTAACGGAAAATTATCCATTATCCGCTGGGCGGAAGATCGAGAAAAATTGCTTTTTCCCTTGATTCATCGTATGAAATTAAAAGTTCTTTAATATGTTTGTTGGCAAAATGCCTTATGCGTGTTAGTTTGGAACCATTACCAGAGATAAAAGGCATATCCAATGCGCAATGGGGAGAAAAAATTGTTTAAATTGTTGAAAAGCAATGTTTTTATACAAACCCCTGTACCGGCTATTGCCGCTTTGGTGGTGACTTTTTTGCTGTGTTCTGGCGGCGCGGCTTGGGCCGACAGCAGTACCCTTGGCGGCATATTTTGCACAATCTATCCGAATGTCAAACCCTTTGGCATGCTGTTCGCGTGGATAGCCTATGGCGCAGGCGCCGTCTTTGTGGTTCAGGGAATTCACCATCTTCGCCTTCACACGGACAATGCCAGCAATAATCCCCTTCACCGCGCTCTGATGCTGTGGTTTGGCGCGGCTTGCTTGATGGCGCTGCCTGATTTTATTGGCACCATTGTTGGATCCCTTTATACCCAGCAAACGGCAGGCGGCACGTTAGCCTGCACCGGTGGTAGTTCGGGCAATGGCGGGGCGGGTCTGGACGGAATGATGACGGGCTTTATTAGCAACATCAAAGACCCGCTTATATCGATCATTTCATTAATCGCTATTCTTTGCGGCCTGTACATGATCGTGCGCGGCTTGATGAAAGCGTCGAAATACGGCTTCGATCCCAAGACCAATTCGATTCACAGCGTTTTGACTCATATCGGTTTCGGCGCTTTGCTGATGACGATCGGCGATAATCTGAACATGATGATGACTTCAGTTTTTGGCACCAGCAGTGTTACGTCTGCCATTGATTGGACTACAGTTGGCAGCATGGGCGCATCGCAATCTTTTTCAGATGCAATAAACGCCGGGTTGGAGTTTGTCCAAATCATTGGCGCGATCGCTTTCGTGCGCGGCTGGCTGATCCTGAAAAAAGTCGTCGAAGGGGGCGGCGGAAACGTTACGCTGGCGCAGGGATTAACCCACATTCTCGGCGGCGTTGTGGCGATCAATATCTTTGCGTTCCTGAAAGTTATGGATGCGACTTTCGGCACCGGATTGCTGAATTGAAAGGAGGGCAAGATAAAGAAAAAAATTATTTTTGCAGACGATTTTTGTAGACAAACCACCCCTTTGAAAGTAAAAGCGGGGCTTGCCAAAAAGCGATAGAAGGAAGTAGAATAAGATATCCTCGAATTAAGCACTCGTTAAGAAATAAAGCTTAGTTTGTAAGATAAATACATCGAAAACTTTAGTTATTTAACCAGAACCCAGGAGGAAGACTATGAATACCCGTATGAAACAAGAACTGCTCAACGACGTTCTGACCGGCCTTGCGGTTGCGGCTACTTTCGCCGCTGTCGTGCCGTGCGACGCCTTCGCGCAGTTGTCGTCGGCCGTTACTGGCGTATCTAGCGATGTCATGCTGCCCGCGATGACGGTCGTCTCGTATATCAGCTATGGTCTTGGTACTGTGCTGACCGTTGCCGGCATTGCTGGCGCCAAGAAGCATGCTGATAATCCCGGATCCAACCCGCTTAACCCAGCGCTTGGCAAACTGGGCGCAGGTGCCGCGTTTCTTGCGGCTCCCTATGTTATCGGCATGATGGGAAGCACCGGTTCGCAAGTCTTCTCGACTGCTGGCACGGGTACGGTTACTACTGGCATCGGCGGCTTCTAAGGTACCGCCTTGTCCTTACTTCCTCTAACCCTCGGCGTCGGATCGACTTTCGGCGCCGGGGGCGAAGGCCCGGTGGGCGCTTTGTCGAAGGCGGGCACCGAGAAGATTCTGGCGCGTGATGATTTCACCTGTCGTTTCTGCGGCTTTCGTTCCCGTCAATATCAGCGCGTGGTTCCCGTCGAAGGCGGCTATGCGACCGCATGCGGTTTCTGCGAGCAGACCTTGAATCTGGAACGTGCGGGCGTGATGGGCAGCGGCGTTCTGATCTGGCTGCCGGAAATCACCCAAGCCGAGCTTAATCACATCGCCCGCGCCATTTACGTTGCTCGCGCCGAAGAAGGCGGCGAAATGGCGGACGTGGCGACGCGCGCGCTGAACGCGCTGACGGCCCGCCGGATCGAGGCCAAAAAGCGCCTCGGCAGCGACGATCCTTTCTTGCTGGCGACTGTCCTGCATGAAAATCTGAACAACCGTGAACGCCCCGCCGCCATTGCCAAATTGGAGGGCATTCGCTTGCTGCCTTTGGACAAATATATGGTACGCAGCCAAAGCGGCAACGTCAACGGCTTCCCCAAAATCGTCAAATTCTGGCGCTCCCCCTCTGGCCCCTTCGCCCAGTTGCCGACCGGTGAATGGAAAGACATGTTCAAGAAAATCGCGGCGTAAGCATCTATTTTTTGCGAGGGAAGAGCCCACACTTTCCGCATAAGCGGCGGTGTCCTCTTCCTTAAAACCGAAGCTTCCTGCGCACTCCTTCAACCCTCTCACGATATATTTCCGCCTTCGCCGCATCGCCCTGCCGGTCATAAAACAGGGCGAGAGCGTCAAGCGCGGGATAGAAATCGGGATTGATCTCTACGGCGCGCAAAAGGTGCGTTTGGATTTCATCGCTACGCCGGTCGCGCTCCGGCATCAGGGAAAGCGCTACCGCCAGATTGTTCTGCGCCGTCGCCAGCGTGTCGTTTGAATTTGTAATCGCGATCCGCTCTTGCGCGGCGGCTTTTTCGTATTCGCCCCGCTCCAAATAAACTACGCCAAGATTGACGTGGGCCCTTGCCGCCGTTTCCCCTTGCGCAAAAATATGGGTGTAGAAAACGACCGGATCGCGCCAAATCCGGTTCTGGCGATAGGTCAAAAGCCCTGCACCGAAGGCCAGCAACAGCATAAGAGCTACACTTCCCCGCTTTAGAGTTCCATGTCTCTCCATAAACAATGCCGCACTCTGCGCCGTGCCGAGAAAAAGCCCTGCCGACGGCAAATACAGCCAATGTTCGTAGTAGAAGGCGTTGACAAGAAAGGAAGGCAATAGCGCCGCCGCAAACCAGCACAGTCCCCAACTGAAAGGCAAGCTGTGACCCGGGCGTTCGCGAAGAATCTGAATGGTGGCCATAACCGCAAGGCCGATGCCAGCCAGCGAATCGGCATGCCAGATATCGCTATAAACCGGAAGATCATACTCCATATGAAGGTGACGGGGCAGAAGCAAAAAACCCAAATAACGCGGCAGCGTGGCCAAAGACCCGAATTTATCGACCGCGCCCGCGACTTTCGGCGCGGCCAAACCGTGCGGCAAAAAGGCGAAGTGGAGGAAAACATAGGTTCCGGCGATCACAAGAAGAGGCCAAAAGCGGAAATAGCTTTTCAAGTCAAACCGCTTGTCGCTCATAAGATAAAAACAGCTCATCGCCAGCAAGGGAAAGGAGATCGCCGATTCTTTGCTGAGAAGCCCAAAAATCATAAGCAACGCCGCCGCCAGCATGCGGCGCGGTGTGAAATCGGGCAGAAGGACGATCGCGCCCCAAAGGCAGAAAAAGGCATAAAGCGAATCCGCCGTCGCGCTCATATAAGTGACGGCCTCGGTCTGAACGGGATGAAGCGCCCACAAAAGCGCCGCCAGAAATACGACCACAGGCTTAAAATCCAGTTTGCGCCCCAGTTTGTAAACCATGCATGCGTTCGCCGCATGCAGAACCACGTTCAGAAGATGAAACGCAACCTGCGAAAGCCCCGCCGTTTGAAAGACAAGCAGATAAAGCAAGGCTTGAAGCGGACGGTAATAAGCGCTGGCATCAGGGTTTCCGGCAAACAACGAAGTGCGAAACAAATCGCGCAAATAATCCCAGTTTCGCAAAAATTGGTTGTGGACGATCAAAATGTTATCGTCGTAAAGAAAAGCATTCGCATAAACATTGGCATAAGCCGCCATAACGGCGCAGACCAAAAGGATAGAGAGGGGGATGTCTACGCAGCTATTACGCGGCAAGTGTGGACGCGCTTCTGATGCTGGAACGAATTTATGTACGCAATAAAGACGATTCATGTTTTTCACACTGGGCTATGGGGCGTAGTATACTATCTCCGCGCGCCGATAAATCCGCTTTTATTTTCCCAAAATCCTCTCTATCCTTCCTCCCATGAAAAATTCCTACACCTCCCAGCCCGACAAAGACGGGCATTTTGGTCCCTATGGCGGGCGCTATGTCCCCGAAACGCTCATGCCGCTGGTGCTGGCGGTCGAGGCAGCTTATGACGAGGCCAAAGCCGACCCATCGTTTCAGTCCGAGCTGGATTATTACCTGACGCATTATGTCGGCCGCCCTTCGCCGTTGTTCTTCGCGCAAAGGCTGACCGAACATCTGGGCGGGGCCAAAATTTACCTTAAGCGCGAGGAACTGAACCACACCGGCGCGCACAAAATCAACCACTGCATGGGGCAAATCTTGCTCGCCAAGCGCATGGGCAAGACGCGCATCATAGCGGAAACCGGCGCGGGACAGCATGGCGTCGCGGCGGCCACAGTCGCGGCTTTGTTCAATCTTCCCTGCACGGTTTACATGGGCGAGGTGGACATCGAACGGCAGAAACCTAACGTGTTTCGCATGCGCCTGCTTGGGGCCGAGGTCAAAGCGGTCACCTCCGGTTCGCGGTCGCTGAAAGACGCGATGAACGCCGCTTTGCGCGACTGGGTCGCCAATGTCGAGGATACGTTCTATATCATCGGCACGGTCGGTGGCCCGCATCCCTATCCCGTCATGGTGCGCGATTTTCAATCGGTCATAGGCCGCGAAACCCGCGCGCAGATGATGCAGGCGGAAAAGCGCTTGCCGGATTCGCTGGTCGCCTGCATCGGCGGCGGATCGAACGCGATCGGCATCTTCCACGAATTTCTGAATGAGCCTTCGGTCGCTATGTACGGCGTCGAAGCCGCCGGTTTCGGCATGAACACCGGCAAACACGCCGCCGCTTTGGAAGGCGGCAGGGACGGCATTCTGCACGGTATGCGCAGCTATTTCCTGCAAGACGAAGAAGGACAGATTCAAGAGGCGCATTCGATCTCGGCAGGGCTAGATTACCCGGGCGTCGGCCCCGAACATGCGTGGCTGTTCGATCAAAAACGCGTTTCCTATGTCCCCATAACCGACGACGAAGCGGTCGAAGCCTTCCAGCTTTTAGGCAAACTTGAGGGCATTCTGCCCGCTTTGGAATCGGCGCATGCCTTGGCCTATGTCGCCAAACTCGCGCCGACTTTGCCGAAAGATCATCTCATGGTCGTCAATATCAGCGGTCGCGGCGACAAGGATATCTTCACGATCGCCAGCCGGTTAGGAGTGACGCTATGAGCCGCATCGCCGCGCGTTTCGCCGCATTGAAAGAAGCAAAAAAGAAAGCCTTCATCGCCTTCCTTACGGCGGGTGATCCCGACCTGAAAACCTTCGCCGACATGCTGGCCGGTCTGCCCAAAGCCGGAGCCGACCTGATCGAAATCGGGATGCCTTTCAGCGATCCAATGGCCGACGGCCCCATTATCGAACAGGCCGATCTGCGCGCCTTTGCCGCGGGCATCAACATGGCTCTTATTCTCGATTCCGTCGTTCGTTTCCGCAAGCAGGACAACGACACCCCGATTATCCTGATGGGCTACGCCAATCCCGTCTATTCCTACGGCATAGAAAAATTCGTCAGCGCGGCGAAAAAGGCCGGAGTCGACGGCCTGATTATCGCCGACCTGCCGCCCGAGGAGGATTCCGAACTGCGCAAGGCCGCGCAAGCGCAAGGTCTCGACATCATCCGCCTGATCACGCCCACAACCGACGCCAAACGTTTGCCCGTTGTTTTAAAGGACGCCGGAGGGTTCCTGTATTACGTCGCCGTCACGGGAACCACAGGCGGCAAGCAAGCCGTTACCGAGCCAGTGCGCCGCGCGATCGAAGCTATTCGTCCGCACACAAACCTGCCCGTCGCCGTCGGCTTCGGAATCTCGACGCCGGAGCAAGCGCAGAGCATCGCCAAAATCTCCGACGCCGTCATCGTGGCCAGCGCGATCATCAACCGCATCGCCTCCAACCTAGACGCCCAAGGCAAAGCCAAACCCGGATTGGTCAAGGATGCGCTGGGTTTCGTCGAAACGCTAGCGCAAGCGACGCATAAGGGTTAGAAATAGATATGCGTCATCCCCGCGAATGCGGGGATCCATTTTTAGCCGCAAGAAAGCAAGCAAGGAAGATGGATCCCCGCATTCGCGGGGATGACGCCGGGTTAGAAGATACTTTAAGGTACCCTCATGAACTGGCTCTCAAACTTCGTCCGTCCGAAAATTCGCGCCCTTGTCGGCGAGAAGAAGGATATCCCCGACAATCTGTGGGAAAAGTGCCCGGGTTGCAGCGCGATGCTGTTCCGGCGCGAGCTTGAGGACAATCTGAACGTCTGCCGTTCGTGCGGGCATCATCTGAAATTGTCGCCGGTCAAGCGGTTGGAAAGCCTGTTCGACGACGGCGCTTACAGCGCGGTCGAAGTGCCGAAGGTCATCGTCGATCCTTTGAAATTCCGCGACCAGAAGTAATATGCCGATCGGCTGAAAGAAGCGCAGAACAAAACCAAACGCCACGACGCGATCCTTGTCGGCGAAGGAACTGTCGACGGGGTTAAAACTGTTATCGCCGTGTTCGACTTCGCTTTTATGGGCGGTTCAATGGGCATGGGCGTAGGCGAGGCGATTGTCACCGCCGCGCGCCGCGCCGTGGCGACGGGCGCGGCCTTGGTCGTCGTTCCGGCTTCGGGCGGCGCGCGGATGCAGGAAGGTGCTTTGTCGCTGATGCAAATGCCGCGCACGATCATTGCCGCGGGTCAGGTCAAAGACAAAGGCCTACCCTTCATCGTCATTCTGACCGACCCCACGACCGGCGGCGTGACGGCGAGTTTCGCTATGGTCGGCGATATCCACATCGCAGAGCGCGGCGCGCAAATCGGCTTTGCGGGAACCCGCGTGATCGAAAGCACGATCCGCGAAACCTTGCCGCCGGGCTTCCAACGCGCCGAATATCTGCTGGATCACGGCATGGTCGACATCGTCGTCGAGCGCAAGGACTTGCGCCCTACGCTAGGCCGCGTTCTGCGTCTGTTGCGCAAAGGAAAACCCGCCCGAGGCAACATGCTGACAGGCCCCGTGCCACATGGGGCGAAGAGGATATAATTCCGCTTGTCACAAAAGGGATTGAACAACAACGCTTGCAGCAAAAGCGGCAGAATTTCCTCCCCCATAGAGACCATATGTTCGCGATCATCCCCTCTGCAGGGGAAGGGGCTGATAGAAGAAGGAAGCCTCATCCAAGCAGGAAGGGGAACCCTCTTTATCAGGAGAAGATCATGAGCGTAACGTATGTCGGGCTTG
>JARLJD010000089.1 GCA_031291395.1 Alphaproteobacteria bacterium | reverse complement strand
CGGCGATTATTGAGTCCCAGCAGGTCCACGCGACGGGAGCCTCCCCATGAACACGGCGAATTTGCAGCTCGAAGGCGTCTATGCGGTGCTTGCCGCGCTCTTCCAGAAACTGCTGGAGAAGAACATCCTGGACGAGCAGGAATTGGGCCTCATGCTCAGTGAGGTCGAGCGGGGCATCATGGACGGGGGGCGGCCCGTCGAGGTCCGCTCGTCGAATGTCGACGCGATGTGCTTTCCGGCGCGTTTCCTGAAATCGGCCCTGAAAGCGTCGTCGCAAGGCCAACGGGCATCCTTCGCCGAGGTGACGGCGAGGATCAGGGAGGGCAGGGCCGAGTAGGGCCGCCTCGATCGCGCCTTACCGCCAGATCCAGGAGGTCAGCTGGTCTGGCCGGGGCTTCCGCCACGCCTGCCGCCAGACGACCGCTTCGGCCAGTCTCGCCTCGCCGTTCAGCAGCACTTTCAACGTCAGTCGGTAATTCATTCCGGCGACGACCTGCTGCTCCACGCTGACGATCTGGACGAGTTCGAGCCTGACGCGCCTGCCGCGCTGCGCCGTGCGAAGCACGGACGCCTGCGCCGCGACCGCGAACGACGCCGCGTCGGCGACGTCCTTCCCGAACAACGGCGCCGTCGCATATCCCCCAACGCGACGATCCGGCGCCGGCTCAGCCAGGGCGCCTGCCGTCGCGAATAGAATGACTCCGACGCAAGCCGGCACGCCTCTGGTCTTCACGTCGATCTCGCCCCCGAATTTGCAGATTCGCCAATCAACAAATCCGCAGGGTGCTTTTCGCGCCTGTGCACTTGCCAGTTTATCTTCTCGGACGACGGGTCGCGCAGCGATCCCGGTGGTCG
Source organism: Alphaproteobacteria bacterium (assembly GCA_031291395.1). Taxonomy (GTDB): domain Bacteria; phylum Pseudomonadota; class Alphaproteobacteria; order UBA9219; family UBA9219; genus CAIXLI01. Next base: position 4,189 of record JARLJD010000089.1, on the reverse strand, counting down.
CGCGGGAACGCCAGCGCGAATTCCGGGCGGCGGGTTGAGCCCGTCCCGTCAGGATGCGTTGCGCCCGTTCTCGGCGAAGCCAGTGAGCGACCGTGGTCCGGTCGCGAGAAAGCGGCGCGTGGCGCCTTCCAGAACCAGCGCCGTCAAAACGGAAGACGCATAGGCTCCCGTATCGACGTTGATGCGGTGCGGAGCCATTTCAGGGCATTTTACCGGCGTATGGCCATGCACGATGACTTTTTCGAACGCGCCTTGAAAACGCAGGAATTCCTCGCGAATCCAGAGCAGATCATCGGGAGCTTGCCGCTCAAGCGCAATGCCGGGGCGCACTCCTGCGTGGCAGAAGAAATAGTCGCCGATCGCGTGGCTATGCCGGGTCGATTCGAGAAACGTCCTGTGAGCGTTCGGCATGGCCGCAATCAGGGCCTCCTGGGCGCGGGAATATCCCCTGCCGCCGAGCGACTCACCGACATCGACGTTATACGAATGCAGTGTCTCGAGGCCGCCGTAACGCTTCCAGTCGTCCAGGACGGAGGCGTCCGAAAGAAACTGAAGCAGTGTTTCCTCGTGGTTGCCCCGCAGCGGGAGGACCGGCGTGCAGAAGCTGTCGTCGCTCAGTCGCTCGATGACCCCGGCGGAATGCGGACCGCGGTCCACGTAATCGCCCAGGAAGACTGTCAGGACATCCGACGGCGCCGTCGGGAGATCCCCTTTGATCAACGAGTCCAGCTCGTCCAACAGATCCAGACGGCCGTGGACATCGCCGACGGCATAGACGCGCTGTCCCGGGGGAATCGCCGGCGCTGGCGACCGTTTCTTTCCGCGACGCCCCGACAACCAAGACAATTTCATCAGCGAATCCGATCAGTTGGCGGAGCGGCTCACCGACGACAACTCCGCCGGGCCGACGCCGTTCGACCAATTCGCCACAATTGATCCCACCAAAGCCATCGAACGAATCGGCGCCTACGTCAAACGCGCGAATTGACGATATGTTAACAGGCCCGGTCGACCAAGGTTTCACGAAAATGCCTCAAAGCGCAACACGGCCGTGTATCGGCAGGAATTAACCCCTCGCCGATCGGATTCGGGTGGGGCGACACCCTTGCAACGCGTACGGAAGGCGCCCGATCCTCACGCCAGGTCGACGTTTTTGACTGTTAAACGCAGCGGTTTAGAGCCGGCGCAGCTTTACCATCCGGGGAAAGAGCGTTTCGTCCGGCAGCGCGAGGACGGCGAAAGGAACCGGTTCGGACCGCAGCAGTTGGCGCCCGCAATCGCAGCCCTGGGTGAAACACGGGCTCGCCGACACCAAAGATGTACGGAAACGCCCGAAAAAGAGCGTGCTTTCAGCTTGTGTGAATTTAGGTATCTGTAGCATAATCTCTACAATAGTTATCCAAGTCAGTGTCCCTGAAGCTAGAGCGTCTCAACGATTACGAACTGTAATCGTAATGCATATATTTAACTGCCCACAAATAAAGGGGCAAAAAATGTCCGTTGCGCTCGTGGTCGAGGACGAACCAGAGTTTTCAACGTTTGTAGTAGCCGTGTTCGAACGGGCTGGCTTCGATGCATTTGCAATTGAATATATTGTTGATGCTATAGAAATAATCCAACAATCCAATGATGTTGAAATTCTGTTTATCAACTTGGCGGAGCAAGGAGACGATTTTGAACTGGTTAAGGTCGTTTCGAGGCAATGGCCGACAATAAAACTTATTCTCTTGTCCACTCAGATGGACAGCCTACGCGCTCTCCCGCCTGCTGTATTCGTGACGAAACCCACGACCCCTGCCGTGTTGATCGCGATGATCGAGCACGTTGCACTCGCATCGGCAAATAATCGGACCAGTCGCGGAACTCTCCACTGAAGCGCGTTAAGGCGCTGGATCGAAAAATATCGGGCGATCGGGCTGACGGCGTTTGAGTGCCGCCTGCTGACGCTGCTCCTCGGGGGGCCTTCCCAAAAATGAACCTCGTCAATGATTTGGGGCCGTCCCTCGTGGTCGGTCCTTAAAACGGAACGGCCGCCCTGGACGTCAAGCCCGGGCGTTGATCCAGCGTATAGCTTGATCGACTCCATCCTTGACGAATGCGTACCAGAACAGAGGCGAAATCAGTGCGCCGAGCGCCCACATCGGAATATCCTCCCGGACAGCGCCGATGAACATAGTCGTCGCGCACATAGCGACACCGAGGAACGCGACCGGCAGCGGTAAGAAAATGATGTTCCTCCGTGACGAGCCGAATTGCTTCGCGCAGGTTTTTCGCTCGGCGCGTGACGGACTACGGTGCATGACCGAGCAGTCTTTCAGCAAGAGAGCATAGGTCGCCCGGTTTCCCAGGCAGGCGCCCGCCGACGCTATTGCCGCCAGGAGTCCAAGAGCGAGAGCGAAATAGGGCGCTTCAAGCCTTCTCGACGCGGCAAGCGAAGGCGCCCAGAGATCGACGAGCGGCACAAATCCGAGGGTGAAAATAATCAAAGGCAGTTGTGCGCGCCAATAGGTCCATCGAGATATTCGCCCCGCGAGTTTCTCGGGAACCAGATAGGCCGCGCCATTGACGCCGAAGGGATAAAAAATCGACGCCTTTTCATCTGTGCTGAACCAGACCGCCGCTTTATCAGAGTTCCCAGACATCGGAGTCCCTCCGATGATGACCCATGAGAATCGCAGGCAAGAGCAAATCACGAACGGCGACGCGCTCACGTTCCAGGCGTGTCCATGACCTCCTCGGGCTGCCAAGGTTCAGCGCCGCTATGATCAGGAAAAAAATAAACGAGCGCTATCGCCAATGCCAGCATGCACGCGAACACCAGCGTAAACTGAACTTGAGCGTCGTCGAGGGAGGGTGTGTGATGGATGGCGTGCGCTTGCGGCATCGAAGCCTCCTCTTTGCAATAAACGCACTGCATCAAGAATAAGCGCAATGTCCACAAATCAGGCGTAATTTTTCTGTATCAATTGAGATAATATCCTATTTTACACCTTTTAAATTATACAGAAAAGTCGTCGGTACGCTTTTCTCGACTGTCTGGAAGCATAAACGTGGCAATTATAGTTGCGCAAGGCAATATAAATGTTTGCTATGAAACAGTAATTCGCCGACTAGACAACCAATGCCGCTTCATTCACATAATCTTGATAGCAATCGAGCGGCCAAATGCAATGCAGGAACGATCCCCGCTGTTCCGGTCCTGCAAAGGAAATTCACGCCTTCCTGCCAGTGAGCCACTTCTGTCTCACGGCGCAGGAGGCGTCGGCGATTTTCCGGCGCAAGTTCATTTATGAGCAATTGCACACGGAGACAAAACAGGGTGCGAACGTGGGACCGCAACGACAAATTGTCGCTTCGGATAAGCCGTCGTTTGCTTCCAATACCGCCGATGCAACCGGCAAGGACAAGCGCACGGTCGAGCGCGCCGCCGCCTGTGGCGAAGCCCTTGGCGACGACCTGAATGATATCGCCGGCACGTCGCTTGATAAGGGCGTCGAACTGGATGCCCTTGCGAAGATGGAGCCGGAAGAACGCAATGAGATTGAAAGTGGAGGCCTCGGAAGGGACTTAAACCCCTCCTGTGGGGATTTGTAGTCCCCCGCGTAATCGCTCCGCCACGAGGCCGTGACCGCCGACAGGTGCGAACCGTCGACGTGTAAAGCACGAGCGTTACGAAATGATTTATTTCCGCAGCCGCACGCCGGCCCCGCCGCCAATTTTTTCGATAAACTCGACGCCGCGCGCCCCCTTATCCGTCGTTCAACGCTCTCTGCCTCAATTCAGATAATCGCACCTCCGACACCGGGTCGTCGTCGTTCCCGTGCTAAGTTCAACGAAAAACGCGGGAGGGGTTCATGCCGAAATCAAAATCAAAATCTCTGATTAAAGATAAATGGACGACGCTGGAGGTCGATAAGGACGGAAATTTTGACAGGGTGTTGATCGTATCCACAAAAGTTGTCCTGGACCCAGACGACAAGGACCACAGCTCAGAGAAGTTGTACCGGCTGATTGACGAGGTAAAACTGAATTTGGGTCAATGTGACCGCGCCCACGTATTCAACCCAGATGACACGTAATCGCGGCTGCTCGGTTCTCGCCGATGAACTCGACGCCGACTTGGGTGGCTTTGCGCCAGACCACATGGCAGGCGCGCATTGGCGTTCCTTCGAGCAGCAAATGAAAGTCG
>JARLJD010000088.1 GCA_031291395.1 Alphaproteobacteria bacterium | reverse complement strand
GCCCTCACCAATGCCAATGCGATACGGCGCGCTGAGACGACACTGGCCAGGGACCTTACAGAGGCCTATCCCTTATTTGAGAGTTCAGACAATAGCGGCCAAATCGCCTTTGAGGGTAAGCCGCAACAGATTTCCTATTTGACGCCCAGCACAACGATAGCCGGCGCGCTTGAGAAGATCGATCTCGCCACCTCGGATCAAGACGATCATCTGATGCTCGTTCGCCAGGCGCGTCTTGAGCTTTCGCGCGATGGCAAATCGACATCGTCGGTTCTGCTCAAAGATTTGCGAGCCCTCGAAATCTCCTATTTTGGAATTCCACCAGATAAAAAAGAACCGCGTTGGCTGGCAGAGTGGAAACACCAATCGCGATTGCCCACACTCATCCGCATCCGCATGCAATTGGGGGATGGCACGTGGCGCGAACAAACCATAGCGCCGCGTCTATCCGCGGACGTTGGTTGCAGCTTTGATCCCCTCACCAAATCCTGCAGGGGGCGTTGATGATAACTGACCCAATCTCTGACGACATGCCTCTCAGCCCCACCGAAGTGGTGCGCATTATCCTGGCGAACTGGGCGTCTGAATTAAAGGCGGTCTTCGCGCCTACCTTCCTACCTGAGCCGAGCACCTGTGTCGTCTTCGAAAGAACCGACCGCTTCGACATCAAAGCTGGTTTTTCTGAAGAGTCGCCGCTGATCGGCTCGGTCGCCAGCACCGGCGAACCACAAAAGGCCATTCGCGAGCTACGCGGGCTTGTTGATCGCTCCGGCGCGGGGCACGATGTTATTCTGTGCTTACCCGCAAACTGCGTGGTGCGGCCGCGCGCCAGCCTGCCACAAACAAATCATAGCTCGCTTTTGGGCGCGCTGGGCTATGAGCTGGAGCGGTTAAGCCCCATTGCCGTCTCAGAGCTTTATTACGACTACGTCGTTGTGAGACGCGAGGGCGCCTTGCTCGATATCGAGATTAGGGCCACGCGCAAGGATGGTTTTGACGAAACGGCGGCCCTTTTGCGGGCGGCAGGCTTACGGCTTTGTGGGGTGTGCTTTGAGGGCGATGGCCGGCCTGCCGATTGGCAACTATTTCCCGTAGACCGCGGCGCCGTGTGGCAGAGGCGCCT
>JARLJD010000012.1 GCA_031291395.1 Alphaproteobacteria bacterium | reverse complement strand
GGGGCAACGCACAGCCTCCGCCGCAGACGAGGGGAGTTCCGGAAATTCAGCCTCGACAGAAATCAGAACACACATGGTGACCTTCCTTTCTTGCCTTCAGTTTGTGGATTTGTTTTTGCGCTTTCCTGTCGCGCGGTTACGTTTTGCCATCCCGAAGCTTCGCAACCGCGTCTTCAAGACTTTCTGCCCCGAGTTCCGGTAGAAAGCGGCATGGAAAAACGGGCGCGATGTTTTCCATGCGTCACCTCGCATAGCAGGGCGCTGGCCTGCCTTGAGGCATTGGCCGCCGCGGTCGCCGACGATCAAACGCGGGGTGAACATTGACCACGATAAAATAATATCTCAACGCCTCGCCCTTGGTATCGAACGCTTCCAGAATCTCAAAGCCGCTATCATTGCCGTAATGACCGTAATACCCGCACATAGCCCATGTGTTGACCTTTTCCACATCGCACGGCTCCAAAATCTCGCGGCCATCGAGCCCGTATCCGCCGAACCTGAAGGGCTGGATTTCAATCCGAGCAAAATCCTTGATCCGTATTTTCTTTTGTGTCGCAAGGTTTTTCGCGGAGGCGATAGATGAGGCGGCTCTTCTGTTGTCGAACATGGGAAACTCCTTTGCTGGAAATGAATTGTTGGGAAATGACTTGGCGGCGTAATGATCGATTGAGGATTGGATGCCGTGACAGGGAAAGCGCTGTATGTTTCAGAACTTATCTGCAAAGAATAAACGCGCCAAAACACAAGGCGCCAGCCGCGCCGGTTGCATCGACGCAAAAGCGCCGCCAGCGAGGGAAGCCTCGAACGTGATTGGTTCGCGGGACTGCTTTTGTTGTGTGGAAAAGTGCCGCGCTAGGCGGCTTTATAAAGGCGAGGCGAATTCAAATGTTACCGCCGCGCTTTGGATTATACTCTTGGATTATACTCTTGGATTATACTCAAAGAGAAGGCCGCTCTGCGATTTCTCGCGGCGGCCTATTCTGTCTCTTGATCTTCTGTAGATACAATTCTAAATCATACAAAAAACTATAGCAAAAATTGCTGGTAGAGTCAAGAAAAAAAACGCAGGGTGTCGG
>JARLJD010000087.1 GCA_031291395.1 Alphaproteobacteria bacterium | reverse complement strand
GCCGCCAGATTCATGCTTTCAAGAATGGTCCCCTGGTTTGCGGCGCCGTCGCCAAAAACCGTGATGCCCACGCCGCCGTCACCCCGGCGTTTGGACGCCAAGGCGGCGCCACAGACGAGTGGCGCTCCAGCGCCCAAAATCCCGTTGGCGCCCATCATGCCTTTGCTAAGATCGGCAATGTGCATGGAGCCGCCCTTACCGCGACACGCCCCGGTTGATTTCCCATGGATCTCGGCCATCATGGCATGAACGTCGACGCCCTTTGCGATGCAGTGGCCGTGCCCTCGATGCGTCGAAGCGATTCGATCGCGATCATTCAAATGCGCCATGATGCCCGTCGCGATGGCTTCCTCACCGGCGTAAAGATGCACAAAGCCTGGAATATCGCCGCGCGCAAAATCGACGTGCAACCGCTCTTCGAAATCGCGGATTGTTTTCATCGTTCGATACGCGGCGACAAGCTCGTCGTGGTTCAGCGGGAACGGGTTATTGCTCAATTCTTCCTCCTTTTTTTATGGGATTTTATCGGACCCTTCGGGCCTCCGTCGCTTCGACGAAGCGTGGCGATAACGCGACCGCTTTTGAGATGGCTTCCGGGGGCGTTTCCCTCCGACCGCCAGCTCTGATTGCCGATTTTATTTTCGGGAGCGCGAAGACTTTCGCCTGCGCGCCACCTCGCATTGGTCAACTCAGATTTCGGCGGACATGTAGCTCGTCACTTCCATTCCGACGCAGACTTCGCAAATTTCGGGTGTTGTCCAAGCCATGATCATCGCTCCTTTTTCGTAGTGAGGGTCCACATTCAGCCGACGTCCACACGGATCCTCAAGATGCGGAGACCGGGACTTTGAAAAACGCGGGCCGCCACAGGAAGCGAATTTGTTTTTGCGTCTTCCGTGGCGACAGAAATCCCGGCTTGCGCCGGGATTTCGTGATGCGCAGCCTAAACGGCTGGGGAGGAGGAGGCAGCCGCCCGACCGCGCATCAACCTGGCGGCGGCTTCGCCGCCTCACCAGACATAGGCAAATTTCAGATAGCCGGCATTGGTCAGGCCGGTATTGTAGCCTTCCACGCCGCGCGAATACCGCAACGTGAGCGACGCCACAGGGGAGAAATGAGCCATGACGCCGGCGCCGAGGGCCGTT
>JARLJD010000086.1 GCA_031291395.1 Alphaproteobacteria bacterium | reverse complement strand
TTGGCGCACTCGGCATCACGACCGCCAACGAAATAGGAAACGATAAGCTTCGTATCTGAATCAAGCGCGGTCCACGTCCAGACATTCCCCGCGCCATGCGGAGCAGCCTTGGCGGATGAAACGTTCTTTTGCTTCGCGTAGCAAAAGCTCCAAATCTCATCGCACTGGACGCGCTTCGATTTGACCCCGACGACCGTGTTGAAGTGATGGATTGCGCAAGCTTCGCCCGCGTCAGCCAAGAGCTTCGCGACCGTGTTGATCGAAACGTCCGCAACTCGCGAGATCGCCCGCATCGACGCGCCCTCACAGAGAAGGGAGAGGATTTGGACGCGCTTGGCGAGAGGGAGCTTGTTCATAGCTCCTTTATATGAACTTTTATGCTTAGCGTCAAGCATTATTCCACCATTCGAAGCTTTGGTTTCCCTTCGCTTCGAGGCGGCGCATCCGTGGAAGATGTCAGCCCAAAGACAAGATTATCAATCTCTTCCAATGGCAGATTCAGTTCTGAGGCAATCTTGTTGCGCGACACCCCTTCTTTCCAAAGTTCCGTGAGAACGGTTTTCCAAACATGCGACTGCTCAGCAGGCATTCCATCGGGCTCGGAAGCTGAGTGATTGCGATTAAGTTGAATGACAAACGATCTGTATTGCCACTCGCTCACAAGAGCCATTTTATTTAATCTGTATGCGAGAGCAGCAGCCGAAACACCCCATCGTTTCTTAGCTTTGATAATTTGATCAAGGCTGTGAACGCGCGGGATAGATGAAAGTACGTCAGCGCGAGGCATCAAAAAAGAAGAAGCAAAACTATTGGCCTCTTGCTCAGCGTTCCGCTGATTTGGACCGCCATGTCTATGGAGTATGAGGTGACCTAGTTCATGGGCGGCATCATATCTGCTACGCTCTGCTGTTTTGAACGTGTTCAAAAAAATGAAAGGTTCATCGTTGCGCCAGCAGGAAAACGCGTCAACGTTCTTTGTATTTTCCGCTAATGAAAACACTCGAACGCCTTTAGCTTCAAGAAACTTTATGAAATGGCCCATTGGCTTCTCGCCTATTGCCCAATGTTGCCGAATGATTCTGGCCGCCGCTGCGGGATCACGCTCATGACTCAAGTCGAGCAAATCCGCAGGTGGCAGATTAAATCGGTCATTCACCCAATCTGATAATTCGAATGCAAGCGAACCGGCCGCTAACGCAGCATCTCGTTCGGTCGCCGTCATAGCCTTCAGGCTTCGAAAGCTCGCAGCATCAACATCGATGCCGTCGATTTCTTCGCGACAAAAGAACTCTTTTGGATAGGAGAGCGCGGCAGCTAGCCTTATGAGTGTTCGCTCATCAGGCGACTGTTTACCGTTGGTGATCCGCGAAAGCGTGACCGGCGCAACTTCGGCCCGTGCCGAAAGAATCCTAGCTGTCATCCGGCGCCGCTTCCGCGCCAGTTCTAATCTTATAGGGTTAAACATCGTTTTATTTTCTCGAAATCAGCGGAACGCCTTCGGCTGGACCAGTATCGTCGGTCCGTTTGCCGCTAATCAGAGGATCGTCACCATCAAGTGTGATAAAGATTCGTTCGATGAAAAGACCGAAGTTTGTGCCATTTAAAGTGGCGGGAAGAGACAATTCCGCTTGGGCCTCATCATTGTTGAAAGAGACGCAAAAATACCAAACCGCAGAATTCAAATTATTTAATTTCTGTGGAGGAATTGCTTCGGGGATTTCGCCATTCGGGAAAAGAACACCTTGGCTATTGCCGATCATGCGTACTGCTGCTGCCCCTTTGCCGTGCAAGGCTTTTGGGCCTTGCATCGGAACGCAAGCTTGGTCGGCATTCTGAAAAACTATGGAAATTCCAGAGGCCTCGTGCCGGACAGATTCCACGTTATCGGTGCGATCAATCACCCAGCCTTTAGGGCAAAGCAAAAGACGAAGATGCCGCGTGCCAAAAATGTAGGAAAACTGTCCAGCGGCGCTGAGCGGATCAACAGCGATCGCATCCGCGCGAGCCGATAAGATAAGTCGGACGACTTCGATTAGCTCCGGGTGCGTAATTTTGCCAGGGAATCTGGTCAGACGCCCATCAACTTCATGATCTTGCGTATAGAGTTTGGAAGAAAGCATCGGAAAATCCGCCGCGATAAGTTTTGATCCCTCATTTGAGGGAAAAAAAGATGTCGCGTCAATCCAATTCTACTTTTTCCAACGACTTTCCGCCGCTTTCTTCGCGATCTCGGCGCGTTGCTCTGGCGTGAGGCTCTTCGCCCGCGCCGCGCCGCCTTTCTTTCCGAGCGCTTGCGCAGCCTTGTCCTTGCC
>JARLJD010000085.1 GCA_031291395.1 Alphaproteobacteria bacterium | reverse complement strand
GGCGGCGCAGGCCGCATCATCAGGAAAAAGTCGCTGAAACTCGGGCAGCGACTTCGGAAAAGTAAGATCAGGGCGTTGCAGAATATCCATCCCCACACCCTACATCTAGGGGCTGTGGGTTGCAACCGGATAGGCACGCATCGAACAACGTTGGGAGCAAAAAGGCTTGAATTTTTCGGCCTCCGGTTTGCCGCAAATCGGGCATTTGCCGCCGCCCGTCATAGCTTCCATCCCGCGCCGCGCAGCATTTGCGCGACCTCGAACAAAGGCAGTCCGACGATATTGGAATAAGAGCCGGAAATAAAACGGATCAAGGCTCCCGCCCTCCCCTGAATGGCGTAGCCGCCCGCTTTGCCGATACCTTCGCCGCATTGGACATAGGCTTCGATATCTTGCACGGAAAGCTGGCGGAAAATAACCGCGCTGTCGCACACGCGGCGCAGGATTTTGCCTTGCGGCGTTTGAAGGGCAACGCCGGTATAGACATGATGCCTGCGCCCCGACATCAGGCGCAAACAGTCGCGCACCTGCGCTGGCGTTTCGGCCTTGGGCAAAACGCGGCGTCCGACACCGACAACGGTATCGGCGGCGAGAATGAACGCGCCGGTTTCGTTCTGCGCGACGGCTCGCAGTTTCTGCAGCGCCAGCCGCGCGGCCAAATCGCGCGGCTTTTCGCGCGGCTGGGGCGTTTCGTCGATATCGGCGGCGATGATTTTGTCGGGCGTAACCCCCATATCCGCCAGAAGAGCCAACCGGCGCGGCGAGGACGAAGCGAGAAGAAAGATGGGTGAGATCATGTAGTGTTGCGCTGTTTTTCGATAAAAGGATCGCCAGTATAACCATTGTTTTTATGGGTTGGCACCTCTAAAAACCGTGCTAAAACAACTCGCTTAGGTGACGCAAGGAAATAAGTGAATTTGTTTTCGTGAGAAAGAAACAGCAGTGCCGCAAAAGCGGTGGAATCCCCTCCCCCTCTATGGGGGAGGGTTAGGGTGGGGGTGATGTTTGAGTGTGGGGGTGGTCGCGTCGCAACAACTGTTTTAAATCTTTAAAGACAGCTTGTGC
>JARLJD010000084.1 GCA_031291395.1 Alphaproteobacteria bacterium | reverse complement strand
GCTCTCAGTGCCGCCAAGACCGGCGGCCGAAACCGATGCGTGCTTACATAACTCGCTCCGCCGATGCGTGGCGCTTCACTACTGTCCGGTTAAGCGAACCGGGTAGCTTGGATAATCCTTGGAGAGCAATACGTTAGAGCTGCTTTCGTTTGGTGTCGATTTGAACTCGGCTTGGTGATTTTGCGGTAGTTTTCCCGATTTTTCTGATCGGGGAGCGCTGCCGTGACCTTTGGCCGGACGCTGTTTTCGCAAATTATGGATTTCGTGCCGTGGACGAGTTTCGATCGAATCGTCTCGCGCTATGGCGGCGATATTCGCGTCCGCAGTCTCCGTTGCAGTGAACAATTTCGCATCATGACGTTCGCGCAGATGACGTATCGCGAGAGCCTGCGCGATATCGAAGAATGTCTTGGCGCACAACCATCGAAGCTGTATGGCATGGGACTGCGTGAGCCCGTTGCAAGGTCGACGTTGGCCGATGCAAACGAACGGCGAGACTGGCGCATATGGGCGGACATTGCCGCTGTCTTGATCCGTCGAGCACGCAAAGTTTACGTCGATGACGACATAGGCCTTGATCTCGCGAACACTGTTTACGCGCTCGACAGCACGACGATCGATCTGTGTTTGTCGCTGTTTCCGTGGGCCGATTTTCGTTCGACGAAAGCAGCCGTCAAAATGCACACGCTGCTTGATTTGCGCGGCCCAATCCCAAGCTTTATCCATGTTTCCGACGGCAAAATGGGCGATGCGCTCGCGCTGGATTTGATCACGCCGGAGGCCGGCGCCATTTACGTGATGGATCGCGGCTACGTCGATTTCGCAAGGCTTCATTCGCTGCATCAGGCCGGAGCTTTCTTCGTCACCCGCGCAAAAATTAACATGAAGTATCATCGCGTCTATTCGCGGCCAGTCGATAAATCGACCGGCCTCGGCGCCGATCAGAGCATCGCGCTCGATGGATTCTACACGCGCCGCAACTATCCGGAACATTTGCGTCGCGTGCATTTTTGCGATCCGGAAACAGGCAAGAGACTGGCTTTCCTAACAAACAATTTCATGCTGCCCGCGCTGACCATCGCCGCGCTCTATAAGCAGCGCTGGCAAGTCGAACTGTTTTTCAAATGGATCAAGCAGCATTTGCGCATTCGCCATTTTTTCGGCACATCCGAGAATGCAGTGAAGACGCAAATCTGGACGGCGGTCTGCTTTTATGTGCTGGCGGCGATTATCACAAAGGAACTGGCGCTCGATACGTCGCTCTCTACTTTCCTACAGATTTTATCCGTCCACTCTTTCGAGAAAATCCAGCTTTTCCGCGCCTTTCAAGACGTTGACGACGACAACGACGATGCGCCGCCATATAACCAGTTGAATTTGTTCGATACTTAACCGGACAGTAGTGATCCGGGCTTCGAGCGCAGCGGGTCATTAACATGTAAAACCAACGACCGTGACAAATCCTCTTGATGTGAGCAATGCTGCACAGTCTTCATCTTGGAATGGGCGTACCTTTTAGGCCGGTCGCAG
>JARLJD010000083.1 GCA_031291395.1 Alphaproteobacteria bacterium | reverse complement strand
ATTTTTTATTTTGCGTAGGCGCGGGTACCCCCCGCGACCTTGGGGGTTGGCGCCAACCGGCGGGGGTGGAAGCCGCTCCTACGAACAGATAATTTGTAACCTTGCGAAATATATTATCAACTTGGAGTGTCTTTGATGCGTTTTACCCCAACTGCAATTTTTGCATCCATCACGGCTTCCCTGTTTCTTGCAACAAACGGTTTTACGCCTACTTTGGGAACGAGGGCTTCATCTTCCTCAAAATCAAGCGCCGCTTCGTGTGGCCGCGCCTCTGTGGTGCCGGGCGCAAAGCCGATTTTCAGCGGCGCAACCCCTTACTCTGCTTGGCTCACGTCGGCAACTCCCGATGGAACAGCGGTTTACATAAATTGCGCATGGAAACGAGGCAAACGGTATCCTGAATTTGATGCGGCCTATTTCGAGATCGCCAGATACCCCCATGACGCCGTTCATTCAGCAGAGCGGCTTCAGCACATAGGCCGCGTGTGGATTGCTACGAAAGCAACGAACTTGAATGACGGATCGAAGATCATTACAGCCAACTTGGAAAGTTTTACAAAAGCGGGGGCGATTGCGACCAAAGAATGTACCGTTAATACCAACACAGATACTCTAACCGCCTGCAAAGAATCGGAACCTTTTGTATCTGACATTGGCGCAGCTATTAAATCCGGTGAACAAGCCGAGAGCGATTGCCGCGCTTATGTGGAACAGCTTGCGGTCGGCGGCTCGATCACAAACGATGACTTTTGCCCCCAAAAGTCTCAAGGTTGGTTCAGGAAACTACGCGCATATATCTGGAAATTAACCCGCTAGCGGCCAGCGTCACCCCTGCACGATCTTATCAATCGGTTTCGTCGTCGCCACATCCGGCCCCCAAGACTGTTTCAGCATTTCCAGATTCTTGCGCAGATTTTTGATGCGGGCGTCGGCGTTGGTCAAAGTCAAAGTCGCGATTGCCGGAGGGACGGTATAAACGATCAACTGCCCGATCGCGGCCGCGCCCAGAATAACAAGCCAGCTATTGGCTTCGCTGAGGATATGAACGGCGTTCGCCATTGTCTGCCCCTTTTCCCACAGATCGATGACGAAAGGCGTCAGTCCGGCAAAATTCATCGCGCAAACAGAGGTCGCGCCCGATTTTTGCGGGTCGTCGTCGGTAGTGAAAGCGACATAAGTGGGAATAAGTCCCACAAGCGCCAAAAGCAGCGTCGGCATGATAAAAGGCGCGGCGACGCAAAAGACGGCCATCAGCGAAATAAATTTCAGCTTACCGCCTGATTTTTTCTGGGGCTTGCCGCCGGTCTTTTTTTCCGCTTTTTCCTTGGCCATGTCGCGTCAAACCGTAATGTCGCGCGCCGATTGCGGGTGCGGCGCGAAAGGCCCGGGCGGCAAGGCCGACGCGGGAACCGAGCCGCGTTTGCCGGAGGAAACCGCAGCGGGCGGCGGCGTTTGGCTGTCCTCCGTGCGCACGATCGGCTCGCCGCGCAACAAGCCGCGCACTTCGTCGCCCGACAGCGTTTCAAATTCCAGCAAGGCACTGGCGATTTTGTGCAAATCCTCGTTGCGTTCGATCAAAATGCGGCGCGCGCAAACCTCGCCATCGTCGATCAGGCGGCGCACTTCCTCATCGATCAGTTCGGCGGTCGCCTCCGAGATGTTGCGTTGCTGCGTAACCGAGTGGCCGAGGAAAACTTCCTGCTCGTTCGCGCCATAGCGCACGGGCCCCAGTTTATCCGACATGCCGAATTCCGTAACCATCCGCCGCGCCAGCGAGGTCGCTTGCTGAATGTCGCTCGACGCGCCGGTGGTGACGTTTTCCTTGCCGAAAATGATTTCCTCTGCGATGCGTCCGCCAAACAAAATCGCGAGGCGCGAGGTCATTTCGGTCAGCGTCGATCCGTATTTGTCACGTTCGGGCAAGCTCATCGTCAGGCCCAAGGCGCGGCCGCGCGGGATAATCGTGACTTTGTGCAACGGGTCGCTTTGCGGCACGTTCAAGCCTACCAGCGCATGCCCCGCCTCGTGATAGGCCGTCAGTTTCTTTTCCTCGTCGGTCATCGCCATCGACCGGCGCTCAGACCCCATCATCACTTTATCCTTGGCGGATTCGAGTTCGGCCATGCCGACTGCGGTTTTGTTGGCGCGCGCGGCCAAAAGAGCAGCCTCGTTGACCAGATTGGCCAAATCCGCGCCTGAAAACCCGGGCGTGCCCCTTGCAATCACGCGCGGATCGACATCCGCCGCCAAAGGCACCTTGCGCATGTGAACCTTGATGATCTTCTCGCGTCCCAGAATATCGGGATTTGGGACAACCACCTGCCGGTCGAAACGCCCGGGACGCAGCAAAGCCGGATCAAGCACATCGGGGCGGTTGGTCGCGGCGATCAGAATCACGCCTTCATTGGCTTCAAACCCGTCCATTTCGACCAGCAATTGATTTAGGGTCTGTTCGCGTTCGTCGTTGCCGCCGCCGAGTCCCGCGCCGCGATGACGGCCTACCGCATCGATTTCGTCGATGAAGATGATGCAGGGCGCGTTTTTCTTGCCCTGCTCGAACATGTCGCGCACGCGGCTCGCGCCAACGCCGACGAACATTTCAACGAAGTCGGAGCCAGAGATCGTGAAGAAAGGCACATTGGCCTCTCCCGCCACGGCGCGCGCGGTCAGCGTCTTGCCGGTGCCGGGGGGGCCTACCAGCAAAACGCCTTTGGGAATCTTGCCGCCCAGTTTCTGGAATTTCTGCGGGTCTTTCAGAAAATCGACGACTTCCTGCAATTCCTGCTTGGCTTCATCGATGCCCGCGACGTCTTCGAACGTGACCTTGCCGGTCTTCTCGTTCAGCATGCGCGCGCGACTGCGGCCAAACCCCATCGCGCGGCCGTTGCCGCCCTGCATCTGGCGCATCATGAACAACCACGCCCCGACCAACAGTAAGATAGGCCCATAGGAAAACACAAAGCCCCAGAAAGTCGGCGCGTCACGATCCTCAGGCTCGGCGGTGATCTTGATGTTTTTGGCCAGCAATTTGTCGGTCACCGACGAATCGTTCGGCGCGTAAGTCGAAAACGCCGTGCCGCCATCGGTCAAATGGCCGCTAATGCTGGGACCACGGATCGTCACGTCGGCGACCTTGCCTTCCTCGACGCGCTGCATAAACGCGCTGAAGGGCATCATACTCTGCTGCTGCGCCGCGCCGCCTGCGCCTTGAAAAGTATTAAACAAAAGCGCGAGCAAAAGCCCGATAATGAGGAGAAGCGCGAGGTTCTTGCCGGTAGAGTTGTTCACTTGGTTGCCTTTTTCTTGCGAGCCGTGTCCGAATTATACCGCAATCCGGCACAAATTGCGACTTCTCGTAGGAGCGGCTTTCCGCCGCGACCCTTTGTTGTTACGGCAACAGTCGCGGCTGGAAGCCGCTCCTACGAAAGGATAATTTATAACGTTACGAATGATAAATGGTAAAAGCGCGCCAAAATTTCAACGCATCGCCGCGCAATAAAAATATATTTTTTGCACATTGTCCCGCTATTCAGCCTACGCATTCACCTTCACATCGATCCGATCCATAACGCCGGAGGTTGTGTTCGCGCCTTTGGCATGAACGTCGATGCGGCTTTCCGAGACGCCTTTTGAAGACAGATAATCGCGCACCGCCAAAGCGCGAGCCAAAGACAGCCGTCGTGCGTCGCGCGGCGTCGAACCGGCATTGTCGGCATAGGCATACAGCGAAATCCGCACATCGGGGTTGTTCTGCAACACCGTTACCAGCTTGTCGAGCATGGGTAGGACTTTTTCATCGATGTTGCCGGATTTAGGCGTAAACAAAATGGTCGAAAGCGAGGGATCGAGCGTCAGGTGATTTCCGGGAATACTCGCCGCGCCCTCGGCTGTGGTTTCTTGCAGAACAGGGGTCGTCGGCAACGTGCTGCTTAAATCGGGCGGTGTAAGGGGCGCAGATCCATCCGGCAGATTAGGAACAGAGCTTGGCGCGTTATCCCCCGTCACATGCGCAGTCCCCGGAACCTTTGAGGGCGTCGGAGCCGAAGCAAAAGACTTCGACGGCATAAGACTGGGCAAAACATTTTTGTCAAGCGAAGGCTCGACTCCCTTCGAGGCCAAACGCGGCGTCACCAACCCCGCAGGCGCAGCGGTTGGCGCAGACGCCTCACTATCCCCCGACGCCAAAGTCATAATCGAAGGCGTTGCGGCTGATTTTCCGGCCAGCGGCGCGATGCAGGAAGCAGGGCTGCCGCCATTCGCACCGGAGCACGTCCATGTCCAAGGCCCTTTGCCACTGACGGCGCCGGTGATGCCGGACGAACAGAGACCGCTCTGCGGCATAATCAGCGTTGCAACGCCGTTCGCATCGCCGCAAGCGCCGTCAATCGGCGGAGGAGGCTGCATCGGCGCCGTGCAACTGACGGTCATGCCGCCATTTTCTCCGCTGCAGCTCCAATTCCACGGGCCGTTGCCGACCACGCTGGAAAGCGTGCCGCTGGCGCATAACAGATCGTCCGCCGGACGCACGGAAGTCGTCACGCCGTTGGCAAGGCCACACAAACCGTTGACGGAAGGGCCGGGGGGTTTGGGCGGAATAATCTTATTGGCCGCGCACGACCCCGCCGCGCCGCCATTCGTTCCGGAACAAGACCACGCCCACGGCCCGTCCCCGTTGACGGCGCTGGGCTTACCGCTCGCGCACAGGCTTTCGGCGGCGGGCGCTTCTTTCAGGTTAGCGCCGTCGGCAGTGCCGCATACGCCGTCGATTTTTCCGGCTTTGGCTTGCACGGAGGCGGCGCAACTGACGTCGATGCCGCCGTTGATCCCGCTGCACGTCCATGTCCACGGGCCGTTGCCCGCCACGCTCGACGACGCGCCTGAAGAACATAGGCCGGAAAAGGGGGCGGCTTCAAGCGCAGCGCCATTAGCAGGGCCGCATGCCGCGTCAATCGGCGTCGGCGTTTCGCACGAGATTTTATGTTTGCCTTTTCTGCATGTCCAATGCCACGGATTGTCGCCGCGCACCTCGCTTGCCTTGCCGCCTTCGCACAAGCCCGCATTCGCGGAGGGAGCCACGTGCAAAATCTGCTTCGCCGCAGGGCCGCAAGCAAGTTCCTCTTTCTTCGACGGCCTTGAGGGATGCGAGAAAGGATTGTTCGTCGGCGCGTCAGGGGAAGCAGTCGATACCGGCGCGGGCGGCGCGGCTTGGGGCGCAGCGGGTTCCGCCGCAACAGCCGTGTCCGGAGCAGGCGCAGATGGAGAAGGTGTCGCCGCCGCGTTGTCATTCAAAGACAATGTCCGGCAAGACGACGTCACATTTTCATTGTTCGTGCAAGACCACGTCCATGGGCCGGAGCCGTTGACAGCGCTAGCCGTTCCTTCGCGGCACAGATCCTTGTCCGGCGCTTCATAGGCCAGCGTTTCCGCCGCCGCGCCGCATAACTCGCCCTTATCTGCGGACGTGTCGGCGGAAGCAGCCGCGGCAGGAGCCGAAGAGGAAACAGGCGCGGCAGGAGCTTCGGCAGCAACAGGTTCTGTAGCGGCGACCGGCGCGGCTGCGGACGTTTTGTTGCCCACGAGCGGCGCTATGCAGCTCTCGCTGCGGCCTTTACCCGCGCCGTTGCACGACCATGTCCACGGGCCGTTGCCCTTGATCGTCGAAGCCGTTCCAGCATTGCATAAATCGGAATCGTCGGGAACCGTCGCCGTGGCCACGCCATTGGCCGAACCGCACGCGCCGTTTACGGGCGTTACATGCTTGCGCGCGATGCAAGCGGCTGCATTTCCGCCGTTAATGCCCGAACAAGCCCATGTCCACGGGCCGTCGCCGTTGACGGCGCTGGCAATCCCCTGCCCGCACAAATTGGCCGTGGGCGCATCGGAAAATTCGTTGTTCGAGGCCTCGCCGCAAACGCCGTCCGTCTTCGCGGATTGCGCCGAAACAGCCTCAGGCGGAGCGCAGGTGTTCGTGACCCAAACATCATGCAACGCGCCATCGGAACATCCAGTGCGCGTTTCGCCGACGATCTTGCCGACATAGGTGGAAGGATACCCCGCCTCACCGCAGCTTTTCTCCCATTCCTGAACATTCTGGTCGCAAGTCTGCTCCGATGCAGCGGCAGCGGCCTCCGGCGCGGCCTGCGTATCCGGCGCAGTCGCCGCTGACGCGGCAGAAGCTGGAACCGGCACAGAAGCAACGGCAGGACTCGCCGCAAGATTTTGGGGAGCCTGACCGGGCTGATAGACAAAACCGGAGGCGTTTGCCGTTGCCGAACCGGCCACGAGCGCAACCGGTTGCCCATGCGCCTGAGGCTGCGCAGACGCGAGGGGCGCAATAGGAACGGTCGCAGATAAAGGCGCGCCCGCTTTAGCCGAAGCGTTCGCGGGAGAAGCGTCAACCTTTTGCAAAACTTCTCTCATGCCCTCCGACAACATCAACCCTGTTGCGCTTGAATGCGACGGTTGCGCCATAAGAGGAGCCGTGGCCGTCGCGGAAGGCGTGCCGCCGATCGCAGGCAATTTCGGTGTTTTTTCAGAAGAGGGGCGATGCGCCTCCAACACGTCTTCCAGCGTCAGGGTTCCTGCCGCCAGCGGGGAATTGTAATAAGTTTCCCCGGGCGGCGGGGCTGTCGGCACGGCCTGATCGGCGTAAGTCTGCACTGCAGGAGTGTTGCCCACAGAGCCAGACGCATAAGCGACGCCGCAAACGCTTGCGCCGACAACAAAAGCTGGAACGATCAACAGCCCGTTGATCTTCAATAAATACCGCGAGGACATGAGCCGGATGCAACCTGTCAGGAATCAGTAAGCTCCATTTCTAAACCGCGCGCGTTTCAAATGGAAGCCCTTTCGCTTGAGGGGATTAACGCAAAGTTAAAATACCCTCTTTGGGGGACGAGCGTTGGCGAGTCAGATTAACATCTGCTGCAAGTTAGTTTATAGGTTCTAAAGTTTTGGCTTTTAGGGCGTCCACAGGTTGGATGTTTTGGGGTGGCCGCTCAGGGCTAACCTTACGCTCCCCCTCACTTTTCGAATCTTTTATGGTTATCAAATTATGAAGAAATCCATCTTCGAGCTTATACTGGCGACAAAAAGAAGAAAGAATATCATTTTCACGTTGATCAAGAACAGAATTCGGTGATTCCTTGAGGATAAGACTTATCCTAGATTTATAAAACCGATCATGCTCCAGAATTGAATCGAAATAAACGCCCTCGTGTAAAAAATAATTTCGGAGGCGTTCAGATATGTAACGGTCATCCTTAAATACGTAATACCCAACTTTAAAAATATACAAAAGGTGCAAGACCGCATCTATCTCAGGCTGAGATGGCTTATCATCGGAAGAACGATTCGATGCCTTGCTAAGTAAAGCGGGCGATAGATAGCTCTCTGTCATCGCTTTGACATATGTGTTTTTGTCAGATCGATTCACTAACATAATAACATCCGCCAATTAAGTTTTGCTGGCTCTACCGCTGACCGTTCGATGTCTGCTTCTACAACTTTCTTTTCATAAATTGAACCCTTTTCGTGCTGCTTGTCAACACATCTGGCCTTTAGGCGGGTACTGAAGATAGAGGCAAGGCGATAGGAACGACTATGAATATAGAGACCTGCGCCCCCTCATCAACCTGTCGATAGCAAAACCAGATGTCTGGTTTCTGTAGCACATTAAATGTCCGCTGCTGTGGTTTGTGGGGTCTGTGAACATGTGGGGAACGTGAGCCGAAGCGCGTAGCGCGGAGGCGAACGTTATCCACCTGTTCACAGACCGCCGCCGAGCGGACTTAAGCGGCTTTTTTCGATGGTTTTCTTTCTTCGTTTCTGAAACGGCCGCTGTTTCAGCTTCGCCGTTATTTTTAATCGTCAAACAGATTCACTTAATTTCCTCACGTCGGCTTAGGGGCAGATTAACATCTGCTGCAAGTTAGTTTATGGGTTCAAAAGTTTTGGCTTTTGGGGCGTCCCCAAGTTGGTTGTTTTGGGGTGGCCGCCCGGGGCTAACCTTACGCTCCCCCTCACTTTTCGAATCTTTTATGGTTATCAAATTATGAAGAAATCCATCTTCGAGCTCGTGCTTCTGACAAAAAGAAGAAAGAATATTACCTTCTCGTCGATCAAGAACAGAATTCGATGATTTGAGGTCGAGATTGATTCTGGATTCAAAAAACGGATCACGCCCTAGGAGTGAATTAAACAAAACGCCTTCATAGTTAAAATAATCTCGGAGGCGCGCAGACAAATTTTGGTCATCTCCAAATACGTAATACCCAACCTTAAGAATATATAAAAAGTCCAAGGCCACATCTTTTATGTCAGGCTTAGCTGGCGCATCATCGGAAGAAGGCTTCGGTAGACGTCGAACTAAATTGAGCGCCCGATAGCTCTCTGCCATCGCTTTGAAATATATGTCTTTGTCAGATTGACTAATTAGCACGATAACCCCCGCCGATTAAGTTTCACTAGCTATGCCACCAGCCGTTCGATGTCTGCTTCTACCACTTTACTTTTCATCAATTGAATCCTTTTCTTGCTGCTTGTCAACGCGGAAGGCTTTAGGAGAACACTGAAGATTTAGGTGATAAGGCGATATGAGCAACGATAGAGACACTCCCCCTCACCAACCTTGCGCAAGGGATTGGCGAAGGGGTATATTACAGCGCATGTCTTCACCGGGTTGAGATGTTTTTCCAATGAAAAGAACGACGCTGGCTCTTATCGCTTTGTCTCTTCTGGCCGCGACGGCTGCCGCGGCGCAGGAAATGCCCGCGCCGCGCCGCATGCCGCGCGCGCCCGTCAGCCGTGAAATTCTGGCCTCGCAACATGAGGCGACTCCCGCCACGCGGCAGATTCAGGGACAAGCCGCCATTATCGACGGCGAAAAACTGCGCATCGGCGACGTCGATCTGCGTTTGTTCGGCGTCGTGCCACCGCAATTGTCGGCCAGCTTTGGCCCGCAGGCGCGCGCCGAACTTGATGCGCTGGCGGCAGGGCACCCCGTCTCATGCACTATACGCGACCGCGGCCACGACGGCCGTTTGCTGGCGACCTGCGCCAACGCCAACGGCGAAGATATGGCTCTGGCGCTTTTGAAACACGGTCTGGCCGTGACGGCGCGCGGATCGATTGCGGACACGGAACTGGCCGCGCCTTATTCCGCGGCTGAGCAAGCCGCGGAAAACCAGAAAATCGGGCTGTGGTCGGTTGCGGTCGGCACGGCCACCGTTCCCGCTCCGGCTTTAGCGCCGCCGCCGCCCAAACAGGAAAGCGCCGTTTTGTTGGCAGGCGAGGCCGAAAACGGGAAAAACGACAAAATCGCCCCACATCCCGATAAAGCAGCCGCTCTCGAAGCCCCATTGCAAGCAAAAATCGCCGCCGATATCCTTGCGCAACAGGCGCAAGCGCGCCTCGACGACGCGCCCAGCCCCACAGGCGAGGAAGCCGGTTTCTTTGAACGCTATCAGATTCTGATCGCAGGCCTTTTGATGCTGGCGACGGCCATCGGCATTATGGGCAGTTTGGCAGCGCAGAAAATCCGCGACCGGCGCGAAGAAAGACGGGCGGTCGCAGCGGCTTTGCGCGGCGAGCTCATGGCCGCGCGCGGCGTTTGCCTCGGCCGCGCCCGAAGCATCGCCAGCGAGGCAGAGGATCATGCGGCGCTCTGGCCGCGCATTCGCGCGACTTTGTATCAGGCCTATGTCGGGCGGCTGGGCTTGATGGGCGCCGAACTGGCGCGGCAAATCGCGTCGCTTTACGGCCAATCGAGCGATTATGCCGCGCTCTACAGCCCGACGAGCGCTGGCCACGATGCCCCCAAAAAGCAAGCCTTGGAAGCCTTGGCACGCCACATTGAGGAGGTTTTGCCCAAACTGGCGGAGATCGAGCAAACCGGCCATTTGCCGAAAGCGGCAAGGAGTCACGCGCCGCGCTTGCAGAGCGACGCGGCGGTGAGCGTAGCCGCGGAAATACCGCAAGCCGGTGTCGAGGACGCCAGCGTTGCGATTGTCAATGCGCCCGCGCCCGTTCCGACGGCGGGCGAATCCCCTGCCGTCGTTCGCACCACGCTCGCCTTGTGGGAATCCGTGCGCGGTTTTATCCAAAATCACCGCAGCGCCCTTCAAACGCCCCCTCAACCGCAACCTTTCCCGATCGATCCGCAAACAGCGGAATACGCGGCGATGATCGAAGCCGACATGGCGCGTTACCAATATGGCGAGCCTATCGAGCCGCTGGACATCGCGCCGCAGAAACGGCGGGGGTAAGGCCTCGTCCATAAATAAGTGAGCCATCTGGCTCGTCTTTTTGTTCCCTCGCTTTGTCGCGAAAAAGTCATGTACGTCCAGTACATTCGACCTTTTCGCGACAAAGCGAGGGAACAAAAATCCTTCGCCATATGACTCACTTATTTATGGACGAGGCCTAAAAGAAAATACCAGCAGCAATTGCTTGGTTATTTTTCCCCAAGCATCTCGAAGCGCAAATCGGACAATGTGATCATCAGCGTCATTGGCTCGAAAGGCGAGGGATCAAATCCTATGGCTACATAGAACGCCTTTGCATTTTCGGACACCGCGTGAACGATAATGCCGCGTATGCCTATGGCGTCTGCCGCGTTGATAACGCGCAACGCCGCGTCGCGAAACAGGGCGCGCCCCAGTCCACGCCCTTGGCAAGACCGATCGACGGCGAGACGTCCAAGAATGACAACGGGAATGGGATCCGGCATGTTGCGCCGAAATCGCCCCAAAGCGTCGTCTGCGCTGATTGCGCCTGAGGCTAGCGCGTAATATCCAACAACCTTGCGCGCCTCACAAACAACGAATGTGCGCGATGCTCCGCTTGTTTGATTGGCGCGAGCCCTGTTTTTCAACCAGATGTCCAAAGATTCCACGCCCGACGAAAAACCGCCGACCTCGTGATAGTCGGCGAGCGGCTTGGGCGCGGAAATTTTATGCTTGGACATAAAGCCAAATCTTTCACGTCAAGGACAACCTAATAATCCGTCAACCTGATCGACCATAGCAAAAAATAATTGTAATGACAACGTATATACCCTGTGCTACACTAGTAAACATTGGCGAACCCCCGCACACCACGGAGATATTATCATGCCCGCCTTGACACGCCGCGCGACAAAGCGTTCTAGCCTCAACCTCCGCATCAAACCGAATGAACGCGGCTTGATAGACAGGGCGGCGCGGCTTATGGGAAAAACGCGCACTGATTTTATGATTGAGGCCTCGCGTCGCGCTGCCGAGGACGCCTTGCTTGACCGCACGATTTTTATGGTCAGCCCGAAAGCCTACGCGGATTTTCTGGCGCGCCTCGACGCTGATCCGCGCCCCAACGAACGGCTCGGCAAAACGATGCGAACGGCAGCGCCTTGGGAATAAGGCCCCCCTCATCGGTCGGACAAGGAAATTCTTTTCGCCTTACGCGAACATCTTCCCGTAAGTCCCGATCAGCGTCTTAAGCTTCTCTTCCGTCTCCGGCTTGATCTGCTTGTCGGCGCGGATGGCGGCGAGGATTGCGGCGCCGGCGCTGTGCAATTCCTGCAACAGGCCTTTTTCAAAGCGCGGGATGTCTTCGACCTTGACGCTGTCGAGGAAGCCTCTAACGCCCGCGAATATCACGCAGACCTGTTCTTCGATCGACAAAGGCGTGTATTGTGGCTGTTTCAAAAGTTCAGTCAAACGACGCCCGCGGTTGAGCAATTTTTGCGTGGTGGCGTCGAGATCGGAGGCGAATTGCGAGAAGGCTTCCATTTCGCGGAACTGTGCCAATTCCAGCTTGATCGAACCCGCCACCTGCTTCATCGCCTTGATCTGCGCGGCAGAGCCGACGCGACTGACCGACAAGCCGACGTTGATCGCAGGACGCACGCCCTTATAGAACAAGCCGGTTTCAAGGAAAATCTGCCCGTCGGTGATCGAAATAACGTTCGTCGGGATATAGGCCGAAACGTCGCCCGCCTGCGTTTCGATAATCGGCAGCGCGGTCAACGAACCGCCGCCCTGCTTGTCATTCATCTTCGCCGCGCGTTCGAGCAAGCGCGAATGCAGATAAAACACGTCGCCGGGATAGGCTTCGCGACCGGGAGGACGGCGCAGCAGCAATGACATCTGGCGATAGGCCACCGCCTGCTTCGACAAATCGTCATAAACGATCAACGCATGCATGCCGTTGTCGCGGAAAAATTCGCCCATCGCGCAGCCGGTATAAGGCGCGATGAATTGCATCGGCGCTGGCTCGGACGCCGTCGCGGCAACGACGATCGAATAGTCCAAAGTGCCCGATTCTTCCAACGTCTTGACGATCTGCGCCACGGTCGACCGCTTCTGCCCGATCGCGACATAGATGCAGTAAAGCTTCTTGGATTCGTCGTCGCCCTTGTTGATCGCTTTTTGATTGATAAAGGTGTCGATAATCACTGCGGTTTTGCCGGTCTGGCGGTCGCCAATGATCAGCTCGCGCTGGCCGCGGCCGATCGGCACCAAAGAATCGATCGCCTTCAAGCCTGTCTGCATCGGCTCCGACACCGATTTACGCGGAATAATGCCGGGTGCCTTGACCTCGACGCGGGTCATTTTAACATCTTTAAGCGGCCCTTTGCCGTCAATGGGGTTGCCCAGACCGTCGACCACGCGACCCAAAAGGCCTTTGCCAACGGGCACTTCAACGATCGCGCCGGTGCGCTTGACGGTGTCGCCTTCCTTGATCGTGCGATCGTCGCCGAACACGACGACGCCGACATTGTCCGGCTCAAGATTAAGCGCCATCCCCTTGACGCCGCTGGCAAATTCGACCATTTCACCGGCGCGGACATTGTCGAGTCCGTAAACGCGCGCGACGCCGTCGCCGATCGACAGAACCTGTCCGACTTCGGCGACTTCGGCCGCCGCGCCGAATCCGGCGATCTGCTGTTGCAAAACCGAGGAAATTTCAGAAACGCGAATGTCCATTTAGGCTGCTCCCTTTTTGTTTTGTCGCGAACGCCCTGCGCAATCACGCAGCCGCGCCTGCTCCCTTAAGTGTACGTTCCAGATGATCGAGCTTGGTTTTAACCGAAGCGTCGATGAATTGAGATCCCAATTTAACGGTCAACCCGCCAATGATCGAGGCGTCCTCGACCACGGACAGGCGAATCTTTCCGCCCACGACTGCGCTAAGCGAGGCCGACAAAGACGCCATCTGCGCCTCGGACAAAGACCGCGCCGTGCGAACGGCGGCGCGGAACAGGCCGCGGCGCGCATCGGCTTCCTCGAAAAAATCCTTGACCATAATCGGCAAAAGGCTGAGGCGGCGATTCTGCGCCACAATGGCAAGAAAATTCGCAGTTAATTTGTTCACGCCGGTAATCTTGGCAACCTGCGCGACCGCCCTGCCCACCATTTCGATTCCAAAGCGGGGATCGGACGCAACCAGCCGCCACTCAGGGCTTTCGTCCCATAAATGGCGAAGCGCGAGCATATCGGCAGCGACCGCGTCGACGGCCTTGTCCTGCTCGGCAAGCGCGAAAAGCGCTTTGGCATAGCGACGCGCCAGAATAGCATGTTCTCCGGCGACAGGGAGGGCAACGTCAAGATGTTCTGACACGTGAGGGTATCCCGGAAAGATGTAAGATTCTTAATTCCGAGGCACCAGATAGCAAAGCCTCTCCAAAGATGCAACGGGGGTTGTGAAAAAAATCAGTCGTCATTCCCGCGAAAGCAGGAATCCATCGCCGCGCCCCGTATCAAGTACGGGGCAGGCTAGCGCGGCATAAGAGTCAAGCGGCAGTTCAATCTGAACTGCCGCTTGACTTATATGCTCGCTTTCGCGGGAATGACGGCATTTTTTTGCCGAATCCTCCCTCCTCGTTAACCATTTCCTAGGACAAATCAGCTATTTTCCCCCTAATCCCCTTGATCTGGCCTTGTGCATAACTTATCAACGGGCTATAGGCTTTCCTTATTAACTGGCAAGGGTTTTGCGATGTTTGATCTTACGTTCCAGACTGTCGATGCGGCTGCGGCTCAAAAAATACTCGCCGATATCGCCTCCGATATTTCGCCCGTGAAATTGCCTGCGGATAAAACCGTCCTTCAATCCGTCGATCTGCCGTTTTATGACGAGTTCAAACTGTACGCGCTGTCCGACACCACCCTGCCCCAGCCCAACACGCGCTATATGCTGTACAAGCCGGGCGACGCCAGCCTGATGAACTGGACCAACGAGCCGATTTACAGCGTCAACGAACGCGCCCCGATTAAAATCGACCGCAAAACCTGCATTCCCTATGCAAGATTCTTTTTCCATTATGTGCGCGGGCAGCTGGGCCGCTTTATCATTGTCGAAAAGCCCGACGAGGTGGTGTGGCTGGCCAACGCCAACGACAAGGAAAAGGCCGAAGTCGCCTCGCGCCTGATGCCGATCACCTATAAAGGCATCGGCCGCGACAATCTGATTACCTTGACGGCGACGGTCGTGTTCAAAAACGCCCTGTTCAAAACCGACATCAAAATCGCCCCCTTTGAAATGGACGTCTTCGACCCCGAAATCAACGCCCCCGAGCATTTCACGATCGGCCAAATGAAACTGACCAACGAAGATCTGCTTCTGGAAGAATTAAACGTTCCGGTCGACCCGCCGCCGGGGGAATTCGGTTGAGCGACGTCGTTGTTAAAGATTCTTCCATTCATGGGAAGGGTCTCTATGCAGCAAGAGTTTTTCAAAAAGGAGAAGTCGTTCTGACTTGGCAAAATGCTAGGAAACTAAGTCCGGACGAACTGATGAACCTGCCCGAATCAGAACATTCCTATGTGGCTTTTCTTGATGGACAACATGTTTTGATGGGAAAACCAGAGCGATACGTCAATCATTCTTGCGATCCTAATACTACACCAGGAAATCGCTGCGATATTGCAAAACGTGTCATCAAGATTGGCGAAGAAATTACCACGGATTATGCCGATTTTTTATCCCCTGAAAGCAGTATGATCTGTTCCTGTGGAAGCAAACTGTGCCACCATATTGTAGAGGGAAAGAAAGCCCCCCTTGCTTCTCAATGACTCCCTCCGCCCGCATCCAAGCCACGCTTGAGCTTTTACAAGAAATCGACGACACGCCGCGTCCCGCCGACGCTTTGGTCAGCGCGTATTTCCGCGCGCGCCGCTTTATCGGCAGCCACGACCGCGCGGAAATTTCGACACGGCTTTACGCGGTGTTGCGACATCAGGCGAGGTTGGATTGGTGGGTGGGACAATACACAAAACTCCCCCTCCCCTTGAGGGAGGGGGTAGGGGGTGGGGGGGAGCGACTGGGTGCGATGTTTGTTATTCCAAACGCCTGCTCTTGCGGCTTGCCCCCATCCCCCGGCCCCTTCCCTCAAGGGGAAGGGGAGTCATCTTCACCCCGCCTCCGCCTCCTCGCATGGCTCGCCCTCGGCGAAAAACTGAAGCTGAAAAACATCGGCGAATTGTGCAGCGGCGGCAAATACGCGCCTGAAGCGTTAGAAGAATCCGAACGCGTTTTCCTGCGCAAACTCGAAGGCGGCACGATCGAACATCCAGACATGCCGGAGGAAATCATCGCCGAATGCCCGCCCGATTGCTTCGCCGCGCTGAAAAAGAAATTCGGCAAAAGCTTCATGCGCGAAATGCGCGCGATGCAGGAACCCGCCACGCTCGATCTGCGCATCAACCCCTTGAAAACCACGCGCGAGGAAATTCTGGCGGCGCTGCAACAGTTGAGGCTGAAAGCCGAATCCTGCGCCTTGTCGCCGTGGGGCGTCAGGGTTTTTGAACGGCCTTCCCTGAACACGCTGCCGATGCTGAAAAATGGCCTCGTCGAAATTCAGGACGAGGGATCGCAAATGGTAGCCGTTGCCGTGGACGCCCAGCCCGGCGAGCGCATCGTCGATTTCTGCGCCGGAGCGGGCGGCAAGACGTTGACGATCGCGGCCTGCATGCAAAACAAAGGCAAAATCATCGCCTGCGACGTCAGGAAAGGCCGCCTCAAACGCAGCACCGAACGTTTCCGCCGCGCAGGCCTGCACAATATCGAAACCCGCATTTTAAGCAGCGAACGCGACCCGTGGGTGAAAAAGCATAAAGCCAGCTTCGACCGCGTTCTGGCCGACGCCCCGTGCAGCGGCACCGGAACATGGCGGCGCAATCCCGATGCACGGTGGAGGCCGCTTGGCCCCGGGCTTGAGAAACTCCTGAAAACGCAAGCCGAAATCCTCGACAGCGCCGCGCGTCTGGTCAAAGCCGGAGGCCGCCTCATCTACGCCACCTGCTCCCTTCTCCCCGACGAAAACGAATCCCAAATCGAAAACTTCCTCGCCGCCCACCCCGACTTCACCCTGCTCCCCTGCGGCCTCAACGGCGCCGATTACCTCTCCCTCTCCCCCGCCCAACATCACACCGACGGCTTCTTCGCCGCGGTCATGGCGAGGGCGGCGAAAGCCAAAGAATAGCGATCAAGCCAAAATTCTCCCGCCGTCATCCCCGCGAAGGCGGATCCATCTTGGCCGCAAGAAAGCAAGTAAGAAAGATGGATCCCCGCCTTCGCGGGGATGACGATCGGTGTCGTTCATACGCGCTTTTTCCCTGTCTTTCGTTTTTTCCTTGCCTTCCCAGTACCAACCAGTCTATTAATATAAATACTAAACCATACGGTACAGTTTATATGAACGACGAATCCCCTCTTTGCCGCCAAGGAAGGCCGAAAGATACCGTTAAACATGAAGAAATCGTGTTGGCGGCGACGAAGCTTTTTATGGAAAAGGGCTATGAACTGACCAGTATGGAGGCGGTGGCGCGGCTGGCCGGGGTTTCAAAATTAACGATTTACAGCCATTTTGCCGACAAAAAAGAATTGTTCCGCGCCATCGTCCAGATGCGCTGCGACAAAATCGGGATGCCGGTTTGCCTTTTGGATTATGCGCAAATGCCGGTCGAAGACGCCCTGTGGGACATCTCGCGCGCAGCAATGGCCAAGATCATGACGCCGGATTCCGTGCGCCTGATTCGCGTCATTCACGCCGAAGTTTTGCATCATCCGGAAATCGCGGGGATTTATTACGAAGTCGGACCGCGCCGCGTTCGAATGGCGTTCGCCGACCTGCTGCGCGCATTCAACCGCCTTGGAAAACTTTCCGTTCCCGATCCCGCCACAGCCTCCGACCAGTTCTTCAGCCTTTTGAAAGGCGAGATGCTGCAACGCGTATTGATGTCCCTGTCGCCTTTGCCCGAAGCCGCCGAACTTGAAGCGCACATCAAGCAAACAATCGACTTTTTCCTCGCCGCCTACGGCCCAAAAAATCCACCTCCCGCAACGAAAGCGCCATGAAGAAATTTATCCTTTTTGCCGTCGTCCTTGGCATCATCGCAGCCTGCGGCGGCTATCTTTACATTAACCGTTTCGAGGAATCCACAGATGATGCCCAGATCAACGGGGATATCGTCACCCTCGCGCCCCAAGTTTCGGGCTATGTGTCGGCGCTAACTATCGACGACAACCAGCGGGTCAAAACGGGCGACGTTTTGCTGGAAATCGACCCTGCCGATTATATCGCGCGGCGCGATCACGCGCAGGCGGCGTTGGACGCCGCCAAAGCCGCGGCAGAGGCCGCGCAGAATAACGCGGACACGACGAATGTTTCCGCGCCCTCAAACCTCGTGGCCGCACAGGCGCAGGTCGACGCGGCACAGGCCAATTGGGAACGCGCGACCAGCGATCTGAAACGGATGCAAAAACTCGGCCGCGATGCGCGCAGCCAGACGCAGCTCGATCAGGCGATCGACGCCGAAAAAACCGCGCATTCGAATCTCGACGCGGCCAACGCCCGCTTGCGCAGCGCGCAGACGGCGCCGAAAACAATCGCGCAAGCGCAAGCCAACAGCGACAGCTTGGCGGCGCAAGTCAAAGAGGCCGAGGCGACGCTGGCGCAAGCCGAAAACGATCTGGCTCACACCAAGATCGTCGCGCCCATCGACGGCCGCATAACAGGGCGCAGCGTCGAACTCGGCAATTACGTTCAGCCCGGG
Source organism: Alphaproteobacteria bacterium (assembly GCA_031291395.1). Taxonomy (GTDB): domain Bacteria; phylum Pseudomonadota; class Alphaproteobacteria; order UBA9219; family UBA9219; genus CAIXLI01. The sequence goes on along the minus strand of JARLJD010000083.1, from coordinate 20,567 downwards.
CAGGCTTTGGCGACCTTGGTCGGCAACGATATGTGGGTGGTGGCCAATTTCAAGGAAACGCAATTGACGCGCATGCGCAAAGGGCAGCCGGTCACCCTCTCGCTCGACGCCTATCCCGATCTCAAACTGACCGGCAAAGTCGACAGCATTCAATCGGGCACAGGATCGTACTTCTCGGCCTTCCCGCCCGAAAACGCAACCGGCAATTTCGTCAAGATCGTGCAGCGCGTGCCGGTCAAAATCACCTTCGACCACGCGCCCGACGCGACGCTGGCCCTAGGGCCTGGCATGTCGGTTGTCCCGACGGTCGATACGGCGGAGAAATAGCGCATGTCGCTCACTACCCCTTCCGTCCCACGCGAATTGCCGGTTCATCCCGTCCTGATCGCGGTGGTCGTCTCTCTGGCCGCTTTTATGGAAGTTCTGGACACGACGATCACGAACGTGTCGTTGTCGCATATCGCAGGCAGCCTTGCCGCCAGCCAGGATGAAAGCACGTGGGTGCTGACCTCGTATCTTGTCGCCAACGGCATTGTTTTGCCCTTGTCAGGCTGGCTTGCGAACGTCATGGGGCGCAAGAGCTTTTTTATGTTGTGCATCGCCTGTTTCACTGCCGCGTCTTTCGCGTGCGGCATGGCGACTTCGCTGCCGATGCTGATCTGCTTTCGGCTGGTTCAAGGTTTGGCGGGCGGCGGATTGCAACCGATGCAGCAGGCGATTGTGATGGACGCCTTTCCTCAGGAAAAGCGCGGCACAGCATTCGCCGTTACCGGCATTACAATGGTTGTCGCGCCGATCATCGGCCCGACTTTGGGCGGTTTTATCACCGATAATTACAGCTGGCGCTGGATTTTCTTTATGAACGTGCCGGTCGGGATTATCGCTTTGCTTCTGGTCAGAAGCCTTGTCCGTGATCCGCCGCATGCCGAGGCCACGGGCGCGGCGTCGATCGATTATATCGGGCTTGGCCTTTTGGCGCTGGGGCTTGGCTGTCTACAGATCGTTCTCGACAAGGGGCAGGAAGAGGACTGGTTCGGCAGTCACTTTATCATTTTCTTCGCCGCCGTTTCGGCAGCGTGCCTTGTCTTCGGCGTTGTCTGGCTGTTACGGCAAAAAGATCCGATCGTCGATCTGCGCCTGTTCAGCGATAAATATTTCGGCCCGTCCTGCGTGATGATTTTCTTCGTCGGCTTCACGCTTTACGGAGCCGTGACCTTGCTGCCGCTTCTGCTGCAATCCCAATTCGGCTATGACGCGACGTTGGCGGGCATGGTTCTGTCACCGAGCGGAATTGTCGTTATCTTTCTGATGGCGATCGTCAGCCGTTTGGTCAACAAAATACAAGCGCGGTATCTGATCGCCTTCGGCATGGCGATGACGTGCGTCGGCATGTATGCGACGATGCACTTCACGCCGCAAACCGATTATCGCACGTTCGTCGTGATGCGCATTTTGCAAATCGGCGGCATTCCGTTCCTGTTCGTTCCGGTCAGCACTATGGCATTCAGCGCCATTGCCAAAGAAAAAAACGGCAAGGCTTCCGCGCTTTTCTCGTTGATGCGCAATCTGGGCGGCAGCTTCGGCATTTCTCTGATCCTGACCTATCTGGCGCGGCGCGAGCAGCTGCATCAAACTCTTCTGGCGCAGCGTCTGACACCAACAAGCGCCGTCTTTCAAACAACAAGAGCCACGGCGATCAAGGCGATCGCCGCGACCGGAACGCCCCATGCGGCGGCGTTGGCGATGGGGAGGATCTATCACCATTTGGTGGCGCAAGCGACGATGCTCGGCTATAGTGACTCGTTCCAGTTGTTCGCCGTTATCGTGGCCGTTCTGGCCGTCGGCGCGTTGTTTCTGCCGAATAACAAAATTCACGAAAAATCCTCCGACGATTTTGTCGCCACGCATTAGTCGGTTTGTAGAAATGAGTTTGACAAGTAAAAATAACAGTGAAGCCGAAACGGCATGATTCCCTCTCCCCCCTCTTGGGGGGAGAGGGTTAGGGTGAGGGGGGACTCGGGGATTATCCCCCAACCGCCCCCCTCACCCCGACCCTCCCCCCAAGAGGGGGGAGAGGGAATCGCCTTCGATTTTGGACTACCAATTGACTCACTTAATTCCCTCACGCCGCCTTAGGAGAGAAATATGAAGCCTCTTTTTTCTTCCCTTCTTATAGCCGGTCTCGCCTTGGCTTTAACTGGGTGCGAGGTCGGCGCGGATTACAAACCGCCGGAGCCGGTTATTCCTGCCGATTGGGCGTCGAGCGGCGCGCAGACGATCTCGCCCAAAGCCAAAATCGATCAGACGTGGTGGGCGAATTTCAACGATCCGGTTCTGACGCGATTGATCGACAAGGCCGCCGCCGACAATCTCGATCTGAAAATCGCCGAGGCGCGGATCGCCGAGGCGCGCGCGGGCGTTGCCGAAGCCGATGCGGCTTTGCTGCCTTCGGGCGACGTCAAGGGCACCGCGACGCGCGAGGCCAATCAAATGGCGATGCCGGGCGGAAATTCCAATCCGTTTTCGAGTTTGCTGCATAAACCCTTTAACCTTTATCAAACCGGATTCGACGCAAGCTGGGAAATGGATCTGTTCGGCGGCAACCGCCGCGCCGAGGAAGCGGCCAAGGCGCAGATGCAAGCCTCAGAGGCCTCGCGCGACGATGCGCGGGTCAGTTTGCTGGCCGAGGTCGCGCGCGATTACGTCGCTGTTCGCGCGGCGCAAGCGCAATTGTCGATCGCCGAGGCCGTCTTTGCGGCGGATCGCAAGACGCTGGACATCGCGCGGCAGCGGTTCGAGGCGGGCGAGGCTTCGCGTCTTGACGTGACGCAAGCGGACGCCGTATTGGAGCATGCGCGAACGCAGATTCCGACTTTGCGCAATCAGATCGCGCAATCGGAATTTAGTCTGGACGTGTTGCTGGGCGCGCAGCCGGGAACGGCGCGCGGGATCGTCGGCGCGCCCGCGCCCGTTCCGGTTTCGGATAAAAAACTTGTGCTGGCCGCGCCGGCTTCGGTCATCGCACAGCGTCCCGACATTCGCGTGGCCGAACGCAAACTGGCGGCGGCAACGGCGCAACAAGGCGCAGCACTGGCAAAATTTTTTCCTGATATTTCCCTAAGCGGCTTCTTCGGCGCGCTGAACACCAGCACCAGCAAGCTTGTCACGGGAGGCAATCAATCATGGGTCGCGAGCGGCAGCGTCTTGTGGCCGATCTTGAGCTATAATTCCCTGTCGGCCAATCTGCACACCGTCGATGCGCAGCAACAGGAGGCTTTGGCCAGTTATCAAAAAACCGTTCTAAGCGCCTTATCGGACGTCGAACGTTCGCTGTCCGCCTACACACAGCAGGAAAATTTCCTGCAAGCCAGCGCAAGCGAGGTCAAGAAAACCGAGCTTTCCCGCGCCATCGCCAAAAAACGCTTTCAGGAAGGCGAAACCTCGCGACTGGCCGTCCTCGACGCCGACCGCGCTTTGTACGACGCGCAAACCCGCCTGATCGAAGCGCGCGCGGAGGATTCGCAAAACCTGATCGCGGTATACAAGAGTCTCGGCGGCGGGTGGGTGAAGGGATAGAGTTTTGCTCACCCCCAACCGGCGTCATCCCCGCGCCTGCCGGATCCATCTTTCTTACTTGCTTTCTTGTAGCCAAGATGAATCCGGCCTTCGCGGGGATGACGCCTGTATTAGGAACGAAGATCGGTATTTAATCCCTCACAATTGCCGCGCGATCTCTTCCAGCTCGAAACATTCGATGATGTCGCCTTCGGCGATGTTGTCGTAATTTTCAAACGCCATACCGCATTCAAAGCCTTCGCGCACTTCCTTGACTTCGTCTTTCAACCGTTTGAGGGTTTTGAGCGCCCCTTCATGGATAACGACGTTGTCGCGTAGCAAACGAACCTTCGCGCCCCGTTTGACGATGCCTTCGGTGATTTTACAACCTGCCACTTTGCCGACTTTGGTGATGTTGAACACCTGCAAAATAAGCGCGTTGCCGAGGAATTTTTCGCGCAAGGTCGGCGCCAACATGCCCGACAAAGCCTGCTTCACGTCGTCGATCACGTTGTAGATGACCGAATAGTAACGCAGCTCGACGGCGTCGCGCTTGGCCATTTCGCGCGCTTGGGCATTGGCGCGGACGTTGAAGCCGATGACGAACGCGCTCGACGCCTTGGCCAGCGTGACGTCGGATTCGGTGATCGGACCGACGGCGGCGTCTAAAACGCGCACTTTCACTTCGGTGTTTTCGTCGGTCAGTTTGACAAGCGCGGTCTTGATCGCTTCGACCGAACCGTGCACGTCGCCCTTGATCAAAACCGCCAGTTCCTTGACCGAACCGGCTTTGATGTTTTGCATCATCTGCTCGAAATTGCCGCGCGGCGTCGAGGCCGCAGCTGCGATCGCGCGTTTGCGGCGGAAGCGAAATTCAGCGATCTCGCGCGCCTTGGCTTCGTCTTTGACCACCAGCAATTCGTCGCCCGCCATCGGCGTGCTGTTAAGCCCCAGCACTTCAACCGGCATCGCAGGACCGGCCTTGACGACGTTCTTGCCGTGGTCGTCGATGAGAGCGCGCACCTTGCCCCATTCGCTGCCCGCGACGAAGATGTCGCCGACATGCAGCGTGCCGCGCCGCACCAGAACCGTGGCCACGCTGCCGCGGCCCTTTTCCAGTTTGGCTTCGACGACAGAGCCTTCGGCAGTGCGATCGGGATTGGCCTTGAGGTCGAGGATTTCCGCTTGCAGCAAAACCGCGTCGAGCAGTTTGTCGAGTCCCATTTTTGCTTTGGCCGAAATTTCCACCGACAGGACTTCCCCGCCCATTTCCTCAACCTGAATATCGTGCTGCAGCAATTCCTGACGCACGCGCGCGGGGTTGGCCGTAGGCAGATCGCATTTGTTGATCGCGACGATCAGCGGCACATTCGCGGCTTTGGCGTGGCGAATGGCCTCGATCGTCTGCGGCATGATGCCGTCGTCGGCCGCGACCACCAAAATAACGATATCGGTGATCTGCGCGCCGCGCGAACGCATTTCGGTGAAAGCGGCGTGGCCGGGGGTGTCGATAAACGTCACGCGGTCGAAGCCGTGGGATTCCTCGGGCAACACGACTTGATACGCACCGATATGCTGGGTGATGCCTCCCGCCTCGCCCGCGACGACATTGGCGTGGCGCAGGGCGTCGAGCAGCGAAGTCTTGCCGTGATCGACATGCCCCATCACTGTGACGACAGGCGCGCGCGGTTTCAGATTTTCCGCCGAGTCCTCGATGCCGCCGAGGCCGGATTCGATGTCGGCTTCGGTCACGCGCTTGACGCGGTGGCCGAGTTCGGTCGCGACCAGTTCTGCCGTATCGGCGTCGATGGTCTGCGCGATCGTCGCCATGACGCCGAGCTTCATCAAAACCTTGATGACATCGACGCTGCGTTCGGCCATACGGTTCGCGAGTTCTTGCACCGTGATCGCTTCGGGGATCGTCACGTCACGCATGACTTTGACGGGTTCCTGCTGTTGCTCCATCGCTTCGCGGCGGTGGCGTTCAGCGCGGCGGCGCATCGAAGCGACCGAGCGGCGGCGCCCGCCGCCTTCCTCATCCGACAAAGCTTGCGTGACGTTGACTTTGTGGCCACCGCGGCGGTCGTCGCCCGTACCGCGGCGCGGCGCAAGCGCGGCTCTGCCGGGTTTGCGGCGGCTGCCGCCTTCGTCGTCATCGCGCGCGGCTGGTGCGCGGCCGATACCCGGACGTCCCGACAGGCTTTCGCCCGGACGCGCCAGAGCGCTGCGGCCGCGATCCTCGGTCGCTGTGCCTGAAGCGGCCCTGCGCGCGGCCTGAATGTCGCGGTGGCGGATTTCGTCTTCCTGATTCTTGCGCGCGTTTTCGGTCTTTTCCTGTTCCTGAATGCGGCGCATTTCTTCCAGTTCGCGCTGACGCAAGGCGTCGCGCGTCAAGGGAGCCGCAGGCGTTTCCTCCTCGACCGGCGGACGAACGACTTCGGCTTGGAAATAGGCGGGTTCGGGGCGTTCGGTTTCCGTCGCCGCGCCAAGTAGGGCGCGGGCGCGGGCTTCGCGTTCTTCTTTGGTAAGCCCGTGAAGAATGGCGCTGGTGGAACGGCCGCTTTTGTTGACGGCAGACGAGGGCATATGCGTCGAACGCATCACATCGGAATCGCCGCGCTTGGGCTTCTTGGCTTCGACCACAACGCGTTTCGAGCGCCCGTGCGAAAAGCTTTGCTGCACCGTTTCGGCCGCGCCCGCGCCTGCCTTCGCCACAGGCTTCTTCAATTCCAGCTTCGGCTTCGCGCCCAAACTCAACACCGTTTTCTTCTTCTCGTCCGTCATTTCAGTCCTTCGTTCTTTTCTGTAGATAGCCAATACATTCTTTTAACAGGTAGAAAAACCGTGAAACAAAAGTCAGGAGGACTCCCTCTCCCCCCCCCTTGGGGGGAGAGTGGCGGGGTGAGGGGGGCGGTTGGGGTATAATCCCCGAGTCCCCCCTCACCCTAACCCTCTCCCCCCAAGAGGGGGGAGAGGGAATCCCTCCAGCTTGAGATTACCATTTTTCTTACCCGCTAATGGATTCCTTACCTAATCACGCCACCATAGACCCAAGCCGCTTGATTTCCCTATTTAATTTCTCCGTCAATCCATGCGGCATCAACCCCGCATAGACGATATGTTCATAACCGAGAGCCGCGCCCAACTCGTCGCGCGAGAAAAGAACGCATTCAGGGACGTCAGAGCGATTATCCAGCGCGTGCGTCGCATCCGGCGCATGCAGATAAAGCGCGAGTTTGCCCGCGCGTAATGCAGCTTCGGTTTGGGATTCGCCTAAAACGGCGATGCCTGCGCCTTTCGCCAAGCCCAGAAAATCCAGACAGCGTTTGCGCGCTAAACGCGCCGCGTCCGCGGCCAAAGCCGCCGCCGGACGCGCGGGGCATTTGGCGGCTTTGGCGAACAGGTTCTTTTTGGCGGCGAGCGAAATAGCGTCCGGCGTCGCCGTGACCCACAGGCCGTGGCCCGGGAGATTTTCGGAAAGATCGGGAACGACGCTTTGGTCAGGAGCAATGACGAAGCGGATCATCTCCGCACGCAGTTTCATTTCGCCCGTGACGAGGCAGCGACGCGTCCCGTCGGGCGCATCCTGTTTTTTGCGAGCTAGTTTGAGAACTGCCGTCATTTTCCCTTTCGTACCTCATCTCACGATTGAGGGGCTTCGTTAAACCAATGGGCGCGCGCGGCCATGATGATCTCGTTGGCACGGGCTTCCGTCAGTTCATCCGCGCCGACGATCTCGCGCAATTCGTCGCTGGCAAGATCGGCCACATCGTCGAGCGTCTTGAGACCCTTCTCGCCGAGCTTGACCACCATCTCAATGCTGAGGCCTGGCAAGGCCACGACTTCGTCAGTGACGCCGAATTCCTTGCGCTGCGCTTCAAGCTTGGCGGCATTCTCAGCCAGCCACGCGCGGGCGCGTTCCTGCAATTCCCCGGCGACTTCGGCGTCGAAGCCTTCGATTTCGGCCAGTTCGTCAACGGGAGTCTCTGCAATCTGCTCAACGCGGGTAAAGCCTTCGCTGACCAGCAAATGCGCAATCACATCATCAACCGCCAAAGCTTCGGTGAACAAAGAAGTACGCGTGGCAAGTTCCTGCTGGCGGCGTTCGGATTCTTCCTTTTCCGTCAGAATATCGATGTCCCAGCCGGTCAGCATCGAAGCCAAACGCACGTTCTGCCCGCGGCGGCCTATCGCCAGCGACAATTGCTCGTCAGGCACCACGACGTCCATGCGGTTATTTTCTTCATCAAGCACGACCTTGGCGACTTCGGCGGGCGCAAGCGCGTTGACGACGAAGGTCGCGGGGTCGGACGACCACGGAATGATGTCGATTTTTTCGCCCTGCAATTCGCCCACGACCGCCTGAACGCGGCTGCCGCGCATGCCGACGCACGCGCCGACGGGATCAATGCTGCTGTCGTTCGAGACCACCGCGATTTTAGCGCGGCTTCCGGGATCGCGCGCGACCGATTTGATTTCGATCACGCCGTCATAGATTTCCGGCACTTCCTGCGTGAACAGTTTCGCCATAAACAAAGGATGCGTGCGGGACAGGAAAATCTGCGGCCCGCGTTGTTCCTCGCGCACGTCGTAGATATAGGCGCGGACGCGGTCGCCGTTCTTGAAATGCTCGCGCGGGAGGCTTTCGTCGCGACGCAGCATCGCCTCGGTGCGGCCGAGGTCGATCGTGATGTTGCCGTATTCGACGCGCTTGACGATGCCGCTGATGACGTCGCCTGCGCGGTCTTTGTATTCCTCGAACTGGCGGTGGCGTTCGGCCTCGCGCACTTTCTGCACGATCACTTGTTTCGCAGTTTGCGCCGCGATGCGCCCCATTTCAATCGGCGGCAAGTCGTCAACGATAAAGTCGCCGACAATGGCGTCGTCTTTGGTCTTTTTCGCAGCCTTGATCGTGATCTGCGTAAATTCGTTTTCGACCGGATCCGCCACTTGCAGCCAGCGTTGCAAACGCACCTCGCCGGTTCGGCGGTCGATTTCGGCGCGGATGTCGTGTTCGTGGCCGTATTTGGCCTTGCCGGCTTTTTGAATAGCCTGCTCCATCGCGACCAGAACTTCATCGCGATCAATCCCCTTCTCGCGGGACACGACATCGGCGACTTGTAGTAATTCCATTTTGATTCTCCCTAGCTTAAACCTTTAGTGACTCATTTTGCCGCTTGCGGCGGCTTTCAACAACGCATCCGTCAACACCAACTTGGCGCGTTCAATCCCTACAAACGGCACTTTCAAAACGCCCTTGTCGGTATCGAATGTAATCGCCTCGCCTTCGACGCCGCCAATCTTTTCCTGAAACCGCCGCAGCCCTTCGATCGGCGCGTTCAATTCGACCTTTGCCACATGTCCCGCAAACCGCGCGTAATCCTGCAATTTGACCAAAGGCCGGTCAATGCCAGGCGAGCTAACTTCGAGATCGTAGCGATCCGCCAACCCCGCATCTGCTTCGATCAGCTCCGACACCGTGCGGCTGATCCCCGCGCAATCCTCGACCGTCATCCCTACGCCGTCCTTGCGTTCGGCCATAATCTGCAGCGCCGCATATTTCCCGCCGCCCGTAATCTGCGCGCGAACAAAATCATACCCCGCAGCGTCGAGCGCGCCGGTAATTAATTCGGCAATCCTGTTTTCAACCGCCTTCGACATAGGCTCCAAAAGCAAAACAACAAAAAAGGCGGGCTTTCGGCCCACCCCCCAACAAACGCTTCGATTAGGCGGATCATAGCGGTTTGCGGCAAAAGCGCAAGGGAAAATGACAGGGCATCAACACACAACGTCTGGAAACACGATAGTCATTGTCTCCCTATTGGCAAGAAGGGGCGTATATGCAGCAACCAGCCCGCCATCGCCCAAGAGGACTTCGGCGCAGCACGCTCAAACGCGAAGCGTTTGAGCGTGGTTAGCACACCTCGATCTGTGGTCAAACAACGTTATTGAATTTTTAACCATACTTCGCAAGGCCACAAATTATCTGTTCGTAGGAGCGGCTTCCAGCCGCGACTTTTGACGTAAAAACAAGAGGTCGCGGCTGGAAGCCGCTCTTACAAAAAATCACAATTTATGGCGTGTCGCAGTATATGACGCCCCTCCCGTCATTTCGCAGGACAGCGATCTTCAGGAACCGTTAACCATAGTCAAAAAGAAATTAAAGAAAATCATAGGCCTTGTCTGGCTCGATGAGCAGCAATCGAGCCGCCACATGACCAAAGCCGTTTCGTTTGTCCGGCAACCAACCCACGCGCATCTAGAAGCAGAACAATTCCCAGACCAGATGAGGGAAAGAGATGCGCCTATCGTTCATGAGCCGAATGGGCTGTAATAGGCTGTTTTAATCTGTTATTACAATAATCTTGGCATGGACTTATTATTTTGTTGGCTTTATAAGTTAGGCGTTGTCCATAAATAACCGCTTCAAACAAATCGAGCGTCATCCCCGCGCATGCGGGGATCCATCTTTCTTACTTGCTTTCTTGTGGCCAAGATGGATCCCCGCCTTCGCGGGGATGACCACATTGGGTTGATTCACTTATTTGTAGACGAGCCCTTACTACCTATGTGTCCAGCAAAAGCGGCGCAGAATCGAGTCTATCATGAAATTTCCCCATGTGATCTTGGCCTTGATTTTGAGTGTCGCGGCGGCCTATGCGACCACAAGCTATGTTATTTCAAAAAACAGCACAAATACGCCCCGAAGAGAAACGGCTTATGAACGCGTGATGCAAACGGGAACCATTCGTTGCGGTTATCTGCTTTATCCCAAATTCGTTGAGCGCGACCCAAATACGAACGTGCTTTCGGGCATGTGGGTCGATTTCATGGAGGAGATCGGCAAACAATTGGGTTTAAAAATTGAATGGACGGAAGAGGTCGGGACGGCCAATGCCTTCGATGGGCTAAAAACGGGGCGTTACGATATGGTGTGTTCGGCCTTACATCAGACTCCGGGGCGAGCGCGCGTTACGGAGTTTACAGTACCCATCATATTCATGCCAACCTATGCCTATGTTCGCGCTGACGACACCCGATTTGACAATGCTTATGAGAAAATCAACGATCCCTCAATCAGGTATGCGTATCTTGACGGCGAGTTTTCTCAATCTCTTAAGGCAGAAAAATTTCCCAAAGCACAATCTGTTTCTCTGCCCAACCTAACGGATCCTTCACAAGTCCTTTTGCAGGTCGCGATGGGAAAAGCGGACATCTCCGCAACTGAGCCTTCGACGGCCGAACCCTTTCTCTTACATAACCCTGGCAAATTGAAACGCGTTGCGGGCCCAGCTCTCCGCAAGCAGGCTACCGGATTTGATGTCGGTGTAGGTGAAGAGGCACTACTCAATATGCTCAACACTACCATTCAAGCTATGCTCGCATCAGGCACCGTAGAAAAAATCGCCGACAAATACACAACGGCTCCCGGCCAATTCTTCCTCCCTGCCGAACCATGGGGCGCATCGTCGCAACCGATAGGTGAGCATTCAGGAGACAAGTAATGAAATTCCCCCCAAATTCTTCTTATCGCCGTCCTTAGCTCTGCCATCACGTTCATAACGATGAAGCATGTGACACCTAACGGTTCATCCCAATGGAGAATTAAAGTTAAAATTAAATAAAATTGCCTCCCCCTTTTTTTTTAAATCATGGTTGGGTTTTCTAATAATACTTTCATGACATTTATGTTATCGTATCAGAGTCGGACAGGGGCGGTATTATGAAACTTGTAAATAATTTAGTTAGGGCATTTATCATAGCGGCCTGTTTGGTTGGCAATGTGGCGCACGTTGAGGATTTTTCATCTGCTTCTCGCGCAAATGGCGAGACAGGTTATGTTGATGTGACGCCCCCCCCTTTTAGTCTTGATAAAATATCTCCCTCGTTTGTGAACTCGAAATATCTACCGGGCACTGACAGAGAGTATCTTCTAGATCCAGAAGGACAAACTATAATTTTATTTCTCAAAGACACGCAAGGAAAGATTAGCAAAATATATTCTCCACGTTCTCGCAGCGATCTTGCCTTCATGATGGTAGGACTGAAAGAAGATAGGCCAGACGCTTACGCTTATTTTCAACAGGCGATGAAATTTCCGAATCCCAGTGATTGGGACATGAAAAGATATGAAGAACAAAAGAGACAAGAATTTAAAGACCAGAAGACGCTGGATGCAGCATTATCAAAACGAGTTGATTATGCAAATATTACGTTTGAGCAAGATCATACGATCTCACTGAAAATCATAAATTTCTTTGTTGACAAAAACGTGGTCTTAAAAACCGACCTCGGGCATGGCACTCAAGCTGCCATTATGGACATAAAATCTGGTGCTATAATTAAGGGGGGAGTGCCAGAAGATCTTGGCCAGAACGTCGCTTTGCGAACGTCGCTTGCAGGAATGCAGGGGGTTAACCACTCGTTAAGCATGGGCTACGACGGAACCAAGCGCGAGAATGATATAAAAAGTAAGCCCGCCCCTATTATTCCCACCGCCACGCCAATAAGGTTAAATAGCCCGTTACCAACAGCCCAAAATAATTGATAAAGGCACAGCGTCCAGGGACACAATAATCATTGTGTCCCTATCAGCAAGAGGTGCGCATATACGGCAACAATCCCGTCTTCGCTGCGCTACAGCGCAGCATTTATTTGCACGGTACGCAAAGAAATGGTGGGCGATCACGGGCTCGAACCGTGGACCCGGTGATTAAGAGTCACCTGCTCTACCAACTGAGCTAATCGCCCGTCCCAAAACGGGCCGCCCATTGTCAGGACAGGGCGGCGGCGGTCTTGATAGCCACAACGCATCATCTTTGCAAGACTCTTTTGGAACCCGATTCTGCGCCCTTGCCGTAGGCAGATTCGCGCGGTAGGTAAGGACATCCTTATTTGCCTCAGGTAACGCCATGTCCCAAACGCATAAAATCGCCCGCGCCTTGATCTCGGTTTCCGACAAAACCGGCCTTGTCGCATTCGCCCGCAAGCTGGAGCAATATAATATCGAAATCCTGTCCACCGGAGGTTCGGCCGAAAAATTACGCCAAGCGGGGATCAAGGTTATCGACGTCGGCGCTTACACCGGCTTTCCCGAAATGATGGACGGGCGCGTCAAGACGCTGCATCCCCGCATCCACGGCGGCATTTTGCAACGCCGCGATCTGCCCCAGCATCAGGACGAAGCGAAAAAGCACGACATTCCGCCGATCGATCTGATCGTCAGCAATCTGTACCCGTTCCGCCAAACGGTGGCCTCGGGCGCGGATTTCGGCGCTTGCGTCGAAAACATCGACATCGGCGGGCCTTCCATGGTACGCTCGGCCGCCAAAAACCACGCGTTCGTGACGATCGTCACCGATCCTGCGCAGTATGAGGACGTGATCGCCGAAATGGCGCAGCATGACGGCGCGACTTCGCTGCCTTTCCGGAAAAAACTGGCAGCCGCCGCCTTCGCCCATACCGCCGGTTATGACAGCGCGATCGGCGCGTGGTTCGCGGCGCAACTGGGGGACGACTATCCGGACAGCGTCAGCTTCGCGGCGGTCAAGCAGCAAGCTTTGCGTTACGGCGAAAACCCCCATCAAACGGCGGCTTTCTACGTCATCGACCCGTCCCGCGCGGGCGTGGCGAACGCCATTCAGGCGCAGGGCAAAGAGCTGAGCTATAACAATATCGGCGACACCGACGCCGCGTTCGAGCTGGTCAGCGAATTCATCGATCAGCCCGCCGTCGCGATCATCAAACACGCCAATCCCTGCGGCGTCGCCCTTGGCCCCGATTTGTTGACGGCCTACCGCCGCGCCTTCCTGTGCGATCCCGTCAGCCCCTTCGGCGGGATCATCGCCTGTAACCGCCCGCTCGACGGCGCTGTGGCCGCTGCGATCACCGAGATTTTCTCCGAAGTCATCATCGCCCCCGACATGGACGACGAAGCCAGAGACATCTTTGCGAAGAAAAAGAATCTGCGCGTTTTATTGACGCGCACAATGGCCGATCCGCGTCAGGCGGGTAAAATCGTCAAGGCGGTCTCCGGCGGCTATCTGCTGCAAACGCGCGACAATGTCGTTTTGGATCAAACGCAATTGAAATGCGTGACGAAACGGCAGCCGAGCGAGCAGGAAATGCAGGATATGCTCTTCGCCTTCACCGTCGCCAAGCATGTCAAATCGAACACGATCGTCTATGCCAAAGACAGCGCCACGGTCGGCATAGGCGCGGGTCAAATGAGCCGCGTCGACAGCGCGCGCATAGCGGCGCGTAAAGCCCAAGACGCCGCGAAAGCCGCGGGTTTGCCCGAAACTTTGACCAAAGGCAGCGTCGCCGCCTCCGACGCCTTCTTCCCCTTCGCCGACGGCCTCGAAACCCTGATTGAAGCGGGCGCCACGGCCGTCATCCAGCCCGGCGGCTCAATGCGCGACGCCGAAGTAATCGAAGCGGCGGATAAAGCGGGGCTGGCGATGGTGTTCACGGGGATACGGCATTTCAGACATTGAGGCAGCACAAGGAAACAAGTGAAGAAATATTTACGGTTTGGAAGCAGCGGTAGTTGGGAAGAATAAAACTCATGAACAAAAAAGCATCATACCGGCTTTCGCCGGTATGATGATTGTTTTTGCTGGTTTCTTGTATAGGCACCTATGCTGATGCAGAAAACGCGCCCACGACAAACAGGGATGCTTCACATAAAACCCTCAAGAAAGTATGATTTTTCCCTTGACATCCCCCATGGCATCGTCTATAACACCCCCACGTTCGAAAGAACGCGTTTGTTTCGCTCCGTGCCTGTCGGCTATAGACGGCAGGGTATCGCCGGAGCCATTCAAGCAGGTTGATACCACCCCTCGTTTTGGCGAGGTTGTTAAGGGAAGCGCGCTTTTCTTTTTAGGATAAAGGGTCACGATAAATGAGCCAAAGTTTGACAGAATAACCCTCCCCCCCCTTATTTCACGATATGCGTCACGGTCGGGAACGGAATCTCAATCCCCTCCTTGTCGAAGCGCTGCTTGATGCGCAACAGAAGCAGCCGCCGCACGTCCCATTGCTTGCCCGGGCGGGTGCGGATGCGGGCGCGGATTGTGATCGATGAATCGCCCAGATTTTCGACGCCCATGACCTCGATCGGCTCTAAAATCACGCGTTTGAAAACGGGGTCTTCCTGCAAAGCAGCGCCGATCTCGCGCAGAACGTTCATCACGCGTTCCAGATCGCTGTCGTAAGAAACGCCGATATCGACCAGAGCATAGGCAAAGCCCCTGCTCATATTGGTGATCTTCGTCACTTCGCTAAAAGGCAGGATATGCAACGAGCCGTCCGAATCGCGCAACCGGATCGTGCGAATGCTCAAGGCTTCGACGACGCCTCCGAATGAATCGATCTTGACGACGTCGCCGACCGCGATCGTGTTTTCGATGACGATGAACAATCCGGTCAAAAAGTCTTTGATCAAGGTTTGCGAGCCAAAGCCGATCGCGACGCCGATGACCCCGGCTCCGGCAAGCAGCGGCGCGATGTCAAAGCCGACCGCGGACAAAGCCGTCATCAGGGCAATCGCGGAAAAAAGAATGAAAACGGATGTGCGCAGCATCGGCAGCAGCGTGCGCGCGCGCGCCGAGATCATCGGCCCGTTGCTGGGATCGCGCCGATTCAGATTACGCTCGACAAGGCCGTTGACCATTTCATAAAGCGCGGTCAGCAGGAAAAGCGTCAGCGCGATCAATGCCACCGCCCCTAAAACGCGCTGCCCCGAAGGCGTCGCGAAGGCGCTGCCGACGCGCACGCCCCACGTCGCGGCAAGCCCCATGCCAGAGATGACCCAGATGGCGGCATGCAGCAGAAAGGATAGAATCTGGCGATGGACGAGCGGCGATCCGCCATTTTTCGGCGTTTTCCATTGATCGACGAGCAAAAAGCCGAAGCCCGCCGCCGCCAGAATAACGACGCTTAAAATCGTTCCGCGCAGCATGAGCGCAAAGCCGTTGTCGATGTCGAGCAGCGTGACGGCAAGGCTGACGGCAAGATAAACCGTCGCCAGATGATGCCAATGCCGCGCCAGCCAGCCGCGCAAGGCAAAGAAGCCGAATCCCGTGGCAAATTCTTTTTCCTCCGCTTCCTCGGCTTTGCCGCGCAGGATTTTTGCAACGCGGGTGCGGGTTTTGAAAATGACAATCGCCGCCATCGTCGCCAGAACCACGGCAAATATATCCTGAAGAAGAATGATGCCATCCGCAGGCGCGCGCAGCGCCGACGCAAGTTCAACGAGGAAATAGCCGCAAACGATGACAAAGCTGAAGCTGCTAAGCCAGCGCCAAGCCGAGACGGCTTGCGGCGTTTCAAGCGGGAGGGGACGCAGATGCGGCGTCTGCGGCGCAAAAATGCCGCGCAGAATTTGCTGGATCGTATAGCCCAGCGAGAGCGCGTAAATGACGTTGAGAATAATAAAGCGCAGCAACCTGTGCGTCTCGTTCTGATTAAGCAGCAGCAAAGCCGCGCCTAAAAAAACAATAACCGGCACGATCCGTATCGCCAGAAGGCCGATCGGCAAGCCGATGCGCCCGGCAAGCGCTCGGGGTCTGTTGCGCCTCAATTTCAGGCGTAGCGGGATTAAAAGCAGCATGACCGCGATGCCAATTAAAAGCGGCGCGCCGACGATGATCAAAAGGTCGTTGCCAATGGCCGTCCACAAAGCCAGATAGCGCGGCTCGCTGCCCTGACGGCCCAGCCATGCGATGAAATCGGGCAGCGCCGAGGAAAGGCTCGTCAAACTTGCGCTTTTCGCCTTCAAGCTACCGACGGCTTGCGCCAGAGTGTTGAGGACACCGGTGGCAAAAGTATCGGCCACCGGCGCAGCGTTGTCCTCATCGGTATCCGCTGCGGAAGCGGGTTGCTCCGGTTTGGCCCCCACCAACGTTTGCAGTGTTTGCCCCAATTGATTAGCAAGCGGCGCCAGCGGCAAGACGGGCGCAGGAGGCTTGGCCTCCTGTGCGGCGGGCGCTTGCTGCGCAAATGCGGGGATCTGGAAAGCAGGCAAGCTTGCCGCAATCAACGAAAAAACAATAAGCAGAAGAATTTTTTTCATGTTTCCCTTCTTGTTCGGATACAGGTGTTTTTACGTGGCGAATGCGGTGAGAATATGGAAGACCAGTTATTGCCCGATACGACGAGGAAAAACAGAATAAAAATGATTTCCGTTCTATCCGGCTCCTGAGTGACCCGAAAAGAGATTCGCTGTAAAGCTGCGTTTTATCCCAAATGCTGCATCTGCGAATGAGATGAACGCAAAGCGAACAACTTTTCTGCGGTTAAGGCTGCGTTAAGCAATTTGTGATATGAACACAACTTGTTGTAAAACAAAGAAGAAATATTAAAACCGTCTCTTCAAAACAGCCCTCGAATGAGGCTTGACTTAGAGAACGATCACAAAAACTTTCACTTGTCAAGGGAAGCTTTTAGGAGTATATATGAAAGAGGTATCGGGCGATGGGCGTCTCGTTTTGCCTTGGAAGGATGTGCTAAGTGACCAGCAACATCGATTATGTCGGGGCTTCGTCAAGAGCGATGCCCGCACCGGTTGCGACAGCGGGAAATGCCGCGTCGTCAGCGTCCGCCTCCAACGCCGTCCTTGTCGGATCGCTTGAAAATCCGCGCGTTGTGCTGGATCCTATGGCTGGATTTATTACCGAGTATCTCAGCGGCGATGGAGGTCAGGTTGTTTCGCAATCCCCGTCGGCGATCACAGTCGCCTATCTGCGTCAGGGACTGACCCCTGACGGGTCGTCCAAGCATGCCGAAGCGCCGTCCGTCGCGACCACGGCTTGATACGGGGTTACCTTGCGCTGATTTGCGCAGGCGCTGCGGCGCTTGTCAACGTTTGCCCTCCGACAAGGTCAAGATCGCCGTTTCTGTTCGTCGCAAAATTCAGCTTTTTGTCAAGCCCAAGCGAATGAATGGCGACCTGAAGCGCCTTTAAAGTTTGCTGGTCGCCTTGAATGGCGGCGAGTTGTTGCTTTTTATAGGCATCTATAGCGGCGCACGCCGCGGCCTCGGCTGGCGTTTCTGTTTTATGAGGGGCAAGCTTTGTTGGCGTTCTGGCGCTCGCGCCCTTGTCAGCCACAGTCTCAGCCGACGTTTCGGCGGCCTTGCTTTTAACAGCGGGGAACGTGGCCGTCTTTTTCCGCTCAAGACGGGCGAGTTTCTGCGGCGATTCGTGTTCGGGTTCGGGAACAGGGGCCAACGACTTCGCAGGCAGGAAGGTCATGCGGATAGGAAGCGGCGCGCCACCTTCATTGCCGATCAAAGCATCGGTTTCCGCCGCAGGCGATCGCCAATTCGCATCCGACAGATGAAAATCAGGGCGGGCTTGCGATTCCTCAGAGAAAAGCGACGTTTCAGCGTGCCCTCCGCCGGTTGAATCGGCTCGCATGCTGAACCCGTCGTTGACCCCGGGCAAAACGGGCGGATTGACGGAAAGAACGGAAGCGGCGGGCGTCGACTTTGTTATCGCTGTCTTGCCTTGCTCCGCCGCCGATTGCGTTTGCAGAGCGGCACGCGCTTTAAGCGCGGCTTCTTCCTGATATTGTTGCGGCGATTTCCAACTGTTCGGATCGATCAGAGTCGGGGCATTATACGCATGCGCCGTAAAAACGGGCGGCGTGGCCACAGCTTCGTTTTCCGTCTTTATAGCCTTGTCCAGCGGCGCGGAAAGGGCTTTTTGATCGAAGCCCTCCATGACATGTTCGGGCGGTTTCCAGCTGCCCTGATCGATCTTTATCGCGGGATCGTCCGCCCGCGCCATCGGGGAAACGCACAGGAAAACAAGGCTTAAAACAAGCGCGGAAGCGTAAGCGCCTGCTTTGGTTCCCCTCCTTGTTCTGATCGCTCTGGCCACGTTTCCGACTCCTGTCAAGACTCCTTTATGATACGCCATGATACCTAATAAAGTCTGAACTTGCCTGTTGTGCCCTGCCTAAAAAAAGACTAAAATCATCCTCTCTTTGGGTCTTTTTTAAGAGGTAACGCCTTGTCTTCCTTTGATATGTCCTCTGAGTCGGATCAGGGTTTTCAGACTGAAGCCGTGGTTAAATGGTTCAATCTGACAAAAGGGTTCGGGTTCGTCGCGCCGATTGACGGATCATCCGATGCGTTTATTCACTCCTCGGTTGTAAGCCGCGCCGGAATGCGCGACGTTGCTGAGGGAACCAAGCTTCTTGTGCAAATTGGCGACGGGGCCAAAGGGCGGCAGGTTTTGAACATCATTCAGATTCTCGGCGTTGGCGAAGCTCCGCAATCGACGGCGCGACCGCCCGCGACAGGGCCGGAAGTCGAGATGATCGGCATCGTCAAGTGGTTCAAGCCCGACAAAGGCTTCGGCTTCGTGACGCCCGACGATGGGGGCCGCGACATCTTCGTTCACCGCACCGTCGTTCTGCGCGCCGGGCTGCAATCGCTGGAATCGGGACAGAAAGTCAAGATGCTGGTTCAGACAGCAGCCAAGGGGCGCGAAGCTTCGTCGGTTGAGGTGATTGGGTAGGAACCCGTCCGTAAACTTACTTAATCCCCTTAATCTTGCACACCGCATCATACGCGGCATTGATGCGCTTCATTTTCTCGGTCGCGGTCGCGACGAATTCCGGCGGCATGCCTTGGGCGATCAGCCGGTCGGGGTGATGCTCGCGAATCAGGGTGTAATAAGCGGATTTGATTTGCTGCGCCGTGGCGGCTTCGCTAATGCCGAGAATGGCGAACGCTTCCGGCGCCTGATCGCGCGGTTTTTCCTGCCCGTGCAGCCCCACGCCCGCGCGCGCCGCAATGCGGGCGAAATCTTCGGCGCTGAAACCAAAAATAATGGCCACGCTTTTCAAAAACGCCGTTTCCGATTGCCCCAACACGGCGCTGTCGGCCGCGCCGATGATGAAAAGGCCGCTCAGGATTTCCTCCAGCACAGCGGGTTTGTTGCGGAAGGCGCGCGCCAGTTGAAAAGCGTAAGGCTCGAACCCTCTTGCGCTCAGGCGGGCCTGATCGAACATGCGGCCTATGGCGTCCTCCTGCTCCGGCGCAATGCGGAAAACGCGCTTGAACGCTTCGATTTCGGCGCGGGTGACGCGCCCGTCGGACTTGGCCATTTTGGCGCTGAGAACCACGACCCCCATCGTAAAAGTGGCCAGTTCGGAATGAATTGCATAGTCGCTATAGCTGTTCCACAGCGCCGTTAAGGTTTCGGGAACCGCCAATTCCTGTTTATCATGCATATGGCCGATGACAAGGCCGACGCACGCGCCCCACGGCCCCCCCACGGTCAACCCCAGAAGAGTGCCAACAATTTTACCCAAGTATCTTTTTGATGGAAGTGCCACTTGTTTGCCACGCCGCTTTGCGGCATAATGTTTGTATGTATTCTAAACAAAAAAAATCCAATCGGAAGTATGATTCTTCTAAAGAACTTTTGCAAGGCGCAGGTTTGCGCCCGACCCAACAAAGATTAGCGCTTGCCAACTGGCTGTTCAAGGGTTGTCCCAAACATGTAACGGCCGAGCAAGTTCACGCCGCCGCCCGCAAAATGCGCGCGCCCGTCTCGCTGGCGACGGTCTATAACACCCTGAACCATTTGATCGAAGCAGGCTTGCTGCGGCAGGTCGCGATCGGCGGACAAGTTTATTTCGACACCAATGCCGGCGGGCATCATCATCTGTTTGACGAAAAAAGCGGAAGGCTTAGCGATATTCCCGCAACGTCGTTGCGTATCGCCGGTTTGCCAAGGTTGCCGCACGGCAAGGCGTTGTCGCGAGTGGATGTTGTCGTGCGGGTGCGTTAGGGGCGTATGCTTACGCATTGCCCCCGAAAGCTTGGGCTGTTATAGAAATTCATAACTCCCAAGCAGGGGGAACTCCTTCTCCCCCCTCTGGGGGGAGAGGGTCGGGGTGAGGGGGGCGGTTGGGGTTCATAATCCCTACGGGGGGGGGGGGCGGCCCCCCCCCCCCCCCCCCCCCCCCGCGCGGCCGGCCAAGTGGCTATTT
>JARLJD010000082.1 GCA_031291395.1 Alphaproteobacteria bacterium | reverse complement strand
GCAGGGCGGCAAGGGGCCGGCGCCCTCGTTCGTGGGAGGGCGGCTGACCACAAATCCCAATTCGTTTCCAGGATTCACCTATGGCTATTTCGAGTTCAGCGTCGCCTTTCCGAACGCCGGACCCGGCATGTTCCCCGCGTTGTGGTTTTACGCGACTCCAGGCGCCAACACGAAATCGGGAAAAGGGCGCGCGGAGATTGATCTGTTGGAATTCCTTGGCGCTTCAGACCGATTTGAGACGACGGTCGTTTACGCGAAGCCCGGCGACGCGCATGGCGAGCCGGCAGGCGTGAAAGTCGGGCATTGGCCGGGGTTCATCGATGGGAAATTCCACAGCTATGGAATGGATTGGACGGCCGACCACATCGATTTCTATTTCGATCGCCGGCTCATGTATTCGGCGCCCGCATCCGCCGTCGCTTGGTTTCGAGGCGTGTCATTGTCCCCCGTGATGGATTACGTCATCGATGCGCCGTGGATGACATCGAACGTGAATTTGCAGGCGAATGCTTCGACTCCCGATCCCCTGAAGATGGTCGTGAAAGCGGTGAGGCTCTACGATCGAAAGCCGTTTTGACGGCCACGAGCGAGCCCCGGGGGGCGGACAATCCAGCGGCTTTTTGCCCAGCGGCTTTTTGCCGAAGCATATCGTCGATGCTTCAAACTTCGACGGCGGCGCCGTCACGGCGTTCATGACGGTCGATGGTCTCTGAGGACGTGGAAGGCTGGCGGTGGCGTCCCATATGTTCGTTTGTTCGATGTGTCGGCGGATCAGTCGCGACCATTGCCGCTGTCAGGCGGAAAAGCTCCTTGTCGAGTTGTCCGGCTTTCTCGACGTAGCGCCCTTCGCTAGTCGGCGAGCGTTGAAAACGATGTCCTTAGCGATGGTGATCGAGGACGAACCCGAAATTGCGACGTTCGCGTCCGCAGTATTCAAGCGGTATGGCCTCGATACGATTACAGTGGAGTCTGCGCCGGAAGCCATCGAAATGATGCAGGGCGTCCGGGATATTTCGGTCTTGTTGCTCAATATGACCAAGGGGCGTGAGCAGCTCGACCTCGCCAGACTCATTGCGGCCCGATGGCCGGCGGTCCAGATCATCCTCATGTCGTCCCATCTGGACAGCTTGCGCGATCTTCCGCCAGTCGTGTTCCTGGCCAAGCCCACCACCTCGACGGCGCTGATCGCGATGATCAGGCGCGTGATTTCAGCGCCGCCGAATTCGCCTCGGGGCGGCGAGCCCGGCGATCCGATTCACTGATTTTTTCTGCGCAATGAGAGCGGCGGGCCTTGGCCCGCCGTTTTTGTTTTTGGAACCCGCACCGGCCGGTCTGTGACGCGGCGGCTCGAAGTGGGCGCCCATGCGCTCGACTTGCGCGTCCCAAAAAGGCGGCGCAGCCGCCCGAAGACGTGATCAAATAAGTGTTATGTGGGAAACACTGAATTGATAATCCCTAAATTTTTATTATTAGATATGCAACCAAACGCGTGTATGGCCGTTTTATTTTGGTGTCGATAGTGGCGCCATCAGATCCTCCCGAAGGAGTAAACGGAGCACCCGATGGTGAAGGAATATCCTGTCGGTCGACACTGAGAGTGTCGGTGTGGTTGCCGGAGAAGGGGCGCTGTTTCATAGGACGACATCGTGAGGGAAGTAACAGTAAACTTGAAAGAGGCGCGTTCAGTGGTTGTGCCTGTGAGTGGCGGTTAACGATATCTTAAAAATAATAAAAATTGCAATAATTTGTATTGATTATGATGGGCTGCGTAATTATAAAAATACGTCGCTGCAAAAAAACAGCAATATAATACGTGTGGTAAGAATTTTGTTATAAAATAACATTTTGATAGGGTTTAAATTTCCAATGCAGCGCATCCATTGGGATAATAATCTACATTCAAGGGTTTATTTGCTATTTTTTAGGTTGGTTGCGTAGAAATGGGGGCGTTATGGACTGTCAGGGGACTACCAGCGCATCGGGGCGAGATCGGCTTCCGTGGGGCGATATATTCGCACGAGATTCTCGCGCCGGGTTGCATCGGCTCCGGTCGTCATCGGCTACCGTCGAGAGCGGACGCCAGGGGCAAGCGAGCTTCAGTTGGTTTGATTTGCCACCCGTAAATCAGGAGTTGGACCGTGAACACAGCCGATGAATCCGGCCTGAAGGATCGCCACCTCCTCAACGGCGAGAGCGAGCCTTGCTTTGCGCCCCCTGCCGGCGGGGCTGTTTCCCTTGAGGCTGTCGCCACGGTCGCGCCAAAAACGATCGTGGTGGTCGAGCGCAACGCCTTTCTCCGCGATTGCCTCGTCTGCAGCATAGGGCGGATGTCGCCCAGCAGCAGCGTTCTCGCCTGCGCCCATCTTTCGGAACTGCCGGGGCTTGGTTGCGACCCGTCGTCGACGGTGGCGCTCCTGTCGATCATGACGCTGACGCAAGCGGAAATTGAAGCCGAGTTCGACGTCATGACCGGATGCGACCGGCGCCAGCGGACGATGGTGCTGGCCGAGACCGACAATCTGGATGAAGCCCTGAGCGCGCTGCGACGCGGCGCCAATGGCTATATTTCGACCACCGCGGGCCTGGAAGTC
>JARLJD010000081.1 GCA_031291395.1 Alphaproteobacteria bacterium | reverse complement strand
GCTCTCCCTGGATCACGCGCGGGGGTGGAACCCCGCGCTACCAATCGACTGTTATTTCATGACGAACACTTGGGTTGCCAATAATCATGCGGTTGCGAAAATCAAGTTTTGTTCATCAAATTCCGGTCGGGGCGGGCGGCGCTTTGTTGCTGCATGCGGTCAGCCAGTTGCGGTTGAAAGTCGATGCCGAGGTTGACCGGCTTATGGTTTATTTCGCGCAGGAACGGGATTTGCCGGACGCCTATGCCGAAATTTCCGCGCTTATTCCCTATGACGAAAAAGCTTTGTCGGCTTGCATTAAAACGCTGATTGAGAGGGGATTTTTGACCGAGAAAAGCGTTGAGGAGGAATTGGCGGACATCGCGGGGAAACTTGGACAGACTTACGGGCGCGATCCGGCCGCGCTTTTGGATCGTTATCGCCGCGAGGCGGCAGAGGGATCGAAGCCATATTGGGCGGTTGGGAATGCGCAGGGATTGAAAGAGTTAAGCGGAGAAAACAAACGCCTCGACGTTATTCTTTTCGGCGATTGCGACGTTCATATGGAGGCGGATTTTTTGCGGCAAGAGGCGCGCGCGCGCGGGTATGATCTGCATGTCGCCGCGACCGCGCCCGACGATTTCGCTTTCGCCGCTGAGCATAAACACGACGCGATCATCGTCGGGGCGCTTTATGCGCGGCATTTCATCGTCAAGGATTCGGGGCAGGAACCGCATGCGATGTATATCGCGCAAGCGCGGGATATTTTGCGGCGTCTGCGCGAAAAAACATCGGCGCCGATCTTGATCGACAATCTGCCGGAGCCGACCGTTCAGCCTTTGGGTTTGGCCGAGCGCGGGCTTTCGGGGCATCGCGCGCGTTTCCGCCGCGCCAATATCGCTTTGGCCGAAGCTGTCGAAGAATTTTCCGATGCGCATGTAACGGATATCGCGGCCGCGCTGGGCGAGGCCGGTTCCATCCCATTGCTCGACGATTGGCAAGTCGATTTCACCCATATGGGATCGCCCGGCTGGATGTTGCAGCGTCCCGAAAGCGAGAAGGAAGCCGTTTACAATCTGATGCCCGATATGTCCGGATTGGCGCGCATCGTCGGCGGCGATCCCTATCGCCGCGAGGGCGTTTGCGCGCGGGCGCATATCGACACGCTAGTCGCCGTTCTCGGCCTTGGACGCAAAAAATGCGTGATCGTCGATCTGGATAATACGTTGTGGCCGGGCGTGTTGGCGGAAACAGGCGCGCCGTTCGCGTGGGATCCTTCGATTAGCGGCGCTTATTCCTATATCGGCCTGTTCTTCGGTTTGCATGAGGCTTTGCTGTGCCTGAAAAAACGCGGAATCGTTTTGGCCTGCGTCAGCAAGAACGACGACGCTGTCGTGCAAGAGTTGTGGAAATATCCTGAGGGTTATCCGCGCGGGCGGCTTCTAACGCTTGACGATTTTGTCACACGGCGCATCAACTGGAACGACAAGAGCGAGAATATTCGCGCGATTGCCGAGGAACTCGGCTTTGCGCTCGACGCGTTTTTGTTCGTCGACGACAATCCCGTCGAGCGCGACCGCGTAAGCCAACGCTTGCCCGACGTCGAAGTTTGGGGCGAGGATTTGTTCGCCTTGCGCCGTTTGCTTCTAACTGATCCGCGCTTGCAGGTTCCCCGCCTGACGGAAGAATCTGCCACGCGCACGACCTTGGTCAAAGCGCAGTTAGATCGCCAGAAGTTCCGCGCGGAGGTCGATGAGAATGCTTATATCGCGTCCCTACAAATTCAGATGCGGTTTGAAGAGTTGAAAGAGGATGTCAAACTCGACCGCATTGAGGAACTGTTTCGCCGCACGACGCAATTTAACGCCACCGGACGTTTGTTTTCCGTGCCGGAACTGAAAAAGCTGATCGCAAACGCGGATACGCATGTTTTCATCCTCCACGTTTCCGACCGTTTCGGCGATCACGGGCTTGTCGGCGCAGCTGTCGTTGAGGCGAATGAGATCACGGGGCTTGTTTTAAGCTGCCGCGTTTTGGGGATGGGGGTTGAGCATAAATTTATGCAGGAAATCCTTTCCGCGTTGGGGGCGAGAGAGATTACGGCGAAGATTGTCGAAACATCGCGCAATATTCCTGTGCGGAATATTTATCGCGATCATGGATTTGTGGTGAATGAGCAGGGTGCGTGGATATGTTCGCGCCATGACGCATGAAAATTTCCGGCGTCTTCGTCCCGCACACGAAGCCGATCCCCAACTTGTCGCCACATACAAGCGTGGCAAAAAGAAAAACCCCACGAAAAGCTCGTTTCGATCCGTTTATCTCAAGTGGCCTTACGCCATTTCAAGGCGACCGGCGAAGGCTGGCAAACCCGCCTTGACAAGGCGTTGAGGCTTTTGATCGGGGTATAGCCGAATAGGCGACAAATCGTTATTTATTATGACGCGCAAAAAACCGCCGAGCCGCTTCTGCCCTTTTATCAACGGGAACAGAGGGGCAGATCTTGTCAACTTCTGGCAAGATTTTCTTCTGAAAGCCATCTTTATAATAAAGGCTCTTTTTCATGTACACATATATCAATCTGCCCGCATCCTTCTCTTGTAAACATCTTCTACTAAAATTTTGTTCTTCATAATTATAATCTGAGAAAGCAATGACAGGAATAGACTGCAAAACTTCTTGTTCAAGAATGGACGATACGTTTACTAACAATCCATCATGGATAATTCCAAAATCAACCTCAGTAAGAATCAGATCAGGCCAAGGCTGTTTTTTATATGCCTTTATAAACCGCTTAGGATGCTCGTAGAGATCGACAGTGTTCCCTCTTGCCTTAAGCATATCCATCCATTCGCGTGCTTTGATTTGATCCTCTCTGGTATCAAATCTCGTTATAAAAGCTATGCGAGCCATTTTTATTCCTTCATCTGATTTATGAGAAATTTCAGTAGTATTATTAGCAGCGAGAAACTGCTTTCAGAAGAAGTATCTTTGGTTAATAAACGGATTTTAAAAGACGCCCAAGATATTCCTATAACCGCCTGATATTCATATATTTATTTCCAATTTTTCCCTTGGTTGCCGCGCTCTCAAGTGCTACAAATAACCCTCTTATTTTAACCCCGCTTTTCCTTTATCCTTACAGGTTCCGTTGTGACCGATAACGCCGCCCCTCTGCCCCCCTCCGACATTCTGCCCGTCAATATCGAAGACGAGATGCAGCAGTCGTATCTTGCTTATGCGATGAGCGTGATCGTCTCGCGCGCGCTGCCGGATGTGCGCGACGGGCTCAAGCCCGTGCATCGCCGCATTTTGTTCGCGATGAAAGAGGGCGGCTACGTCAGCACCAACGCCTATCGCAAATCGGCGCGTATCGTCGGCGACGTTATGGGTAAATATCACCCGCACGGCGACAGCGCGATCTACGACGCTATGGTGCGCATGGCGCAGGATTTCTCGATGAGCCTGCCTCTCATCGACGGGCAAGGCAATTTCGGCTCGATGGACGGCGACAATCCCGCGGCGATGCGCTACACCGAAGCGCGTTTGGACAAAGCCGCCGAAACGATGCTGGAGGATATCGACAAAGACACCGTCGATTTCCATCCGAATTACGATGAATCGTCTCAAGAACCCGACGTTCTGCCCGCGCGTTTTCCTAATATTCTGGTCAACGGCGGCGGCGGGATAGCAGTCGGCATGGCGACCAACATCGCGCCGCATAATCTGGGCGAAGTCATCGACGCGACGCTGGCATTGATTCAGAATCCCGATATTTCTATCGAGGAGTTGCTGGAAATCATCCCCGGCCCCGATTTTCCGACCGGTGCGATCATTCTCGGCACGACAGGATGCCGCGCGGCGATGCATACGGGGCGCGGCAGCGTCACGATGCGCGCCAAACACGCGATCGAGGATATCCGCAAAGACCGTCAGGCGATTATTTTCACCGAGATTCCGTTCCAGTTGAACAAGGAAAATTTGGTCAAGCGTATCGCGGAATGCGTCCACGAAAAAATCATCGAAGGCATTTCCGAACTGCGCGACGAATCCGATCGCGACGGCGTGCGCATCGTGGTCGAGATCAAGCGCGACGCGATGGCCGAAGTGGTTTTGAACCAGCTTTTCGCCCACACGCCTTTGCAAACTAATTTCGCCGTCAACATGCTGGCGCTCAATAACGGGCGGCCGGAACTGATGAATCTGAAGGCCGTGCTGACCGCCTTCGTCGCCTTCCGCGAAAAAACCATTACCCGCCGCACCGAATATGAATTGCGGCAGGCGCGCGACCGCGCCCATATTTTGCTCGGCTTGGCAGTCGCCGTCGCCAATATCGACGAAATCATCGCCCTGATCCGCGCTGCGGGCGATCCCCTTATCGCGAAACAGGAATTAATGGCGCGGGATTGGCCGGTCGGCGACGTTGCGCCGTTGATCGCATTGGTCGATGAAGCGTTCGACGCCGCTGTCGACAAAACCTATAAACTGACCGAAGTTCAAGCCAAAGCAATTTTGGATCTGCGCCTGCATCGTTTGACGGGATTGGAACGCGATAAAATCGGTAATGATTTAAAAGCCGTCGTCGATCAAATCGCGGACTATCTCGACATCATGGCCAAGCGCGAGCGCATTTTTACGATCATGTCCGACGAACTGGCGGCGATCCGGTTGAAATTCGCCGTGCCGCGCCGCACGACGATCGAGCCTTTGGAATTTGAAGCCGACATCGAAGATTTGATCCAGCGCGAAGATATGGTCGTGACCGTCAGCCACGAAGGCTATGTCAAACGCGTGCCGCTCTCGACCTATCGCGCGCAAAAGCGCGGCGGCAAGGGCAGGGCAGGGATGACGACGAAGGACGAAGATTTCGTCAGCGATATTTTCGTGGCCTCGACCCACACCCCCATGCTGTTTTTCTCGACCCTCGGCCGCGTTTACAAACTGAAAGCCTATAAACTGCCTTTGGGCACGCCGCAATCGCGCGGCAAGGCTTTGGTGAATTTGCTGCCGCTGGAACAGGGAGAGAAAATCACAACGGTTTTGCATTTGCCCGAAGACGAGGCGGCTTGGGAAAAACTCTACGTTCTGTTCGCGACGTCCAGCGGAACTGTGCGCCGCAACCAACTTTCGGATTTCAGCAAAGTGCGCCCCAGCGGCATCATCGCGATGAAACTGGACGAAGGCGATCATCTGATTTCCGTCAACACCTGTACCGATCAAGACGATATTTTGCTGGCGACAAGGCAGGGCAAGGCGATCCGCTTCGCCGTCGACGCAATCCGCGTTTTCGCCGGACGCAATTCGACGGGCGTACGCGGCGTAAGATTGGCCGACGGCGACGCCCTGATTTCAATGTCGATCCTGCGGCATGTCGAGGCCAGCGCCGATGAACGCGCCGCTTATTTACGCCAAGCCAACGCCGCGCGTCGCGCATCCGGCGAAGCGGTGGGCGAAGACAGTGAGTCGCCCGCCGTTTCCGGCAACGGCGAGGAGGAGGAAACAACGGCGAACGTAACGCCCTCGCCCGAACGTTTCGCGGAACTGGCTGCGCTGGAAGAATTTTTATTGACGGTTTCCGAACGCGGCTTCGGCAAACGCACCTCCGCCTATGAATACCGCATCTCTGGTCGCGGCGGGCAGGGCATTTGGAACATGGATATGTCCGAACGCAACGGCCTGATCGTCGCGACTTTTCCGGTCAAGGAGGGGCAGGAAATCATGCTGGTGTCGGACGGCGGCCAAATCATCCGATCTTCCGTTAAAGACATCCGCATCGCAGGCCGCCGCACCCAAGGCGTCACCGTCTTCCGCGTCGATCAAGCGGAGAAGGTGGTGTCGGTCGCGGCGGTAGACGATCAGTCCGAAAGCGACGGCGAAGAAGCCGATGACGAGACGTGAGGTTTTTCTGATGTCTGCGCGAGTCACATGGAACGTTGTTTGTTGCTTTGCTCATCTCACCGCCGTTGCAGGAGAGGGGTGGTAATCTTGTTTTTTTGCCAGAACCGCCAACGCGACCCGCGCCATTTTATTGGCTAGAGCCCGATTGAGACTTTGGGCGGCTTGCGCCTGCACAACGAGCCCAACCAAACGCCGCCGACAGCTTGCTCGCGTCTTTTGCCGCGCCGGACATATGGTTTGACGTAGGACGGAGGAATCAATCTCACCTCATGCCCCAGCTTGCTCAACTCTCGCCCCCAGTAATGCGCCGCAGCGCAAGCTTCCATGCCGATCAGGCACGCCAGCGCCTTCGCAAAATAATCCAGCAGCTGATGCCGCCGTAACTGTCTTTTCTCAACAACTTCGCCCTTTTTATCAACGCCGTGGATCTGAAAAACGTTCTGAGAATCGTACGGGAATCGTAAGGGTTGCCTTCGGTGAAAGGAATCCCTATATTCGCGCCTTCCTGTCGGTCGGGGCATAGCGCAGCCTGGTAGCGCATCAGTCTGGGGGACTGGGGGTCGTGGGTTCAAATCCCGCTGCCCCGACCATTATTTTCAAGGGGTTAGTCATATAAGGGAGCAGCACGGCTCTTCCCCAAAGGATGGGGCAAGGGGTAGGCGGATATTTTTCATTTGATTTTATTGAAATGATTGGTTGCGGGGGTAGGATTTGAACCTACGACCTTCAGGTTATGAGCCTGACGAGCTACCGGGCTGCTCCACCCCGCGATACCTAATCAACATAAGAGCCGATGCCCTCATGAGAGGCGTTGTTTTGACGCTTTGGGGGCGAAATGTCAACCGGCTTTTACTCAAAGGGAATAAGTGGTAACTTATTGTATGCGCTTCCATAGTACTCGACTCGCATTTAAAGCCCCATATTTAGCAGGGGTTTCAAAGGCAAGCGTGGAGAAAAAAGCTGGTGGAGAAAAGCGAATAGCCGGTCAAGATTGGCCGTAGCAAAGATTTTTCGCAAACCATGGAGGC
>JARLJD010000080.1 GCA_031291395.1 Alphaproteobacteria bacterium | reverse complement strand
CGTCGGCGTGTTTTCTATCGTACCCTGCGACCGCACTTCTCCTGTGCGTCCATCCTCAGCCGTTGCTGAAACGATCGTTTTTTTGTGGGCATCAAGCCCGACATACGTTACGCTCATGATCTTCTCCTGATAAAGAGGGTCCCCCTTCCTGCTTGGATGAGGCTTCCTTCTTCTATCAGCCCCTTCCCCTGCAGAGGGGATGATCGCGAACATATGGTCTCTGTGGGGGAAGGCTGGGATGGGGATGTCGGCTCGGCAAGAAGCGCCTTTGGCAAGCGGGTTTCTTACACTCGAGCCTCACCCCCACCCAACCCTCCCCCATAGAGGGGGAGGGCTTTCTCTTGTCCGCTCTATGAGTCATTCGTTAGAGCCGTTGGTCTCATACCAAGCGCCGATCAAACTGAACCGGAACCAAAGGGGATGCCCGCCTTCGCGGGGGTGATGGTGGATGTTTGGGCGCCTTTCACCACCGTCATGCCCGCGAAGGCCGGATCCCATTTGGTTTCTTTGGCAATCAACCCATTTTGATCGGAAACCGGCATGAGCAAAAGGCTTATCGTTCAGGATAATAAAAAACAATGCTTGAAAGCTTTGATGTTTTGCCGTAATAATGAGTTATTACATTGATATTAACAGCCGAGGTTTACATGTCGACAGAACGCGTTCGCATCGCTTTGCAGAAAACCGGACGTTTGGCCGAGGACAGCCTCGGCCTTTTGAAAAACTGTGGCTTGCATATCGACCGAAGCCGAGATCAGCTGTTTTGCCGCATTAAAGAGCTGCCGATCGACTTGCTGTTGATCCGCGACGACGATATTCCGGGCTTTATCTGCAACGGCATTTGCGATCTTGGCATCGTCGGCGAGAATGTGTTTGCCGAAGCCAAAGCGTCGGGAGACAGAGAATTCGCCGCGACCGTTTTAGAAAGGCTTGGCTTTTCCCTGTGCCGTTTGGCTCTTGCCGTTCCGGAAAACGGGAACATTAACACCGTTTCCGATTTGGCGAACGCCACGATTGCGACATCTTATCCGAACTTGTTGCGTGATTTTCTGAAAGCGCAAAACATCGAAGCCAAAACGCTGGTTATGACGGGATCGGTCGAAGTCGCGCCGCGCTTGAAAATTGCCGACGCGATTTGTGACATCGTTGCCTCGGGCGCGACGCTGGCCGCCAATAATTTGCGCGAATTGGCGGTCGTGTTGCGCAGCGAAGCGCTTTTGATCCGCCCGGCGCAGCAATTCTCCGGTGAAAAGGAAGAAATTGTTCGCCGCCTTTTGTCGCGCATGCGCGGCGCGCTTATGGCCGAGGACAGCAAATATATCATGCTGAACGCGCCGCGGAGCGCTGTGAATGAAATAACACGCTTGCTGCCCGGATGCGATTCCCCCACGATTATGGATTTGAACAAAGAGGATATGGTGGCGATCCACGCCGTGTGCAAAGAAGCCGTGTTCTGGGAAACCATGGAAAAACTTCAAAGCGCAGGAGCCAGCGCCATTCTGGTCATGCCGATTGAGAAGAT
Source organism: Alphaproteobacteria bacterium (assembly GCA_031291395.1). GTDB lineage: Bacteria > Pseudomonadota > Alphaproteobacteria > UBA9219 > UBA9219 > CAIXLI01. The sequence goes on along the minus strand of JARLJD010000080.1, from coordinate 24,827 downwards.
GACAGCGTAGGAAAAGGGGGATTTTATGAAAACCATTATATGGGAAAAGGCTTCTAAACGGCAAAAAGCGCAGGCCTTGGCGCGGCCACGGCAAGGAGAAAACGCCGAACTGGCCAAGTCTGTCGCCTTGATTCTGGGCGAGGTCAAATCGCGCGGGGATGACGCGTTGCGCGCATTCAGCCTGAAATTCGACGGAGTTTCGCGCAAAAGGTTTCGTGTTTCGCCAAAGGAAATCGAGGCGGCGGCGTTTTCTATCGCTCCAAGCCTTCGCGCTGCGATGAAACGCGCCAAGGCCAATATCGAGAAATTCCACAAAGCCGAATTTCCCCAAAGTATGCAAGTCGAAACGATGCCGGGCGTCAAGTGCGCCTTGCATTGGCGCGCGCTTGGAAAAATCGGGCTTTATATTCCGGCGGGAACCGCGCCGTTGTTTTCAACTTTGATGATGCTGGCGATACCGGCGCGTCTGGCGGGATGCAAAAATGTTATTTTGTGTTCGCCGCCGCAGCGCGACGGGAAAATTCATCCCGCCATTCTTGCCGCCGCGCAGTTGTGCGGCGTCTGCGACGTGTTCGCCGTCGGCGGCGCGCAGGCCGTCGCCGCTATGGCTTACGGCACGCGCACGATTCCAAAAGTCGATAAGATTATGGGGCCGGGCAATGCCTATGTGACAATGGCGAAGCAGTTGGTAGCGCAAGACCCCGAAGGCGCGGCGATCGATATGCCTGCGGGGCCGTCCGAGGCTATGGTCATCGCCGAAAGCGCGGCGCGTCCCGATTGGGTCGCGGCGGATTTATTGGCGCAGGCAGAGCATGACGCGATGGCGCAAACCGTTCTGGTCACGACCAGCGCTGCCTTCGCCAAAAAAGTCGAAGCCGAAATTGCGCGGCAAATCGCCGTTCTGCCGCGCCGCGCGATAGCCGAGAAAAGCATCGCGGAAAGCCGCATGATCGTCGTTGCCAATATGAAGACCGCGATTGACGTCGCCAATCTTTATGCGCCGGAACATTTGATTATCCATAACAAGGACGCAGCGAAATATCTGCCTTCTATTATGACGGCCGGTTCCGTTTTCCTCGGCGAGCTGACTCCGGAATCCGCAGGCGATTACGCCAGCGGGACGAACCACGTCTTGCCGACTCACGGCTATGCGCGAGCCTATAGCGGCATTACGCTTTCCAGCTTTATGAAAAGTATGACGGCGCAAAGCTTGACCCGCGAAGGGTTGCGGGAACTTGGGCCAGCGATTGTGACAATGGCAGAGGCGGAGGGACTTTATGCGCATGCCAATGCGGTGAATGTGAGAATGAAATGAACAAAATTTTGGATGAACTTGCAGCCTTCGCACGTTCCCGCCTCGTGCCCGCTGCGCGCGCGTGTTTGATGCGGGCTTATAACGCCTATTGCCAAGGCGACGATTTGGGGGCTGCGTTAAAGGAAGACGGCACGCCCGCCAGCCGCGCGGATAGGGACACGGAAAGGCTTTTGCGCGAGATGATCGCCGAGGCCTATCCCGATCACGGCATCGCGGGCGAGGAATATGGCGTGGAAAACGCGGATGCCGAATTTATTTGGGTGCTTGATCCGCTGGACGGCACGAAAGAATTTTTGGCCAAGGTCGACGGTTGGGGAATTTTGATCGGTTTGCTGCAAAAGGGAAAACCCGTTCTGGGCAGCATCATTGATCCGCAGACAATAAAGATATGGGATCAGGATACAAAATTCCCCGTCGCAAACGTCAAGTCCACGATCGAACAGGCCATAGTTGCCACGACCGCGCCGGAAAATATGTTTCGCGACGCGCCCTATGCAGCCGGAGCGCAAGCGCTGTTTCGCCGTTGTGCCGGACGAAGGGAACGGCTGAATTGTTTGGGATTCGCTTACGCAGCCGACGGGTGTGTGGATGTCGTGGCGGAAAACCGCCTAACGCTCTACGACATTGCCGCGTTGTTGCCTGTGCTGTGGGCTGCGGGCGCGACGTGCCGGAATCTCTCCGGCGCGGATTACCGAAACATCGCGTTTGACGTTGGCGAGGCCGCTGCGGCGCATTACGGCCTTGTTGCCAGCCGCGATCCCTCTCTCGTTTCAGCCGTTCTTACTACTCTTCAAGGAGATTGAACATGCAATGGCTGGACTCCCTCATGCGTTCGGATTTGCGCGCGCTTGCGACTTATAGTTCTGCCAGCCACGAAGCGGCGGGATTCGTTCCCTCTATCGAAATCGATGCGAACGAAAATCCTTGGCCGCCTTATGGTCCGATTTCCGGCCTTTGTAATCCGAACCGTTACATAGACAGCCAACAACCGCCTGCGTTGCTTGAACGGCTTGGCGCGGCGTGGGGAGTCTCTCCCGATTGGCTTATGATCGGGCGCGGCAGCGACGAAGGCGTCGACATGTTGACGCGCCTGTTTTGCGCGGCGGGGCAGGATCAGATTCTGATTTGCCCACCCACTTTCGCTATGTACGAATTTTCCGCGCGGTTGCAGGGCGCAGAGGTTTTGAAGGTGCCGCTGAATGCCGAAGGGCAACTGGATGTTCCGGCGATTCTCGCCGCTTGCACGCCAAAGACCAAATTGATTTACATTCCCTCGCCGCACGCGCCGATGGGGCATATGATGACGCGCGAGGATATTCTGGCGCTTTGTCAGGCGCGTCGCGAACAAACTTTGATCGTCGTGGACGAGGCCTATATCGGATTCACGTCTGACGCGGCGGGAATGATTCCGTTCCAAAAGGATGCGTCTAATCTGGTCATTCTACGCACGCTTTCGAAAACGCATTCGCTGGCGGGGGAACGCATAGGGGGCGTCATCGGACGGCCTGAACTGGTAGACAGATTGCGCAAAATTCTGGCTCCGTATCCGCTGCCGCAAAGCGCAGTGCGCTGTGGCATGGACGCCCTAAGTCCGAACGGCATGATCCAAAGTGCCGAATATCGCCGCATTCTGGTCGCGGAAAGGAAACGTATGGCGGAATTGCTGCCACAATCGCCTTTTGTCGTTAAAGTTTATCCCAGCGTGACAAATTTCCTTCTGGTCGAGGTCAAAGACTCCGACGCGACGATGAAGCTGTTGATGAAATACGGCATTCTCGCGCGCAGCCGCAGCGGCTTGATTCCGAACACGGTGCGTTTGACCGTCAGCAAGCCTGAAGACAATGATGTTGTGCTTAAGGTTCTGGGGATTGAGGTTCCTTTGGCGAACAAGGGGCGAATGCCGCGTTTGTTCAGCGCGCATCGCGGCACGAAAGAAACGATGATCGATGTCACGGTCAATCTCGATGCGCCGAATTTTTTGAAAGTCGATACGGGCATGGGTTTCTTCGACCACATGCTGGCGCAAATCGCCACGCATGGCGGTTTCGGATTGGAATTGCATTGCAAGGGAGATTTGGAAGTCGATCAACATCATTCGATAGAGGATTGCGCTTTGGCGCTTGGCGAAGCGTTGAAGGCGGCGCTGGGCGATAAACGCGGCATTGCGCGGTTTGGTTTTACCTCGCCTTTGGATGAAGCTTTGGCTAGCGTCACTGTTGATCTTTCGGGACGGCCTTATTGCGTGTTCAATGCGTCTTTGCCCGCGCCAACGATTGGCGAGATGAGCAGCGAGATGGTGCCGCATTTCTTTCATTCTTTGGCGATGGCCTTGGCGGCATCCCTTCACATCACGGCGCAAGGCAAAAACACGCATCATATTGTCGAGTCTATTTTTAAAGCGACAGGCCGTGCCTTGCGTCAGGCTTTCCGGCGCGAGGGGGATGAGATTTCTTCGACGAAAGGCATGTTATGAGTCTTGTCATTGTTGATAGCGGCGTCGCCAATCTGGCCTCGGTTATAGCGGCGGTGAAGCGTTTGAATGTCGCAGCGGAAATCAGCAGCGATGCAGGGAAAATCCGTGCGGCGTCGCATGTTATTTTGCCGGGCGTCGGGGCGGCAGAGGCGGCTATGGCGCAGTTGGAGGCGAAGGGGTTGAGTGATGTTATTCGTGGTTTGACGCAACCGGTTTTGGGGATTTGCCTTGGGATGCAATTGCTTTTTTCGCATTCGGAGGAAGGACGGGGATGCGCATGTCTTGGCGTTATTCAAGGCGAGGTGAACCGGCTTGCGGCAAAACAGGATATGCCCATTCCGCATATGGGCTGGAATCAAATCAAAGCGTGTGTTCCCGATCATCCTTTGCTGCGCGGCGTCAAAGACGACAGTTTCGTCTATTTCGTGCATAGCTTTGCCGCGCCCGTTGGCGGTTACACGCTGGCTTCTTGCGATTACAGCGAGACGTTTACGGCAGTGGCGGGATGCAAAAACTTCTTTGGTTGCCAATTTCATCCTGAACGGTCTGGTTCTGTCGGCAGCCAAATTTTGAAAAACTTTTTGGACATGTGAAATGGAAATTTTCCCCGCGATCGATCTTAAAAACGGCCAATGCGTACGCCTGACACAAGGCGATTTTAACACGGCCAAAATTTACGAATCCGATCCGTTGCTTCAGGCGCGTAAATTCGCCGAGGCTGGGGCGACGTGGCTGCATATGGTCGATCTTGACGGCGCGCGCCTTGGGCAAATGCGGCAATTCGATCTTATCGCCAATCTGGCTAAACAAACCCCGCTGAAAATTCAGGTCGGCGGCGGCATTCGCGATGCCGAGACGATAGAAAAATTGTTGGAATCCGGCGTTCAGCGCGTTGTTGTCGGAAGCCTTGCGGTGAAAGATCGGCAACTGGTGCAAACATGGCTGCGGCAATTCGGAGCGGAGCATGTGACGCTCGCTTTTGATATCAAGTATGTCGACGATCAGCCGGAAATCCTGACCCACGGCTGGCAGAGTGGGAGCCAGCAATTGCTGTGGGATATTCTGGACGCTTATGAAGGCAGCGGTTTGAGAAATATTCTGTGTACAGATGTCAGCCGCGACGGGATGCTGGCGGGCGTGAATAACGAGCTTTATCTCAGCATTCAGGAACATGCGCCGAAGCTTGGCGTTCTAGCTTCCGGCGGCGTCAGCAACATTGACGACCTGCTCGGCCTCGCCAAAATCGGCGCGGCGGGGGTCATTGTCGGTAAAGCGCTATACGAAGGGCGCGTTGATTTGGCTGATGCGATACAAAAGGTGAAACATGCTGGCTAAACGCATCATTCCGTGCCTCGATGTCAAAGACGGGCAAGTGGTCAAGGGCGTACAGTTCCGCGATCATGAAATCGTCGGCGACATTATTGACCTTGCCGCGCGTTATGGCGCGGAAGGCGCGGATGAACTGGTTTTCTATGATATAACCGCCAGCAGCGACGGGCGCACGGTCGACCGGAAATGGATCGCGCGCGTCGCGGATGCGCTCGACATACCCTTTTGCGTGGCAGGCGGCATTCGCACAGTGGACGATGCGCGCGCGATTCTGGCGAACGGAGCCGATAAAATTTCCATCAATTCCCCGGCGCTGGAAAACCCCGATCTGATAGACGAAATGGCGCGGGAATTCGGCAATCAGTGCGTCGTTATCGGCATCGACAGCAAGCGGGAAGACGGCGATTTTTGCGTTTATCAATACACAGGCGATGCCGCCAAAACGCAAGCGGCGCGGCGGCGGACTCTCGATTGGGCGATCGAAGTCGCGCAGCGTGGCGCGGGGGAAATCGTTTTGAATTGCATGAACAAGGACGGCATGCGCGAAGGCTATGACATCGAACAACTCAGCGCCGTGCGTTCGCGCGTCGCCGTTCCCTTGATCGCATCGGGCGGAGCGGGAGCCGTTGAACATTTCGCCGCCGTATTCCGGCAAGCCCACGTCGACGGCGCATTGGCCGCCAGCGTTTTTCATAAACAAGTTGTGACGATCGGCGAGTTGAAGCGGTTTTTACAACAACAAGCCATAACGGTGAGAATATGACGAACAGGTTTGATTCCGATTCTATCGACTGGAACAAAAACAACGGCCTCGTTCCCGCTATCGTTCAAGACGCGCGTTCCCTGCGCGTCTTGATGCTTGGCTATGCCAATCAAGAGTCCTTGCAACAAACGCTTTCCACCGGCCTTGTCACCTTCTTTAGCCGCAGCAAACAGCGTTTGTGGCAGAAGGGCGAAACGTCGGGCAACGTCTTGCGCCTGTGCGACATCAAGCTGGATTGCGATAAGGACACGCTTCTGATATTGGCCGAGCCGCAAGGCCCAACTTGCCATCTTGGAACCGAGAGTTGTTTTGGCGATGACAAAAACGCTGATCTTTCCGTGTTGGCTGATCTGGCCGCGACAATTCATCAGCGCCGCCTGATGCCAAAACCCGACAGCTACACGGCTCAACTTATTGCCGGAGGCCTCACGCGCATCGCGCAAAAAGTCGGCGAAGAAGGCGTCGAAACGGCGTTGGCCGCCGCTACAAAAAGCCCCGATCTGGCCTCGGAAGCGGCGGATTTATTGTATCATTTGCTTGTCCTTCTGGAAGCCTCCGAGCTTGATTTCACGGAAGTCCTGCAGGTTCTGCTTGGCCGCTCTCAGGCTAAGTCAGCATGAGGAAAAAAGTGAAACAACCGGTGGAGCAAAAGCAATGGGATTCCCTCCCCCTCTATGGGGGAGGGAATCCCGCATCTTCTGTTTGACTGTTATTTTTAGCCCTCAAATAGAGTCGCTTTTTCCTGACGCGAACTAATATAACAGTACAACACGACACCTTGCTACCCAACCTTCTGCAACGCCTCCTGCGGTCTTTTGAATTCAGGCACAAGCGCGGATAATTTTGCGACGGATTGATCTTCGTCCAGACCTTGGCGCAACCGCGTATCATAACCGTTCAGTTCTTCCTGCAAAAACGGCAGTTCAACCGTGGTGGCCTTCCCCAGTTTGACGCCGTCGGCCGCCGAGGGAATCAACTCTTCGGCGTCGGCGAAAAGCTCTTCATGCAGTTTCTCGCCCGGGCGTAGTCCCGTATAGGTGATTTTGATGTCCTCGTCGGGGCGCAGTCCGGCAAGGCGGATCATCTGGCGGGCGAGGTCGGCGATCTTGACCGGCTCGCCCATATCCAGAACCAAAACTTTGCCGCGTTGATCGCCCGGATGCGCGCCCAAGGCCGATGCTTGCAGCACCAATTCAACCGCCTCGCGCACCGTCATGAAATAGCGCGTGATGTCGGGATGCGTGACGGTCAACGGCCCCCCTTTGGCCAGTTGTTCCTGAAAGCGCGGCACGACCGATCCCGTCGAGCCCAGCACATTGCCGAAACGCACGGTGATAAAACGCGTCGCGTTCGAGGACAGATCGAGCGCTTGGCAATACATCTCGGCCAGCCGCTTGGTCGCGCCCATGACGCTGGAGGGATGCACGGCCTTGTCGGTTGAAATCAACACCATCGCCGCAAGCCCTGATTTCAAACAGCAATCGGCCACGATGCGCGTGCCGACGACATTGGTCAGGATCGCCTCGCGGATATTTTCCTCGGCGATCGGCACATGCTTGATCGCGGCGGCGTGGAAAACCAGATCGGGTTTACATTCCGCGAAAATCTGTCCCATGCGCGCGGCGTCGCGCACGTCGCCGATGAGGGAATGCAAAGTTTGATAGGGGAAGGTTTCCTTGACCTCCATATCGATGCGGTACAAATTAAATTCGCTGAATTCGACCAGAGTCAGATGCGAAGGCTCCAAAGCCGCGATCTGCCGCACCAGTTCCGAGCCGATCGTACCGCCCGCGCCCGTCACCAACACGCGGCGGCCTTTGATCAACGCGCGAATGTCGCTGCGATTCAATTTCGTTTCCGGCCTGCCGAGCAAATCCTCTAAAGCCAAAGGCTGGTCGCGCACCGTCAGCGCCGTGGCCACGTCGTCGCGCAGATCCGTGAGCGCAGGCAGGCGCGACAGGCTAAGGCCGAGCGCTGCAGATTGCTCCAAAAGCTGCGTCACGAGAGAACTATTGAAGCGCGACACCGCGCGGGTCAAAATCAAGCGCGAAGGCGCTTTCATCTCGTCGCGCAATTTAGCGATGATCGCGGGCAGTTGATCGACGGTGCCGACGACCGAGACTCCGTGGATGGTGCGCCCGACGCGCTTGTCGTTCTCGCCAAGGATGCCGACGACGTGATAGGCGGCGTGGGGGTTGGCGCCTATGGCGCGAAGGAAAATATCGGCCTCGTCGCCTGCGCCGATAAGAAGCACGTTGACGCGGCCTGCGCCCGAACGTTCCCATAACGCGGAAAGCCGCCGCTCGCGCAGCAAGCGGAACAGCATGCGCGATCCACCCAAACCCGCCAGCATGATAAACCACGCCATAAACGGCACCGTGCGCGGGACGCCTTCCAGACGGATCGTGATAAAGGCCAGCACGAGGAATAGCGCGACAGCCAGCGTCGCGGAACGCAGAATTTCAATCAGGTCGCGCAGCGAGGCGAAAGCCCAGATGCTGCGGTAAAGTCCCTGCGCCCAGAAAACGGCGGCGCAGGTCGCGGTGAAAAGCAGCGTCGCCCAAACAGCGGCATCGGCAGGCAAAACGCCGAAATCCCCGCTAACGCGCAGATAAAGCGCCAGCCAAAACGAAATCGCCGCTACGGCGACATCATGAAGGAAAGCAAGGAGGCGGCGGTTGGCGTAGATGAAGGGCATGGGGGTGCTTTAGTTTCTTCGGCTGAGGGAGAAAATTATAGTGAATCTATTTAACGGTTAAGAAAAACGGTGAAGCAATAACAGCGGGATTCCCTCCCCCTTTATGGGGGAGGGTTGGGGTGGGGGTGATCGCACCGCAAAACCTGTCATAATTTTACAAAGGCAACTTATGCGGAACCATCACCCCCACCCTAACCCTCCCCCATAGAGGGGGAGGAGACTACCGCTCTTACCGCGCCGCTGTTTTATGCAACTTTCCCAGCAAAACCGCAACGATCACGATACCCGCGCCTAGGCCAGCCCAAGGATGCGATACGGACAAAACCGCGGCGCCGATCAACCCCATATCGGCAACGACGATTTCCCAAACAATTCTGTCGTGCCTGCCCGCGGCCAGAGCGGCTTTTTGGTAGAAATGTTCGCGGTGCGCTTGCCAGATTTTCTCTCCGCGCAGGGCGCGTCGGACAAGCGTGATGCCGCTGTCGGCCAGATAATAAAGCGGCAAAATCAGCGCCGCGGCAAAATGCCCTTTGACGGCGACGGACAAAAGGCAGAATCCGGTCAGATAGCCCAAAGGCACGCTGCCGACATCGCCCAGAAATATTTTCGCCGGATGCCAGTTGTGGGCGAGAAATCCCAAGCATGCGCCAATCAGAATCAATATCAGAAAACCGGCAAAAGGATCGTTAATGCCTGCCGCCGTCATGACAAGACACGCTCCGACGGCGATTGAAATCGTTTCGCTACCCGTGATGCCGTCGATGCCGTCCATAAAATTGTACAGATTGATGAACCACGCCCAGCCCAAAATCATCAGCGCGCGGTCGAGCCAGAAAGGCGCGAGTCCGTGCAGCAAAAGTTCATGCGGCGCAAAAGAATAACTGCCAAGGCAGGCGGCGAGAATATGCATGCTAAGCCGCACCCGCGCGCTGACATGCCCGCGGTCATCGAGCCACGAGATCGCGGCGAGTAACGCCACGGCACCGATCAATCCCGCATGCCGCGCGTCGGAATCGAACCAAACCGCCGCGCCTATCAATGCAGGCAGCAAAACAATCACCAGCGCCCATCCTCCCCCCCGCGGCACGGGGGTTTTGTGCGAACTGCGGGAGTTGGGAATGTCCAACAGCGCGCGGTTCTGTAGAATGTTTTTGACCCATCCGGTCAATGCCAGCGTAAAAAAGAAGCCGACAAGTATGAAGGAAAAGGCGATCTCGACGCTAACCCAATCCCTCATCGTGCGCCCCAGTTTCGGGTATATCGCAAATCCTTTCTATCTGCGGGGATAGGACGAATGGCTTCTGCCGTATCCGAAGCGGCGGCCACGCCAGTCAGGAAGAGATGGGCACCAACAAAAAGCAGGGTAATCGCACCAAGTATTTTGCCTATTTCAATAACGTTATGACGTACAGCCGGATCAAAGGAAGATACTGTTGCAAGTGCCGCGTATACCAATCCGACAGCGGCGACAGGGCGCAAGAATATTTTTGCTTCATGAGCAGCAGCAATAAATCCTGCCTTTATCGCAATCGCTGATCTGTTTAATCTGTTTCCAGTCTCGATTATCGCCGCCTGAAACTCTTCGTTCAGTTTCCGTCTGTTTATGATCATATGTTTCTCCAGTCCTTACGGCTTTTCAAGCGGGCAAAAACATACCGGTCTCACTTTATTACTCTGCCCATACTTAGATGGGGTTTCAATATATTCCTTAACCGCCAATGACAAATCCTCGTGCCACAAGCGTGAATCTATTCCATAAACCTCGCGGATTTTGTCCCCATTTAAAGCGGAGTAGAGCGGGCGCAGGACGTGTTGGGGGATGGCGGAGGCGGGGACGGGCGTCAGTTTCGGGCGGCGGTCGGTGAAGGGCGCGTAGGCTTGCATGACCGCTTGCAGGAAATCAAAGCGCGACGCTTCCGGTTCGCTGCATATATGAAAAGTCCCGAATCCGTCGCCTTTGCCGTTCAGAATGGCTTTGGCGATCCCCAGCAAAGCTTCGGCGACGGCTTTGGCGCTGGTGGGGCTGACGATCTCGTCTTGCGCGGCTTGAATGTCGTCTTGCGTGTCGATCTGGCGCAGGGTTCGGGTCAGGATATTATCGCCGTGGGCGCTGAAAACCAAAGACGCGCGCAAAATGACATGCCAGTAAAGCCCGTGGCGCGCGGCCTCCTCGCCCATCATTTTGGTTTGCCCATAGACATTGATGGGATTCATCGCGTCATCGGGCAGATAGGGCACGGTGCTTTCCGTGCCGTCGAAAACATGGGCGGTCGAAAGCTGGATCAAAGGGGCGCCCGCCGTGTCGCATTGCCCCGCGATGTGGGCGACGGCGTGGAAATTGACTTCTCTGGCCAAATCGGGATTGATTTCGCAGGCATCGAGATCGTTCATCTCGGCGGCGTTGATGGCGAGATCGGGGGGAAAATCGTGAAAGGCTTTGCCGATGTCGCTGGGACTCGTGAAATCGCATTCGGCGGGGGTTAAACGCCTCAAATCCCAATCCTCAGGCAGCGGCAGGGCTTGCAACGCCCGCCCGACCTGCCCGTTTGCGCCGAAAAGAAGAATGCGATTGGTAACCATTTTTTAGGAGGTAGGGGTCAGAGTTCAAAAAACAGATTCCGGATGCCAAGGGGGCAAAAGTTAGGTTAGCCGACTTGGCGATTCTGTGATAGCTGCAATGTGTAACTCTGTCTTTCCTTCCCATGATGTCTGAACTCGAAGAATATCGCCAGAAAGTCGCGGGATTGAACATCGACCAGCGGTCGCTGCTGTCGACCGACTATTTCAATACCTTTAATTCCGTGGTTATGGTCATGGAAATGCTGCCGGATGCGCCGGATATGCTGGAAGAAGTCGAGCAATGGCGGTTTAACGACTATGTCGAGCATTTTAAGTCCAGCGGCCTTGATTTCGCCGACATTGCGATCGAAGCCTATGCGCATTCTCCACCGGAGTTGCGCGAGGCTTTCGAGCGTAAAATCAATGGGATGCGGGTTTTTCTTGAAGAGGCCGCGCATATGCTGCGCCGTCTGTACGATGCGGGAGAAACCCAGACATTTTCCCATGTCGCGCAAATGGTGGCATCCTTGTTCCGCGGCATGATGGAAGAGGGCAACGCCATTGTCCACGGCGGCAGCGCATCGACTCAGGCGGATATTGATAAGATGTTTTAGAGGGGGGCTCCTTGCAAAATTTACGGTTTCGCTTTTATGGCGTTCGCCCAGTCAAAACAATCATGCTTTCAGCAGAAAAACGACTCAATTATCTACCCGTGTTTTGTAATCGACAACAATAGCTTCAATGCCTCTCCCACCGCATGCATGCGCACAGCTTCGCGGTCGCCCGGGAAAACGCATTTGTAGTGGATGAGAAAATTATCTCGCGTCGCCAAGCCAAAATAGACCGTGCCTGTGGGGTTTTCCGCGCTTCCGCCTTCCGGACCAGCGATGCCCGTCGCCGAAATTGCGACATCGGCGCGCGAAAATTCCAAAGCTCCTTGCGCCATGTCTTCCGCAACGCGCGCGCTGACAGCGCCGTATTCCGCAAGCACGTCCGGCATCACGCCGAGGACTTCGACTTTGGCATCGAGGCTGTAGGTGACAAAGCCGCGTTCGAGAACCGCAGAAGAGCCGGGAATATCCGTAAGCGCTGCCGCGATCAGGCCTCCGGTGCAGGATTCCGCCGTTACGAGTTTGCGATTTTCCGCCCTATAGACAGAGACGACTTTGGAGGCGCGGGAGGAGATTTCGGAGGAGAACATGTTGGGCTTGGATGCGTTGGAGAAAAAGTGTGCCTGTTTTTTCTAAATTACGAACAGCCGCGCGACAACAGCGGCGCCCCCTCCATTCGAAAGGAGGGAATTCCTCCGTTTCTGCTTCGCTGTTATCCTTATCATTTATTCCCTCACGGCGGCTTTGGTAAGATAGTATTGGGCCGCCTGTTTACGCAAATGCAATTTTGCCGAATCCGATTTATAGTCGCACCTATGTCCCGTTTCTTCCGTTCCCTCACCGCGCTATTCAAACCGCCGTTTAACGGTTTGGGGCTGGTCGTCGTTTTGTATTTTGCTTGGGCGCATCTGGTTTATCCGCATAACGATGTCCTGCGCGGCAATTTGCCCGATCCCGACAATTATATGTATCTGACCCAGACGCTGGATTGGCTGAAAGGGCAAGGCTGGTATGATCATGTTCAGCATCGGATGAATCCGCCGCAGGGCGTCGTGATCCATTTCTCGCGCTTCACGCAGATTCCGTTGGCGGCGGGGATTCTGTTTTTTGAAGAACTGGGCTTGCCCGCGCGCGGGGCGGCGATGCTGACGGCCTTGATCGAGCCTTTAATTTTGCTTGGCGTTTGCCTTGGCGTGTTGCGCCGAACGGCGGCGCGCGTCGTGCCGAAACGCTGGGCGGGCGCTTCGGCCTATGTCGCGCTGTTTTCGCTGACTCTTATGTATGAATTTATGCCGGGACAGGTGGGGCATCACGAGCCGGTTATTATTCTTGTCATACTTTGTCTCGGTTTGGTTTTGCGGCTGTTTGAGGAGCCGGAGAATATCTGGCTTGGCGCGGTGATCGGATTCATCCTCGCCTTTACGCTGATGATCGCGCTGGAATCTTTGCCGTGGGCGTTGCTGCTGGCGGCATATTTGGGGGTTTGGAGTTTGAAGCGCGGAGGGGATGCTGCGCGCAGCGGCGCGGCGTTCGCGCTGGCGTTTCTGGTCGGAAATGTCGTCTGTCTTTTTCTGACGCGGCCTTTGGCGACTGTTTTTGACGCCGATATTCTGACTTATTCGATTGTTTATGTCGTTCTGGCGGCTGCGATAACGATGCCGTTTGTGGGGGTTGCGCTTGTTCCAACAAAGCCGTCCTCCCCGCGAATGCGGGGATCCATCTTTGCTTCCACGGGATCGCGGCCAAGAAGATGGATCCCCGCTTTCGCGGGGATGACGAAAGAAAAATGGATTAGGTGGCTCACCGGACTTTCCCTCGCTGCTCTCAGCGCCGCCTTTTTTCTGCATCTTTTTCCGCAACTGGCCTTTGGCCCCTATGGCGCGATTGATCCTCGGTTGGTGCCGATTTTGCTTGATACAGCGGAGAACGCGAAGCCGATTTTGAAAACCGAAAACGGCTGGGCGCATTTTTATAATTTGATGAGCATGGGCGCTCTCGCGCTGTGTGCCGCTTTGGCCTTTTTCTGGCGCGCGAAAGACACCGATAGGGAAAAATGGGGAGTGATTGTTTTGCTGCTGGCCTCCTCTATCGGGCTGACGATTTTTTACCAGTATCGCTTTCTGGGTATGGAATCGGCGCTGGCCGTTATTCCTTTGACGGCTTTGCTGCAGCGCGGCTGGGGCTGGATCGGGAACAATCTGCGGGACAGGAAAAAGGCTTTCGCGGAAATAGGTTTGTTGCTGGCGATCGGCCCCCTGCCCGCCGTTTTGATCCCCGCTTTATACGACAGCCGCAGCTTCAATACGGGCGTTTTGCTGTTTCCGGTCGAGCCCGGCGCCACGCGCTGCGACATGGCGCGGCTGGAAAAAATCCTGCGCAATCCTTACGAGCTGGGCGACAAGCCGTATGTGATTCTCAGCCAGATGGAACTGGGGCCGGAGCTTTTATTCCGCACTGATCATAGCGTTCTGGCCGCGCCCTATCACATGAATGTCGAGGGCAATGTGGACGCGGCGCATTTTTTGACGACGACCGATCCGACAGAGGCCATGAAGATCGCGCGACGTCGCCGCGTCGATCTGGTGGTCGCGTGCCGCGCCGTGGCGGGATTTTATCTGCCGCAAAAAGGCGGCGCGCCGACCTTTATCGAAGCCCTGTTCGGAGAGTCCGCGCCAAAGGGGTTGGAGCGCTTTCCCTCCGCCGTGGTCAAAAACTTTGTCCTCTATCGCGTGCGTCCTGCCGAGGCGCAAAACGATGCAAACGCGCCACAGGAAAAAAAATAAACGCGCAGCCAAAAATATTTATTGAATGTTAAAAGATTCGGACTACACAGTGGCTTTACGGAAGCGCACGTACCACTGGCCCAAGGACGGATAGGCATACCACCTTTTTCGTTCCCCACTGGTTTATGTAACGACGCTTTGCCCTCGGGGGAGTCTTTCGGGACGAAGCCGGGAACGTGGTATGCAGCAAAGAGGCTTTTTGAGCGATTGATTCGCGGCACGGTGCCGGGAAGCGAGGACTCCGGAATTTCGGTCTTGGTTGCGAGGCAAAGAGAATAAGGGTCGGCACCAACGCGTGACGTTGGTGGTGTGTGCGGCGGCGGCGGCGCACGCGCATCTGTTCTTATTCGCTGACGTTACCCCCTTAATATAAGGGGGGCTGTCTTTCGCGTCCAAGTCCGGTCTTTTTGCTGTTGGCAATAAAAGCAAACCGAAAGGGCTGGATCATGACCTATAAAGACACTATTCCCCGAACCGGGGCTTTGGCCGAAACCAATGACTCTGCCTCGACGTCCGAAACGTCGGCGACGGGGATCGGCGCGCCTGCGGTTAAGAAAGAACATTTAAAACATAAACATTTGTTGGTTCATGCCTATGTGGCCAAGCCTATCATAGACGTGGAAACGGCCAAGACATGGATCAGGCAACTCATAGAGAAAGTCGGAATGAACATCCTTATGGGGCCGATCGTCGCTTATTGCGATACGCCGGGAAACGAAGGAATAAGCGGGGCTGTCGTTATCGAGACATCCCATTCCGTCATTCATATTTGGTCTGAGGATGTTCCTGCCAGCGTCCAATTCGATCTGTATTCCTGCAGCGATATCGATCTGGATGCCGTCTGGGAACATTTTCAGGTTATGGAGCCGATCAGCCTCGACTATAAATTTCTGGACAGGGAAACCTCGTTCAAGACGCTTGAATCGGGAACGCGCGGCAAGGCGGCGTGTTCCGATCAACAAGCCGCAAACGCCCCTGCCCCGCGCCGCGGACGCAAGCCGGTTCTTGTCGCGTCGAACAATGAAGCGCAGGAGCGGGAACGGCGGAGGAAGAGGGCGTAATATAACAAATTGCGCTTTCTCGTAGGAGCGGCTTCCAGCCGCGACCCTTTGTTATGACGTCAACAGTCGCGGCTGGAAGCCGCTCCTACGAAAGTGTAAATTAAGGCCTGCCGGAGTATAGTATGTCGACGTGAGGGAATAAGTGAGCCTATAATTTGTGAGTGAGAAACAGTGGTGCCGCAAAAGCAGCGGGATTCCCCTCCCCCCCCCCCCTTGGCTTTTTGGTGGGAGGGGTTAGGGGTGGGGTGTATAAAGCTCTTTTGCCAAAGGGCTTTTATAAATACCCCACCCCTAACCCCTCCCTCAAGGGGAGGGGAACTGCGCCTGTGCCTATGTCAACCTATGTTGCTTTACTTATGAACTCGCGCCGCCTTGACTACATCGTCATTCCCAACCGTTAGATGCAGCCTATAGATTAGGAAGAAACTCATGACCAGCCAACACAAACAAAAACAAGAATCCAGCCGCAAAGCCGAACTTCTTTCCACGCCTGTCGAACACATCGACATCACGACGTTCGATGCGCGTCCTATCATCGACGCGATGGGGAAAATGTCGTTTACCTCGCGCGATCTGGCGCGGGCGACGGAATTGTTCAACATGATGATCGCCGACAAGGATTGCACCGTCGTCCTCACCTTGGCCGGTTCGACATCGGCTGGCGGGTGCATGGATTTGTATACGGCGCTGGTAAAAAACAATATGGTCGACGCTATCGTTTCGACCGGCGCCAGCATCGTCGATATGGATTTCTTTGAAGCGCTTGGGTTCAAGCATTATCAGGGATCGCAGAGCGTCAACGATCAGGTGCTGCGCGATATGTATATCGACCGCATCTATGACACCTATATCGACGAGGAAGAACTGCAGAATTGCGACGCGGCGATTTGCGCCATAGCGGACGCCCTGCCTGCCAAGCCTTATTCCAGCCGCGAATTTATTCGCGAAATGGGGCGCTGGCTGAAGACGCATTCCAAGAAGAAAGGATCGTTGATCGAAACGGCTTTCGATTGCGACGTGCCGATTTTCTGTCCGGCTTTCACGGATTCGTCCGCCGGTTTCGGCCTTGTGATGCATCAGGCCAAAAATCCCGACAAGCATTTGACCCTCGATTCCATTCGCGATTTCCGCGAACTGACCGACATTAAAATCGAGGCCGGCACGACCGGCTTGTTGATGATCGGCGGCGGCGTTCCCAAGAATTTCATGCAGGACACCGTCGTCTGCGCCGAAATGCTTGGCCACACTGTGCCGATGCACAAATACGCCGTGCAGATAACGGTGGCGGACGTGCGCGACGGCGCTTGTTCCAGTTCGACGCTGAAGGAAGCCTGCTCGTGGGGCAAGGTCGATCTGACTTATGAACAAATGGTCTTTGCCGAAGCGGGCAGCGTCGTGCCGTTGCTGGCGTCCGACGCCTATCACCGCGGCCATTGGAAAAACCGCCAGCCGAGGCGCTGGTCCAAGATGTTCGACAAGAAATAATGCGTATTCCGGCGGAATGGGCGCGACATCGGGCGGTGTGGACGGCATGGCCTTCCCATCCTGATTTGTGGCTGGAAGACTTGGTTCCGGCGCGGCGGGAAGTCGCCGCTATGGCGAAGGCTTTGGCCGCGGGCGAGGCGGTTAAAATGCTGGCTATGGGCGACGAGGCTGTGGCCTCGGCGCAGACAGAATTGGCAGGCGAAAATATTGAAATCATTCCGGCTTTGTTCGGCGATATCTGGCTGCGCGATACGGCCCCGATCTTCACCCATAGTTCCGAGGGATTGAACGCGCTTGCCTTCCGTTTCAACGGATGGGGCGGAAAATATGTTTTGCCGCATGACGATGCCGTTGCGGCCTTTGTTGCGAAGACGGCGAACGCGCACCTTGTTGGCCACGATGTCATCCTTGAAGGCGGATCGGTCGACTTCGACGGCGCGGGTTCCGTTCTGACGACGAAAGAATGCCTGTTGAACGCCAACCGCAATCAGGGGCTGTCACAACAGGATATCGAACAATTCTTGCGTCAGGCCTTCGATGTCACGCACATTGTCTGGCTGGATCGGGGATTGGCGGGCGATCATACAGACGGGCATGTTGACAATATCGCCCGTTTCGTGGCGAAAGGCCGCGTGGTCTGTCCGTCGCCGTCGGGCAAGGACGATCCCAACGCCGACACATACGGCATAATCTCTTCCGATTTGCGCCGGTCAGGTTTGGAAGTTATTCAGGTTCCAAGTCCCGGATTAATCACCGACGAGGACGGAAATGCCGTCGCGGCAAGCCATATGAACTTTATCATCGGCAACGCCGTTGTCGTCGTTCCGGCCTATGAAGATGTTTATTCGAAGGAAGCGGTTAGGATTCTGACGCCGCTTTTCCCCGACCGGAAAGTGATCGCCCTACCCGCCCGCCACATTTTGACGGGCGGAGGATCGTTCCATTGCATCACGCAGCAGGAGCCCGCCGCATGACGAGAAAACTTTCCCTCGGCGTCGTCCAGTGCGCCTTGAGCGACGATATCGCCGCCAATATAGAAAAGATTGAAGGCATGATCCGCAAAGCCGCGGAAAAAGGCGCGCGGATCGTCCTGACTCCCGAATTGATTCAGGGGCGTTATTTCTGCGCCACGCAAGACGAAGCCCATTTCGCCCGCGCCTATCCCACAGCCGAACACCCCGCCGTGATCGCGCTGCAAAAACTGGCGCAGGAATGGGATGTCGTTTTGCCTGTGTCGATTTTCGAGCGCGATCATTCCTGCTATTACAACAGCGTCGTGATCATCGACGCAGGCGGCGCGATTCTCGGCACCTATCGCAAGTCGCATATTCCCGACGGCCCGGGCTATCAGGAAAAATTCTACTTTCGTCCGGGCGATACGGGGTTCAAGGCGTGGGACACGAAATACGGCAAAATCGGCGTCGGGATCTGCTGGGATCAATGGTTCCCCGAATGCGCGCGCAGCATGATGCTGCAAGGCGCGGAAATCCTTTTGTATCCGACGGCGATCGGCAGCGAGCCGCATAACGCCGCGCTGGACACCGCCAGCCGTTGGCAACTGGCGCAGCGCGGCCACGCCGTTTGCAACGTCGTTCCCGTGGCGGCGGCCAACCGAATCGGCGTCGAGGGCGGGCAGACATTTTACGGCTCGTCCTTCATCTGCGATCAGACAGGGAATCTCGTGGCGCAGCTTGACCGCACGACGGAAGGCGTTCTTGTTCACGAATTTGATCTGGATAAAATCCGCGCCGAACGCGCGGCATGGGGCTTCTTTCGCGACCGGAGAATCGATTTCTATCAGCCCTGAAAAGAATGCGCCCGCGCGGTTTGCCCCTTGCCGGAATCTTGTCTGATGCAATCGCGCCACAAGATGAGGAAAAAATAATCCTGCAGGTGAAGATTTTTATTGATTCCTGCAAAATTAGGACTACACCGTGGTTTTACGGAAGCGCACGTACCACTGGCCCAAGGATGCAAAGGGATACCACCTTTTGTGTTTTCCCCACTGGTTTATGTAACGACGCTTTGCCGCCCGGCGTAGCCTTTCGAGGCGAAGACGGGAATGTGGTATGCAGCAGGGAGTTTTTTAGAATCATCCGCTTTCGGCAATAGGGCCGAAAAAAACAGGTGATTCGACAATCTCGGTCTTGGTTGCGAGGCAAAGAGAATAAGGGCTGGCGTCAACGTCTTCGTTGACGAACGTGCGTAGCATTCCGTCTGCGCATATAGTCTTTCTTCGCTCTCGTCGGTTCTCTTTTTAAGAGGACTGTACGCTCGCGCCCCTGTCCGGCTCTTTTGCTGTTTGGCAAACATCAAACGTGGAGGGCTGTGTCATGATCAGAAAAGACACGAATTCTCTATATAACCCCGTATCTCGCTGGAGGGCGGCGGCGGAGGCTTTGCTGTCGTGGTGCGGAGAGGCGGTTTCTACAGTCCAGAAAACGCGCGGGTCTGCGGGAGAAGCCGCAGGAGCCGGGGAAGCTGTGGCCAAGATCCTATGGCGCAAAGCTTCTCAATCCAAACTGTTGGCCACTCTGCGCGAAGCGGCTGCCGCTATGCTGATGTGGGTCGAACACTGGGTTCCGAGCGAACCGCATCAGGAGCTTATTCCGTGGGTCGGACTGTTACGGCCTGTGTCGGCGCGCAACTGGCTGTGGCTGTACTCATGGCCGGAAGAAGAGCATTTGCATCCCTGAGAACCGAGATAAGCCTTCACCGCCATTCCCGCTGCTGCGGGAATGGCGGTTTTCCAAGGCACTTCCGTTTCCCGTCGGACGTACAAATGTAGATAATGATGCTGCCGCAACGACCAATAGGGTGGCGAGGGGGGCGGCGCCTACGGGCTTAGCAAAAAAAACACGCGGCTGGCCTGTCGCTCTTGGTCAGCCGCAGCGGTTATACAAGCACATTTTCCTATGCCGCCTCATCCCTCTTCTCCAACGCCTGCTCAATCGCGGCGATGGCTTTGGGCATCGCGGCAGCGTCGGAACCTCCGGCTTGCGCCATATCCGGACGGCCTCCGCCGCCGGTGCCTCCCACTTGCTCGGCGGCGCGTTTGACGAGGGCGACGGCGCTGAGGCGGGCGGTCAGGTCTTCCGTCACAGCGACGACCAGAGACACTTTGCCTTCAAAGCTTGCGGCCAGCGCGACGACCCCCGATTTGATTTGAGCTTTAAGCGCGTCAGCCATCGGCTTCAGGTCTTTGGCGGGGATGTCGGTCAGGATGCGGCTGATGAAATTCACGCCGCCGATCACGCGCGGCGCTTCGGCTGCGTTTGAGGCGCCGCCGCCGAGCGCGACTTGCTTGCGCAAATCCGCCACTTCGCGTTCCAGTTTTTTCCTATCTTCAAGCAACTGCGTGATACGCCCGGGCAATTCGACAGCCGACGCATTCACGGCATTAGCCGACGTTTGCAACAGTTTCCCTTGCGCGTCCAACCACGCCAGAGCCGCCGCGCCCACGACGGCTTCAAGGCGGCGAACGCCTGCCGCGACTGCGCTTTGGGAAACGATTTTGAACAGGCCCAGATCGCCCGTTCTGTGCGCGTGGGTTCCTCCGCACAGTTCGACCGAGAAATATTCCTTGCCTTTGGCGTTCTTTTCTTCGCGCCCGCCCATAAAAATCACGCGCACTTCGTCGCCGTATTTTTCCCCGAACAAGGCCATAGCACCCTGCTCGATCGCCTCTTGCGGCGACATCAGACGCGTTTCGATTTTTTCGTTCATGCGGATGCGCTTGTTCACTTCGGCTTCGATGTCGGCCAAATCTTCCGGCGTTATCGGCATCGAATGCGCAAAGTCGAAACGCAGGCGATCGGGAGAAACCCCCGAGCCTTTCTGCGTCACATGCTCGCCTAATTTCCGGCGCAGCGCTTCCTGCAGCAAATGCGCCGCCGAATGATGCGCGCGCAGAGCCGAGCGGTTTTCGCCGTCTACCTCCAACGTCACGTCATCTCCCGTTTTCACCGTTCCGGTTTCGACATGGCCGTGATGCACGACGACGCCGTCGGCTTCTTTTTGCGTGTCGGTGATTTTGATGACGGCTCCGCTTGTCGTCGTGATGACGCCGATATCGCCTTTCTGTCCGCCGGATTCGCCGTAGAACGGCGTTTGGTTGACGACGACCTGCACGTCCGAGCCTTGCTTGGCATCGGCCACGCGCGCGCCGCCCCGCAGTAAAGCCGTAATCTGTCCTTCCGCTTTTTCCGTGCTGTAGCCCAGAAATTCGGTCTTGCCCAATTCGTCTTGCAATTCGTACCAGATTTTGACCGTCGCCGTATCGCCGGAACCCGCCCACGCGGCGCGGGCTGCGGCCTTTTGCTTGGCCATAGCGGCGTCGAAACCGGCCACATCGACCTTCTTGCCCTTGCCGCGCAGAACGTCTTGCGTCAGATCCAAAGGAAAGCCGAACGTATCATAAAGCTTAAAGGCGACTTCGCCCGGCAACGCCTTGTTCCCGCTAATTTTTTGCGCTTCGTCGTCCAACAGTTTAAGGCCACGATCCAGCATCGATTTGAATCGCGTTTCCTCCAATTTCAGCGTTTCCATAACCAACGCCTGCGCCTGCACGATTTCGGGATAGGCCACGCCCATCTGCTTGACCAGCTCCGGCACCAGACGATAGATCATCGGCTCTTTCGCGCCCAGCATATGCGCGTGGCGCATCGCGCGGCGCATGATGCGGCGCAAAACGTAACCGCGTCCTTCGTTGCTCGGCAACACGCCGTCGGCGATCAAAAACGTCGTCGCGCGCAAATGATCGGCGATTACGCGGAAAGAAGGCTTTTGCGCCCCAAGAGGATCGACCTTAACAATGTCCGCCAAAGCCTCGATGATGGCGCGGAACAAATCAATGTCATAATTCGACGTGACACCTTGCAAAATCGCCGCGATGCGCTCCAGCCCCATGCCGGTGTCGATCGAGGGTTTGGGCAAATTCACGCGCTTGCCGCCGGGCAGTTCTTCAAACTGCGTGAAAACAAGATTCCAGAATTCAAGAAACCGGTCGCCGTCTTCGTCGGGGCTGCCGGGAGGCCCTCCCTGCAATTTGTCGCCCTGATCGATAAAGATTTCCGAACAAGGCCCGCAAGGCCCCACATCGCCCATGCGCCAGAAATTCGCGTCGGTCGCGATGCGGATGATTTTGTCGTCGGAAAATCCCGCGATTTTCTTCCACAACGCGATCGCCTGCTCGTCTTCGTGATAGACCGTGACCAGCAAGCGGTCTTTGTTCAACCCGTAATGTTTCGTGACCAGAGTCCACGCCCATTCGATCGCCTCGGCCTTAAAATAATCGCCGAAGGAAAAATTGCCGAGCATTTCAAAGAACGTATGATGCCGCGCGGTGTAACCCACATTTTCCAGATCGTTATGCTTGCCGCCCGCGCGCACCGATTTCTGCGCCGAGGTCGCGCGGGTATAAGGGCGTTTTTCGACGCCGGAGAAAACATTCTTGAACTGAACCATACCCGAATTAGTGAACATCAACGTCGGGTCGTTGCGCGGCACCAGCGGGCTGGAAGGAACATGCGTATGCCCCTGCGCCACGAAAAAATCGGTAAAGGTCGAACGGATGTCGGCAAGCGTTTTGGTCATAAGGTTGCTCCTGAAATGTAGGGAATAAGGAATAGCATATATTTGGCCAAGGAAAAGGGGGAGATTTTGCGTCCCGATAACAGGGCTTGTCTTCCGTGCAAAAAGATAGGACAAAAGCTCCGTTGGAAGTCGGGGGAAATAGGAAAGCAAAAGCGGTCGAATCCCCTCCCCCTCTATGGGGGAGGGTTAGGGTGGGGGGTGTGGTTCCGCATAAACTGTTTTTGAAAATTTGAAACTGTTTTAGTGGCACGATCACCCCCGCCCTAACCCTCCCCCATAGAGTGGGAGGGGATCATGCCGCTCTTGTTTCGCGGTTTTCTTGCCCCTTAAACAGGATCGTTTATTTCCCCTCGCAACCTTCATCTCTCTTTCCACGAGCCAGAAAAACATGTCTCCCGGACTAGCCGACATCATCGAATCAGCAAAATTGCCACGCCTTATTCTTTATATGGCGTGGAGCGATATTCGCGCGCGATACAAGCGCAGCGTTTTGGGGCCTTTGTGGATCACGATCAGCACCGCGATCGGCGTCGTCGGCATGGGGTTCATCTGGAGCGAATTGTTCAAAATGAAACGCGACGAGTTTATCCCCATGCTGACGGTCGGCCTGATCATGTGGCAATTCATGTCGGCCTGCATCACAGAAGCCACCGTCGTCTTTAGCCGCCAAGCCGGCATTATCCGCAATCTGAATCTGCCGATATCCATCCATCCGGCGCAGCTCGTTCTGCGTCACGTCATCAATCTGGCGCACAATATCCCGCTGTTTTTCCTCGTCGTCCTTATCTTGGGAAGAAAGCTCGACCTTCACCTTTTGATGTTCGTGCCCGGGCTGCTTCTGGTCATCGCCAATCTTTACTGGATGTCGATGATGCTCGGCATTTTGGGCGCGCGTTTTCGCGATCTGGAATATCTTGTTACCATGGTCATGCCGCTTTTGATGTTCGTCAGCCCGGTAATGTACAGCGCCGACTCGTTGCCCAAGATCGGGAAATATATGTGGTTGAACCCACTAGGGGATATGATTGAGATCGTGCGTTATCCCTTGCTGGCCGAGGCGACGCCGCATTATGTTTATGTCGTGAATATCGGCTTGTTGCTTATCGGCGCGCTGCTGACGCTTATTCTCTTCAACGCCAAACGCGACCGCATCGCTTTCTGGGTATAAGACATGACGGCTCTGCTCAAATTTGAGAACGTGACGGTTCAATATCCTATTTACAACAGCCGCAACATGTCGCTGCGCAATCATCTGGTGCGCATCAGCACGGGCGGACGAATCGAAAGCGAGGCAGGGCACGTTCAATTGGTGACGGCTTTGCGCGATGCAACTTTCACCATAAATCACGGCGATTCCGTTGCGCTGATAGGGCATAACGGCGCGGGGAAAAGCACGCTTTTGCGCACAATGGCGGGAGTCTATACACCTGCGTTTGGCCACATTACGCGTCAGGGACGCATCGC
The DNA here is from genome assembly GCA_031291395.1 of Alphaproteobacteria bacterium. Taxonomy (GTDB): domain Bacteria; phylum Pseudomonadota; class Alphaproteobacteria; order UBA9219; family UBA9219; genus CAIXLI01. The sequence continues at coordinate 691 of JARLJD010000080.1, read as the reverse complement.
CACGGTGATGGAACTCGGCACGGGCATGGACCCCGAACTTTCGGGCTATGAAAACATCACGCGCATGTCGATGCTTTTGGGCATGAACAAAAAGCAAATTGAGGCGAACGCCAAGGATATAGCCGCCTTCACCCAACTCGGCGATTTTTTGGCTTTGCCGGTGCGCACGTATTCGACAGGCATGGGGATGCGTTTAATGTTCGCCGTGGCCACATCGACCAAGCCGGACATTCTTCTGGTCGATGAGATGTTCGGCACGGGCGATGCGGAATTTCAGGCGCAGGCGAAAAAACGCATGGAACAGCTGATCCGCTCGGTTGGAATCTTCGTCTTCGCCTCGCACAGCGACGTGCTGGTTAAAGCTTATTGCAAGCGTTTCTTCTTCCTCGAACACGGAATCATCAAGGAAATCGACAAAAGCGACGTCAGCCGAATGACGAAAAGTGTGGCGGCGTAAGATCGCTGCAGAAGGGCACGCTCCGTCCCGCTAAGGTAGCGCGGGGTTCCACCCCCGCGTACTTTCCTGCCCCCCTAAAAAAAATTCAAAAAAACACTGTCGGCGATCAATACAAATGTCCGATTAGTTGCTCAATGAATTGTCCGAATCCTTCTACGCCTTAATCATCAAGAAATCACTACCTGTTGTTGTGGTTGTGGCGGCGGCGGTTGTTTATCGTGGGGGTAAGTGTGG
>JARLJD010000003.1 GCA_031291395.1 Alphaproteobacteria bacterium | reverse complement strand
TGCACCGCCAAAAAAGACGAAGCGGCGCGTCTGCAGCTTGAAGTCGAAGGCATGACCGAAATCGACGTCGTGCTGACGACACGCGAATTCGCCCGCATGTTGCGGCGCGAAGGCGTCAATATCGCCAAGCTTGAGCCATCCGAATTCGACAATCCTTATATGAGCGAATTCTCCGGCGCGGGCGCCATCTTCGGCACCACCGGCGGCGTCATGGAAGCGGCTGTCCGCACCATGTATTATGTTGCCAACGGCAAAGAGTATGACGCCATCGAGTTCGAGCAGTTGCGCGGCTTCGAAGGCGTGCGTTCCGCCACCGTTGATATGGGCGGTTCCATCGGCATCGTGAAAGTCGCGATGTGCCATGGCCTCAAGCCGGCGCGGGAAATCACCGAGCTGGTGTTGGCCGGGAAAGCCGATTTCGACTTTATCGAAGTCATGGCCTGCCCGGGTGGTTGCGTCGATGGCGGCGGCAATCTGCGCTCCAAAAAGGCCTATATGCCGAACGCCTTGAAGCGCCGCGCTACGCTTTACAATGTCGATCGCCAGCAGCATGTCCGCCAGTCACACAACAATGAGCAGATCAAAACGCTCTATCGCGACTTCCTGGAGAAGCCGTATTCCGACAAGGCCCATCACCTGCTGCACACGATGTACACCGATCGCAAACAGACGCTGACGCGGACGGTGAAGGAAATCTGGGACGATCTGACCATCTCTGATCCTTTGTATTAGGCTCAGAAAGCGGGGCCGCGGTTCCGCGAATGGGTCGTAAGTCTTTGATACGACATTAAACTTGGGAGGGCCGAAAGGTCCTCCCTTTGTTTTTGGGCCTGCCTTGGTTTCTTGATCTTTCACAAGGACTGAAAATTGCTGCCCTGCTCTTATGGTTCCGTGGCGGGGCCTATCAAGCATCGCCGAAATCATGGATGCGGGACGTGTTCTTTCGAGCGTGTACCCGAGTTGCGTAGCTTTGGGTGCATGCCCCGGCCGTCCCCTTTGGGGAGGAGATCGGAATGGATGCCCAGCAGCAATGGCGGACGGAGGTCGAGCAACTCGTCCGCACCCACGG
>JARLJD010000079.1 GCA_031291395.1 Alphaproteobacteria bacterium | reverse complement strand
TTCACCTCGTCAAACTTCAACATCCTCAAGCCCTCCTGAATTGCCCGTTCGATTTTCATCTCAGCCCCCATGTACAAAACGGGAACTATCGGACATTTCATTGGCTATCTAATCGGACAATTCGTTGAACGCCGACACAACCCGTTAGTTTTTCTTGACACATAAGAATCGCATGCGCGTCAAGGAATCTCCACAAATTTTGGAGGTCAAGAACTCAAGATTTTTAGATGCCAGAGCCGCCTTTCCTCGGTTGCGGCCAGCTTGAACGGCAGGACGGTCTGTGCGATGCTCCGGTTCGCCTCATGGGTGGGGAGTTTGCGGCGTTGAACACCTCTATCCTCTTCATTCATCACGTCTTTTTTGAGTCAAACTTTGTTCATCGCGTGTTTTGGGTAAGGGTCAATAGTCTTCAATCCGGATGCCGATTTTCACCTGCAAGACTGCTTTTGACAACCTACTTTCCCAACGTGCGAACAACGCGCTAAAAAAAGGAGCCTGAAATGCCCAATCCACATTCCAGAAAAATTATGAAAGAGGAATTTTTGAACGGAATCGGCCTGAGCCAAAACAAGCTTGGGCATCGGCTTGGCGATCCGGCCAATCGCATTCATGTGATTGTGAACGGCGCGCACGACAAACGCGCCATCGCTGCAAAAATCATTCCTTGGCAAAAACCCGCGCGGGGCAAAGAAGGCAAAACGGCATGAAAACGCTCCCCCCCTCCTCAATCATCGGCATTCTCGGCGGCGGTCAGTTGGGTCGGATGACGGCTTTGGCGGCGGCGAAACTGGGCTATCGCTGTCATGTGTTTTGTCCCGATGCCGCAGAGCCTGCCGTCGATGTCTGCGCCTTTCACACCAAAGCCGCGTTTAACGACCAAACCGCGCTGGAATCTTTTGCCAAATCCGTCGATGTCGTAACGTTGGAATGGGAAAACGTTCCGCTAGAGGCTTTGGAAATTGTCGGGCGTTATATTGACGTGCATCCGTCAGTTGATGTTTTACGCATCGCGCAAGATCGCGAACAGGAAAAAAATTTCGCGCGTGGCATAGGCATAGGCACGGCAGATTTTGCGATTGTTCATTCGCCTGAAGAACTTGAACAAGCGCTGGAAAAAATAAAACTCCCCGCGATTTTGAAATCGACGCGCATGGGCTATGACGGCAAAGGACAGGTCAAGATCACATCCGGCATGAACGCGGCAGAAGCTTGGCGCGAGATGGGCGCTCCGACCGGCATTCTCGAATCTTTCGTCGATTTCGCCTGCGAAGTTTCTGTCATCGTCGCGGTGGGCAAAGACGGCGTCACGGCGACATTCCCCGCCGTCCAAAACCTCCACCAAAACCACATTCTAGCCGAAACCCACGCGCCCGCGCCGATAGCCCGCGACATCGCAACCGAGGCGCAACAAGCTGCCGAGCTTCTGGCATCAAAACTCGGCGTCATCGGTTTGCTGGCAGTCGAGTTCTTTGTCCTGCGCGAGCCGAACGCCAAAGGCCAGCGCGTCTTGATGAACGAGCTCGCCCCGCGCCCCCACAATTCCGGCCACTGGACAATGGACGCCTGCACGGTCAGCCAGTTTGAACAGTTGGTGCGCGCCATCTGCGGCCTTCCCTTGGGCGACCCCACGCCACACAGCCGCGCCGTGATGTATAATTTAATCGGCAACGACATGAACCGCTGGCCCGATTTACTAAAACACCCCCAAACCAGCCTGCACCTCTACGGCAAAACCGAATGCCGCAAAGGAAGAAAAATGGGGCATGTGAATGTGCTGAAGGGAAAGTGGTAGCGACAGGAGAGGGTGTCGCGGGGCTCCACCCCCGCGCCCTTCCCTGTCCCGAACGCCGTCAGGGTTGTCTGTCATAAAAAAACGACCTCAAGCTCGGATGGCTGTCGATCAGCTTGCGGGCGCACTTCACCGTCTGCGCCAAAGGCGTCAGGACGGCTCGGGATATGGGTTTAAGAGCTGCATGTTGCTCAAGCGCAGATGCCATTTTCGGGCCTTTTTCATTATACCAATTCTTAAATCGACGGCCTATTTTGAAATTGACCAGCACTTCATCACGCAACCCGCGAAATTCACAGACCATAGGATGTTTCGGATCGCCATAGGCGGCGGTTGTGACGAAGCAACATGTGTCCTTATTGTAACATTTTTTGTAATCTATGTGCTTTCTTACATCGTCGAATTTAAGCCCAGAAGAAAGTTCGCCATAAACTCTAGAAATGATGGGCATCCGCCCACCTCTGTACACCCAGCTTGGATCGACAGATTGCTCTGTTTTTCTATGTGCTAACAGATCAACAATATTTAATGTTCGAGGAACCATTTGTAATCTATGTGTATCTGTCAGTACTCCATATGAAGTCATAGTTAGGAATCCCAAATGTGCCAAGTCTACATTGACCCATTTAATATTTGAATCAGAATTGTTTTCAACTCTAACCCATAAACGTGGAGGAATGCCTCCAGTATAAATTATGCCCTTTGGCGTAATTTCTTTTTTCCAGTCTGGCTTGCCTGCATTATAAATCAGATCAACCTTGATAGACCTAGGATTAAAACCACTCATGAAATTCTCCGTGTGATACCAATCCCCGAACACGCTGAATCGAAGTGGATTCACAAAGGGATGAAAATGTGATTCCCTAAAGCCACAACCGGAACGGAGGTGGCGATGAAAGGGCAAGAGATCAGCAAGGAAGAAGGCAGGAGGATCGAGAAGGCG
>JARLJD010000078.1 GCA_031291395.1 Alphaproteobacteria bacterium | reverse complement strand
CGCCTTCTCGATCCTCCTGCCTTCTTCCTTGCTGATCTCTTGCCCTTTCATCGCCACCTCCGTTCCGGTTGTGGCTTTAGGGAATCACATTTTCATCCCTTTGTGAATCCACTTCGATTCAGCGTGTTCGGGGATTGGTATTAGAAGGAGCCTTAGTGAAGCAAAATCGGATTTGCCCACCAAAGTGCCCACCAAATTAATTTTACCCAAGTTTCGGCACTTGGGATGCCCTTGCTTTTATAGCAGATCGAAAAGCACTGTCGAGTTTTTGAAACCAGAAAATGAAAACGAAAAGGATCAGTATCGGCACTGAATTATCTACCCAAGTTTTGGGGGCAAGAGAGTCTTCGCTTTCGCGAGGCGTGACAGCGCGGGGGCTTCGAGGGCGTATTTATGCGAACGGTTGACGCCTTTTTCAAAGCCAAGCCGTTTGTAAAATTCATTGGCTTTTGCGTTCGCTTTTGCTGCGCTGACATTCAGACGCAATAGGCCTTTTTTTAAGGAGTCTTGCGCGATAGTCGCGACAAGGGATTTTCCTACGCCTTGTCCGCGAAAGGCTTTTTCCACATAAAGAAGATCGATCGTTCGCGCGGGTTTGCCGCGAACAAAATTCATCCAGTCATAGGTGACGGCGAAGCCGACTGGCGCTTTTCCGACAAAGGCGATCCATGCGCGGTTCAAACGATGCGCGCCGAGGCAATAAGCGATGAAATGTTCCGCCGTGGCGACAGCTTTGTCTTTGTGAAAGGCCGCAAGTTCGGCCATCATTCTTTCCATCGCCGGAGCGTCCTTGCGGCGCATGGGGCGGATGATAAATTGAGGTCTGCGGGCTTTTTGCGTCACGCTTTATTTTTTTCCTTTTTTGTTTTTACGGGTTTTTTAGCCTTTGACGCTGCCGGAACTTTTTCTTTCGCCGCCTTCTTTGCCTTTCCGCCAAACCCCTTGCTCGGCCCTTTGGCGATTTTGGCGGCGATGATTTCCAGCGCTTGTTCCAGCGTTACGTTTTCGGGGTCGTAGGCTTTGGTGACGGTGGCCATAACCTTGCCCCATTTGACGTAGGGGCCGAAGCGGCCTTTATTCAGGGTTATGGGTTTTTGGTCGTCGGGGTGGTCGCCTAGGGCTTTTCCGGCTGAGGCTCCTCCCCCGAAACGGCCTTTGCTCGGTTCAGCCAGCAAGACGACGGCGCGGTTGAGGCCGACGTTCAGCACATCGTCGTCGGCGGCTAGGGTTTTGTATTGCGAGCCCATTTTCAGATAGGGGCCGAAACGGCCGATGCCTGCCGTTATCATGTGGCCGGATTCGGGGTGTTTGCCGATGTCGCGCGGCAATTCCAGAAGGCGCAGGGCGGTGGCGAGGTCGATCAGATTGGGATCCAGGCCTTTGGGCAGGGATACGCGTTTGGGTTTGGGCGTGTCGTCTTTTTTCTTTTTCTTTTTTTTCTTTCCGTCATCCGGAACTTCTTCCGGCGGCGGGAGATCGGTTTGTTTCGGCCCCAACTGGACATAAGCCCCATAAGGCCCGACGCGCGAGGTCACGGGCAGGTCGGTTTTGGGATCGACGCCAAGTTCGCGCGGGCCCATTTGGTTTTGTGCGTCCTCGCCGTTCGCGACCGACAAAGGCCTCGTGTTGCGGCAGGTGGGATAGTTGGAGCAACCGAGGAAGGCTCCGAATTTGCCGAGTTTTAATCCGATGCGTCCGGTGCCGCAGCGCGGGCACAGGCGCGGGTCGCTGCCGTCGGCGTTCGGCGGGAAGAAATGCGGGGCGAGGACGTTGTCGAGCGCGTCAATGACGTCGGAGATTTTCAAATCCTTTGTGCCGCCGATGGCGGCGGAAAAGCCTGTCCAGAATTCGCGCAGGACTTTTTTCCATGCCAGCTTGCCGCCGGAAATGTCGTCAAGCTTGGTTTCGAGATCGGCGGTGAAGTCGTATTCGACATATTCCTTGAAGAAATTTTCGAGGAAGGTCGTGACGATGCGGCCTCGGTCTTCGGGGATGAAGCGTTTTTTATCGAGCCGCACATAATCGCGGTCTTGCAGCACTTGCATGATGCTGGCGTAGGTCGAGGGGCGGCCTATCCCCAGTTCTTCCAGCCTTTTTACCAGCGAGGCTTCGCTGTAACGCGGCGGGGGTTGGGTGAAATGCTGTTCGGGCTTGATTTCTTTTTTGGCGAGAGAGTCCTGTTCCTTCATCGGCGGAAGGCGCACATTGCCGTAGCCGTCGCCGTCCGGCTTCTTATCGTCGTCCGCGCTTTCCTGATAGACTTTCAGCCAGCCGTCGAAGACGACGACGGAGCCGGTGGCGCGGAAAGTCGCGGGGGATTCTTTTGTTCGGGGATCACCCCCACCCCGGCCCTCCCCCATAGAGGGGGAGGGGGAAGATGTGCCGACTATATCCACCGAAACCTGATCCAGAACCGCGCTGGCCATTTGCGAGGCCATTGTGCGTTGCCAGATGAGCGTATAGAGCGCGAGTTGTTCGCCGTTCAGATAACGCGCGACTTGCTCCGGACGGCGGCGCAAATCGGTGGGGCGAATGGCTTCGTGGGCTTCCTGTGCATTTTTGACGGTTGATTTATAAATGCGCGGGCTGTCGGGGACGAAAGCTTTGCCGAAATCCTGCGCGATCACGTCGCGCGCGGCTGCAATCGCTTCCATCGACAAAGCCACGCCGTCGGTACGCATATAGGTGATAAGGCCGACCGTTTCGCCCCCTATATCCGCGCCTTCGTAAAGCATTTGGGCGGTGCGCATCGTGCGCGTCGCGCCCATGCCGAGTTTGCGCGACGCTTCTTGCTGCAAAGTCGAGGTCGTGAAAGGCGGGTAGGGGTTACGGCGGGTTTGCTTCTTTTCAACAGCCCCGACTTGATACGATAACAGGTTGAGCAGGGATAAAGCCGCTTGCGCGTCAGCTTCGGTTTGCAACGCGAATTTGTCGAGTTTCTTGCCGTTCAGATGCGTCAGATGCGCGGGGACGGATTGGTGGGTCGCGGTCAAGAAGGTTGCTTCGATCGTCCAGAATTCCTGAGCGCGGAATTTCTCGATTTCGGATTCGCGCTCGCAGATCAGGCGCAAAGCGACGGATTGCACGCGTCCCGCCGATTTCGCGCCCGGGAGTTTGCGCCACAGAACCGGAGAAAGCGAAAACCCGACCAGATAATCCAAAGCTCGCCGCGCCATATAGGCGTCGACTAAATCCTGATCGATTTCGCGCGGGTGATCAATCGCGTCAGTGACGGTTTTTTTGGTGATTTCGTTGAACGTCACGCGCTTGATCGGCGCATGTTTGGCGAGGCCTTTGTCGCGCAACACTTCTTGAATGTGCCAAGCGATCGCCTCTCCCTCGCGGTCAGGATCGCTTGCCAGATAAACGACGTCGGCGGTTTTGACGGCTTTGGCGATCTCGCTTACGGGTCGGTCTGCGCGGTCGCCCAATTCCCAGTCCATCGCGAAATCTTCATCCGGCCGCACCGAGCCGTCCTTGGGCGGCAAATCGCGGATATGCCCATAGGAGGCCAGAACGGTATAATCGTTGCCCAGATACTTATGAATGGTCTTCGCCTTGGCTGGCGATTCCACGATGACGAGTTTATGAGACACTATGCAAGAACCCCGCTTCCTACCCAAAAAAGAGGCTAGAGGATTAAGCGGAAAAGGCGGCGGAAACAAGAAACTTTGGTAACTTGTTGTTTTTGTTTGGTTTTATGTGAGTGGTCAAGGTGTAGGGCCGTCCTCCTATGTCACGAAGGGATTGAAGAACAACACTTGCAGCCAAAGCGGCGGGATTCCCTCCCCTCTATGGGGGAGGGGATTCTATCGCTTTTGTGGCACCGTTTGCCGCACTAATTTCCTCATGCTGATGAATTCATGCGTGTGTAGAATATGATAATAACAATTCAGGGTTGTATTTGGTCAAGATTCGCGTTATGCTTCTCTAGCGTTTCCCCATTGGCATTCCCCTTGTTACCCTCATGAACATCAGCGCAAATCAGGAACAAATCTACGCCTATATCGGCCAGCGCATTCGCGAACGGCGGAAGCTGTTGAAGCTTAATCAGACAGATTTGGCCGAGCTTATGGGGTTTTCCTATCAGCAAATGCAGAAATACGAAAGCGGCGCCAGCCACGTTTCGGCGGGGAAGCTGCTGATGTTCGCCAAGATCATGAATGTGCCGCCGACGTATTTTTATGACGGCATTAAAATGGAAGAGACGATCGGCAAGCGCATCCTGTCCCATACGATTCAGAAAAACAGAACCGACGCTTTTCGCATTTTGCTGGTGGAGGATAATCCCGCCGATGTCATTTTGTTTAGAAAGGCTTTAGCGGCGCGGGCAGGGGCGTTTGACGTGCAAAGCCTTCATGATGCCGAGAGCGTGATGGATTTTCTGCAAAATCATGCCGCGCGGGTCGGCGGGGAATTGCCCGATCTTGTCCTGCTTGATCTTTCCTTGCCGAAACACAGCGGGCTGGATGTGCTGAAGGCGATCAAGAAGCATCCCAAAATGGGAGAGATGCCCGTGGTCATTCTGACTAACAGCATCAACAGAAAAGATTTGACGGACGCCTATCGTTTGGGCGCAGCGGGATTTATCCAGAAGTCGGTCGAGCTGGAGGAATATATGGAGACGATCGATACCGTGGTGAAATACTGGTCGAAGGTCGTGGCGTTGCCGTGCGGGTGATCGCGTCGTAATCAATCGCGCTTTATATGAACAGCAAGCGTGTCAAGGCGTGTGTGCCGTTCGTTAGTTCTTAAATTCCCAACCACGCCCCAAAATCCTTCTTCGCCCTTTGCGTATAAAGCAATTTGCGATCCCTTCCGCCTTTGCCTTCCGCAATCGGCGGGAATAGGCCGAAATTGACGTTCATTGGCTGGAAAGTTTCGGCGTTGGCTTCTCCTGTGATGTGCGCGAGCAAAGCGCCCAAGGCCGTCGTGCGTGGCGGGCGGTCGCGTGTTTCCCCCTTTCTTTCAGAGGCCGCGAACAGCCCTGCCAGCAATCCCATCGCGGCGGATTCGACATAGCCTTCGACGCCGGTGACTTGACCGGCAAAGCGGATATGCGGCCTTGATTTCAGGCGCAACTGCGCGTCGAGCAACATGGGGCTGTTTAGAAACGTATTGCGGTGCAGGCCGCCGAGCCGCGCGAATTCGGCGTTTTCCAATCCGGGAATCATGCGGAAGACTCGCGTTTGGTCGGCGTATTTCATTTTGGTTTGAAACCCGACCAGATTGTATAGCGTGCCGAGCGCGTTATCCTGCCGCAACTGCACCACGGCATAAGAGCGCGAGAATTTGCGTTTGCCGTCGGCGTCCTGAGGCGGCGCGGTATGTGGATTGGTCAAGCCGACTGGTTTCATCGGGCCGTGGCGCAGCGTGTCGATCCCGCGTTCCGCCATAACCTCGATCGGCAAACAGCCGTCGAAATAGGGGGTATGCTTTTCCCATTCCTTGAATTCCGTTTTCGGCGCGGCGATGAGTTCGCGCACGAAATTCTCATATTGCTCTTTGTTCATCGCGCAATTGATGTAATCGCTGCCTGTTCCCCCCGGGCCGACTTTGTCATAGCGCGATTGCATCCACGCTTTGCTCATGTCGATGCTTTCGCGATGCACGATGGGGGCGATGGCGTCGAAGAAAGAAAGAGATTCCACGCCGGTGACTTTGCTAATGGATTCCGCAAGCGGTGCCGATGTCAAAGGCCCTGTTGCGATGATCACAGAATCCCATTGCGGCGAAAGATCGGGCAGGGCGCGGATTTCCTCGCGCACGACCGAGATCAAAGGATGTTTCTGCAGCGCTTGCGTCACGGCTTCAGAAAAACCATTGCGATCGACGGCCAATGCGCCGCCCGCCGGAACCTGATGAGCATCCGCCGATGCCATAATCAACGACCGGCAACGCCGCATTTCGTCGTGCAGCAAGCCGACGGCGTTATAATCGCTGTCGTCGGAACGCAGGGAGTTTGAACACACAAGTTCGGCCAAAGAATCCGTCCGGTGCGCTTCTGTTTCCTTGAGCGGGCGCATTTCATGCAAGATAACGGGAACCCCTGCTTGCGCCGCCTGCCAAGCCGCCTCGCTGCCCGCAAGGCCGCCGCCGATGATGTGGATGGGGGGCGTGTCAGTCATAGGCTTCGCTTCCTTTTTGGAAAAACTTGCGGTGAAACTCAGCTTAACAAAGCGAAAAACCGTGCGCAGATTTCCAGTTCCTGCGTGATTTCGTTTTGGCGGTTCTGAACGGCGGGATCTTCGCCCCATTTTTTGCTTTGCCACAGATTGTCGAGTTCGGCGGCGGCGACGATCGACGCGACGTCGGCATAGCCTGTTGCAAGAGCAAGACCTAAAACCAGAGAGCCTGATATGCCGACGGCTTCGCTCAATCCCGTCAGGGAAAACGCGTCAAGTTTTTCGACAAAGGCGCGCAGGGCGGCCAAGGCTTCCGGCGCTTGTTTGAAAGGAATGATGCCGCTGCCGGTGCGAAGATCGGCATTGAATTTCGTTTTGCACCAGTCGAGATAAGGCTGCCAGATTTTATTCTGCTCTTCCACCAGATCAGCGGGGTCTGTCGCGCGTTGGCAGATAAGTTCGCTTTCGCCGAAACGCATGATGCCCGTGATTACCTCTTCGCGGTGCATCGCCGAAATGTCGATGGCCGTCAGAGTCATTTGCGTCAGCGGCATCTTGCGCAAATCCATTTTTTCGCCTTGCCCGCCGCATTCCTGCGCCAGCGCTTCGGCCAATCGCCGCGTCGGCGCCGTAACCTGCAAATTGCGCGGCGTCCGTAGGGCTTCATCATCGCGATAAAGGGTAAAAGCGTCGCCTTCGGCTTTCACGGAAAACTGGGGTTGTTTGGTGGTGGTCATGGGGTGGGATTCCTTATCGTTTTGTCCTTGTCCTTCCGCATATACTCCGTTTTTCTGTGAAACCAAATTATCTCCTTGACGTTTCAGTCGTAAAAGCATAAAAACCGCAAGCCTTTACGGAATCGGTGGTGGGTTGACGGACTGTTTTGATGCAGGAAACTTGATCCAGACGCGGTTTCGACTGTTGCGAAAGTGAGAAATAGCCTGCGGTGATGAAACGGCTGGTTTTGCTTTAGGGCAAGCCAAGCAGAGTCACCCGGTGTAGAGATCTCCCACGCGGAGCGCAAAGAGAAATGGCGCGCCCCGATGTGGGTTTTGTGCATTGTTTTGACGGCTTGTGGTCGGATATAAAGCGGCGCTTTTTGCGCCAACTATGAAAAGGAAGATTGAATGCCTACGATTGGCCAGTTGATCAGAGCCCCGCGCGAGCCGCTTAAGAAGCGCCGGAAGGTTCCCGCTTTGCAGGAATGCCCGCAAAAGCGCGGCGTTTGCACGCGCGTTTACACGACCACGCCGAAAAAGCCGAACTCGGCTTTGCGTAAGGTCGCCCGCGTTCGTTTGACCAATGGGCATGAAGTTATCAGCTATATTCCCGGCGAAGGCCACAATCTGCAAGAACACAGCGTCGTCATGATCCGCGGCGGCCGCGTCAAGGATTTGCCTGGCGTTCGTTACCACATTATTCGCGGCACGCTTGACACGCAGGGCGTCAAGGATCGCAAGAAGCGCCGTTCGCTGTACGGCGCGAAGCGGCCGAAATAAGGAGAGAAATTATGGCACGTCGTCGTCGCGCAGAAAAACGTCAAGTTCTTCCCGATCCCAAGTTCGGGGAGATCATTGTCACCAAATTTCAGAACGTCTTGATGTATGACGGCAAGAAGTCTGTTGCCGAACATATCCTGTACGGCGTTTTGACCAAGATCGAACGCGTTTCCAAGGGCGGCAACGCGTTGGAAATCTTCAAGAACGCGATTGAAAACGCGCGTCCGCATCTGGAAGTCCGTTCCCGCCGCGTCGGCGGCGCGACTTATCAGGTGCCGGTCGAAGTGCGCAAGGATCGCGGCGAGGCTTTGTCGATGCGCTGGATCATCGACGCGGCGCGCAAACGCGGCGAGCACACGATGGAAGACCGTCTGGCTGCCGAACTTCAGGCCGCGGCCAACCAGAACGGCGCGGCGGTCAAGAAAAAAGAAGACACCCACCGCATGGCCGAAGCCAACCGCGCTTTCTCTCATTTCCGCTGGTAAGGATCGTCTGAAATGCCCCGTCAAACTCCCATAGAGAAGTATCGTAACATCGGCATCATGGCGCACATCGATGCCGGTAAGACGACGACGACCGAACGCATTCTCTATTACACCGGCAAGTCCTATAAAATCGGCGAAGTGCATGAAGGCACCGCGACGATGGATTGGATGGAGCAGGAGCAGGAACGCGGCATCACGATCACCTCGGCCGCCACCACCTGCTTCTGGAACGGGCATCGCGTCAACATCATCGACACGCCCGGCCACGTCGATTTCACGATCGAAGTCGAACGTTCGTTGCGCGTTCTCGACGGCGCGATTTGCGTTTTGGACGCCGTGTCGGGCGTCGAGCCGCAGACCGAAACCGTGTGGCGTCAGGCCGAAAAATATAATGTTCCGCGCTTTGTGTTCGTCAACAAACTGGATCGTACCGGCGCGAATTTCTTCCGTTGCGTCGAGATGGTCAAGGACCGTCTGGGCGCGAATGTCATCGTTCTTCAGCTGCCGATCGGCGCCGAAGCCGATTTCAAAGGCGTCGTCGATCTGCGCCGCATGAAGGCCGTGATTTGGGAAAACGAAGCTTTGGGCGCGAAGTTCCACGATGAGGAAATCCCCGAAAATCTTAAGGCGCAGGCTTTGGAATATCGCCAGAAGATGATCGAGACGGCCGTCGAAATGGATGATGCTGCGATGCAGGATTATCTGGACGGCAAGGAACCCTCGGTCGAGGTGCTGGACGCCTGTATCCGCAAGGGTACGATTGCGATGAAGTTCGTCCCGATCCTTTTGGGTTCTGCGTTTAAAAACAAAGGGGTGCAGCCTCTTCTTGATGCAGTGGTTGATTATCTGCCCTCGCCGGTCGATATTGGCGCGGTCAAGGGTTTCAAGGTCGACAGCAAGGACGAGCACGACGAGCGTCCGCCGACGGACGACGCGCCGCTTTCGGCGCTGGCGTTCAAGATTATGACCGATCCTTTTGTGGGATCTCTGACCTTTACCCGCATTTATTCGGGCAAACTGGAATCCGGCACCTATGTCGAAAACACGATCAAGGGCGAGCGTGAACGAATCGGGCGCATGCTTTTGATGCACGCCAATACCCGCGAAGAAATCAAGGAAGCCTATGCGGGCGATATTGTGGCTCTGACCGCTTTGAAAGACACGACGACCGGCGACATGCTGTGCGATCAGGCGAAGCCTATCATCCTCGAACGCATGGAATTCCCCGATCCCGTCATCGAAATGGCGATCGAGCCAAAGAGCAAGGCCGATCAGGACAAAATGACCAATGCGCTGATCCGTTTGGCGCAGGAAGACCCCAGTTTCCGTCTTGCGTCCAATCAGGAAACGGGTCAAACTGTCATCAAGGGCATGGGCGAACTGCATCTGGAAATCAAGGTCGATATTCTGCAGCGCACCTACAAGGTCGAAGTCAATGTCGGCGCGCCACAGGTTGCCTATCGCGAAACGATCACCAAGAAATACACGATCGATTACACGCATAAGAAACAGTCGGGCGGTTCGGGGCAGTTTGCTCGCGTAATTGTTGAACTTGAGCCTGTACCCGCTGGAACTGGTTACTCTTTTGAGTCCAAAGTCGTCGGCGGTTCGGTTCCCAAGGAATATATCCCGGGTGTCGAAAAAGGTTTCAATGCCGCCAAGGATACGGGCGTTATGGCCGGATTCCCGACGATCGATTTCAAGGCGACATTGGTTGACGGCGCGTATCATGACGTTGACTCTTCGGCGCTGGCATTTGAAATCGCCTCGCGCGCAGCCTTCCGCGAAGGCATGCCGAAAGCGGGGCCGGTTTTGCTGGAGCCGATTATGAAGGTCGAGGTCGTGACGCCGGAAGATTACATGGGCGACGTGATCGGCGATCTGAACAGCCGCCGCGGCCAGATCAACGGCATGGATCAGCGAGGCAATGCCCGCACGATCGACGCGCAAGTGCCTTTGGCCAGCATGTTCGGTTATGTCAACAAGCTGCGCACGATGACGCAAGGCCGCGCGATGTACACAATGGAATTCGATCACTATGAACAGGTTCCGGCGGCGATTGCGCTGGAGATCAAGGCAAAAATGGCGGGTTAACGCTCGTCATGAAGAAAGTAAATTAGTCAACCGCAACTGAACTGAGAACAAACGGAGAGTCAAATGGCTAAAGAAAAATTCGATCGTAGTCTGCCTCACTGCAACATCGGCACCATTGGTCACGTCGACCACGGCAAGACGACGCTGACTGCCGCTATTACCAAGGAAGCGGCCGCCAAGGGCAAGGCCGAATTCAAGGCTTATGACCAGATCGACGCCGCTCCTGAAGAAAAAGCGCGCGGCATCACAATTTCGACCGCGCACGTCGAATATCGCACCGACAAGCGGCACTATGCCCACGTCGACTGCCCCGGACACGCCGATTACGTCAAGAACATGATCACGGGCGCGGCGCAGATGGACGGCGCGATTTTGGTGGTTTCCGCCGCCGACGGCCCGATGCCGCAAACCCGCGAACATATCCTTTTGGCTCGTCAGGTCGGCGTTCCGGCGATCGTCGTCTTCATGAACAAGATGGATATGGCCGATCCCGAACTGGCCGAACTGGTCGAAATGGAAATTCGCGACTTGCTGACCAAGTACGAATTCCCGGGCGACAAGATTCCGATTATCCGCGGTTCGGCTTTGTGCGCCTTGGAAGGCAAGAATCCCGAATTGGGCAGCGAAGCGATCCAGAAGCTGATGGACGCGGTTGACGAATACATTCCGCAACCGACGCGCGCGCTCGACAAGCCGTTCCTGATGCCGGTCGAAGACGTGTTCTCGATCTCTGGCCGCGGCACGGTCGTCACGGGCCGCGTCGAACAGGGCGTGATCAAGGTCGGGGAAGAAATCGAAATCGTCGGCATCCGCCCGACGCAAAAGACGGTCGTCACCGGCGTCGAAATGTTCCGCAAGCTGCTCGATCAGGGCGAAGCGGGCGACAATATCGGCGCTTTGCTGCGCGGCACCAAGCGCGAAGACGTCGAACGCGGCCAAGTTCTGGCGAAGCCCGGCAGCATCACGCCGCACACCAAGTTCAAGGCGGAATGCTACATTCTGACCAAGGACGAAGGTGGTCGTCATACGCCGTTCTTCACCAACTATCGTCCCCAGTTTTACTTCCGCACGACGGACGTAACGGGCGAAGTCCATCTGCCGGAAGGTACGGAAATGGTGATGCCCGGCGACAAGATCACTTGCGAAGTGCATCTGATCGCCCCGATCGCGATGAACCAAGGGTTGCGTTTCGCTATTCGCGAAGGCGGCCGGACGGTCGGCGCGGGCGTGGTTGCGACGATTATTGAGTAGGAAGGTTAAAGCATCCTTGGGAAGGTTGATGCCTTCCCAAGGATATACAGCGGAAACTTTAATCGAGGAGACATATTATGGAAGAAATGTGTATCAGGGTTATGGATCATGTTGGCGGTTCGGGTTTAATTGTTATGACAGGCTTTGAAGGTAAATTGTCGAAAATTGAAAAGAACATTGTCGAGTTGGTTGACTATCTCTTTCAGAAGGAAGGCGCGCATGTAGCCGATATTTTTAATCTGTTGAAGTGCTACTGCGTCCCGCGGCGCAAAGGAACGGGCGGAGAAACGATTGGTATCATTGCGGAAGAGGGCGTTCTCTCAGATCGCGCTGTGCCAACACTTACGATTAGGCCGAATCTTTTGAGGCCAGCGGCGTAAAGATGAAGTTGGGCGGTTGCCCAAAAGAAGATTGAGTTAGAAGAAGGTAACGAAATGGACACGCAAACGATACGCATACGCCTGAAGGCGTTTGATCATCGGACACTGGATGGATCGGTGCTTGAGATCATCAACACGGCCAAGCGCACGGGCTCGCAGGTACGCGGTCCCATTCCGCTGCCGACATGGTTTGAGCGTTTCACGGTCAATCGGGGGCCGCACGTCGATAAAAAGTCGCGCGAGCAGTTTGAAATCCGCACGCATCGCCGTTTGCTGGACATCATCGATCCGACGCCGCAAACGATCGACGCTTTGTCGAAGATCGATCTTGCGGCAGGCGTGGATGTCGAGATCAGGGTGTAAGGTCGAGGACAGAGATCAGATAAGGTATTTAAGATGACAAAGACGACAACCAAACGGACGGGGCTGATTACGCAAAAGATCGGCATGACCAGCGTTTTTAACGAAGCTGGCGAGCGGATTCCCGTGACAGTGCTCAAGCTCGATAACGTGCAGGTCACCGGCGTGCGCACGGTCGAAAAGAACGGCTATGCCGCCGTTCAGCTCGGCTATGGCAAAGCCAAGGTCAAGAACGTGTCGAAGGCCGAGCGCGGCATTTTCGCGCAGGCTAGGGTCGAGCCGAAGATGGAAGTCGCCGAATTCCGCGTCAGCGAGGACGCCTTGCTTGAAATCGGCGCCGAACTTTCAGCTGCGCATTTCGTGCCCGGCCAATTCGTCGACGTGACCGCCGTCAGCATCGGCAAAGGCTTTGCGGGCGTTATGAAACGCTGGAACTTCAAAGGCCTGCGTGCGACGCACGGCGTTTCGGTTTCGCATCGCAGCCCTGGCTCTACCGGCCAGCGTCAGGATCCCGGACGCACGTTCAAGGGCAAGAAAATGCCCGGACATATGGGACACGAAACAGTCACGACACTTAATCTGCAAGTCGTCTCGGTCGATTCCGAAATGGGCGTGATTATGCTCAAAGGCGCGGTTCCGGGACCCGACAACGGTTATGTCTACGTCCGCGACGCCGTCAAGCGCGCGCGTCATAAGGATGCGCCGATTCCGGCAGGTGTGAAAGCGGCGGCGGGGGTGGCGGCATGAGCGGGAATTTGAAAGCGGAATGCAGACATGCCGCGCAAGAAATTTTGGGCGGCGTTGCAGGGGTGCCTGTGGATAATATTGACGTTGTTGGAACTTGCGTGTGGTCGTTCATCTCAAATTCAGGGGGTGTCACCAAGCGGCATAATGAGCATGATTCCAAACTGCAGGAAAGAATAGGCGAATTGATCATTGGCGTGGCAAAGAATCCGGCCCAAGCCAATCAAATCGTACAGGCTGTGGCGAAAAGGCTGAATTATGATCTGGAGATATGCTCCTCAACAAATGTGGATCCCGAGCATCTTGAGCAGGCTCTAAAATATCTTTGGCAAGCTCAGTCAGGAGCTTTGGTGGGAGCCATGGATGGGGACAATTATCGGAAAGTCGGGTATTTGGTCACCGCAGGTGTTTCTTGCCGACGAGAAGCTCAACAGTCAGATCTGAGAATGTAGGTAACCCGATGAAAACAAAAGTCAAAAATCTCGAAAACAAGGAAGTCGGCACGGCCGAGTTGCTTGATGCTGTGTTTGGCATCGCGCCGCGGCGCGATATTCTGACGCGCACGGTCAATTGGCAGCTGGCCAAGCGCCGCTCTGGCAACCACAAGGCCAAGATCGTCAGCGAAGTCGCTGGCACGTCCAAGAAGCCCTATGCGCAAAAAGGCACGGGCCGCGCGCGTCAAGGCAGCTTGCGTTCGGCGCAGTTCCGCACTGGCGGCGTTATCTTTGGGCCGGTCGTGCGCGATCACGCCCATGATTTGCCGAAGAAAGTGCGCCAATTGGCTTTGCGTATGGCGCTGTCTTCCAAGCAGCAGGACGGTAAATTGATTATTCTCGACGCGGCAAAGCTTGACAGCCACAAGACCAAAGCTCTGGTGGAAAAATTCGCCAAGTTGGGGTTGAACTCGGCCTTGATCATCGACGGCGCGAACCTCGATCCGAATTTCTCCAAGGCCGCGCGTAACATTCCGCATATCGACGTTTTGCCGGAGCAGGGCGCGAATGTGTACGACATCCTCCGCCGCGACGTTTTGGTTCTGACTCAGAACGCGGTCGAGCAATTGCAAGAGAGGCTGAAATGAGCAATCCCGCAACGCCAACCGCCGCGCATTACGGTGTGATCCTGTCGCCGGTCATTACCGAAAAGGCGAACAACATCACGGCGGATCGCCAGTACACGTTTCGCGTCGCTCACCAAGCGACCAAACCGGTGATCAAGTCCGCCATCGAAGCTTTGTTCAACGTCAAAGTGACGGGCGTCAACACGCATAACCGCCAAGGCAAGACCAAGCGTTTCAAAGGCCGCAAAGGTTTTCGCAGCGATGTGAAATTCGCCATTATTACTTTGGCCGAAGGCAACTCCATCGATATGCAAACCGGCGTGTAAGGAATAGAGGTAAATAAAATGGCACTTAAAACTTACAGCCCCGTCACTCCCGGCCTCCGTCAGGTGGTTCAGGTCGACCGCAGCGAATTGCACAAGGGCAAACCCTTCAAATCGCTGACCGAAGGCTTGACAAAAACGGGCGGGCGCAACAACAAAGGCCGCATCACCACGCGCCATATCGGCGGCGGCCACGCGCGCCGTTATCGTCTGGTTGATTTCAAGCGCCGCAAATTCAATATGGAAGCCACGATCGATCATCTGGAATACGATCCCAATCGCACCGCTTTCATCGCGCTTATCACCTATGCGGACGGGACAAAATCCTATATACTGGCGCCGCAGCGCATGAAGAAGGGCGATGTCGTGATCTCCGGCGACAAGGTTGACGTCAAGCCGGGCAATGCGATGCTTTTGAAGAATATTCCTGTCGGCACGATCGTTCACAATGTCGAAATGAAGCCGGGCAAGGGCGGCCAATTGGCGCGCAGCGCCGGAACTTATGTTCAGGTCGTCGGACGCGACACGGGCGTGGTACAGATCAAGCTTAGCTCCGGCGAAGTGCGTATGGTGCCACAGGAATGCATGGCGACCGTCGGCGCCGTCTCTAACGCCGATCACGGCAACGTCAAATTGGGCAAGGCCGGACGCAACCGCTGGCTGGGCGTTCGCCCGTCGGTGCGCGGCGTCGTTATGAACCCCGTCGATCATCCGCACGGCGGCGGCGAGGGTAAATCTTCGGGCGGTCGTCATCCCGTCACGCCGTGGGGCAAGGGAACGAAGGGCAGCAAGACCCGCAACAACAAACGCACCGATCGCTGGATTGTCCGTCGCGCCAACAAGCGCAAAGACAGCCAAGCGGCATAGGGGAAAAGATGTTAGGGGCGATTGTCAAAACGTTTTATAATTGTTCTTGGGTGCTGTTCGGAAGAATTCCGCAATATGATCCTTGTTTTACCCCATGGATACATGTTGTGAGATTGGAGAATGTTAACAGGGAAGTGAAGGGAATATCTTGGTTTGGTAAAGCAAAGCGTCGTAGGCAATTCTTGAAGGAAGCACGACTATGATCGACGATCACTTCTTCCACTTGATTCATGAGACGATGAGAGCGGCGCATAGAGCAGAGCAAGAGCAAGCGCTGGAAGAAGATGAACATAGAGCCGCGAATGAGGAATGCGATAAGAGGGAAGGGCATACGATAGAAGAGCTTAAGAAAAAGACGGGGCTTTCGGCGGATCAGATCAGGGCTGGGATGAAGAATAACGAAGATCAGTTGGCGCATCGCGTCGCAAATGGAGACGAAGCGCGTTACGACTTGCTGCAACACAGGGAAGGGCATCCCAATTGGGAACCCGGCATTGACTTTTAGAAGGAAGATTGAGAGATGGCACGTTCAGTTTGGAAAGGTCCGTTCGTCGACAGCTATCTGCTTAAGAAAGCGGATAAGTCTCGCGGTTCGGGGCGCAACGAGATCATCAAGATCTGGTCGCGTCGTTCGACGATCTTGCCGCAATTCGTCGGCCTGACCTTCGGCGTTTATAACGGCAACAAGTTTCTGCCCGTTTCGGTCACGGAAAACATGATCGGCCACAAATTCGGCGAATTCGCGCCCACGCGCACGTTCAAGGCGCACAGCGTCGCCGAAAAGAAGGTCGAGAAGAAAGGTTAAGTCATGGCAATGCTGAAAGAAACATTACGCAAGGAAGGCGGCGCTCTGGCGAAAGCCAAGGCCATTCGCTCCAGCGCGCGCAAGCTGAATCTGGTCGCGGCCAGCATTCGCGGCAAGAGCGCGGCGGCTGCGTTGACGCTGCTGACTTTTGAAAAACGCCGCGTGTCGGACGAAGTGAAGAAAGTTTTGCAAGCCGCCGTCGCCAACGCGGAAAACAACCACGAACTCGACGTCGACAAGCTCTATGTCGCCGAGGCATGGGTGGGACGCGCTTTCGTCATGAAGCGTTTCCATACTCGCGGCCGCGGCAAGAGCGCGGGCATCGAAAAGCCTTTCAGCAACCTGACGATCGTCGTCAAGGAGAAAGAAACAGATACCAAGCTGTCCGCGAAACGCGCGCGTAGCTTCTCGAAGAAAAAGGAAGCCTAATATGGGTCAAAAAGTCAATCCAATCGGCATGCGCCTCGGCATCAACCGCACATGGGACAGCCGTTGGTTCGCCAATCACGGCAATTACAGCAAGCTGTTGCATGAGGATTTTCGCATCCGCGATTATCTGATGAAGCTGATCGGAAAGTCGGCCAGCGTCGCCAAAATCGTGATCGAACGTCCGGCAAAAATGGCGCGCGTGACCATTCACTCGGCGCGTCCGGGCGTGATTATCGGCAAGAAGGGCGCGGACATCGAAAAGCTGCGCACGGAATTGGGCAAGATGACCAAGGCCGAAGTCAACCTGAACATCGTCGAAATTCGCAAGCCGGACGTCGACGCCAAGCTGGTCGCGGTCGGCATCGCCGATCAGCTTGAACGCCGCATAGGATTCCGCCGCGCAATGAAACGCGCCGTGCAGTCGGCCTTAAGGGCAGGGGCGCTCGGCATCCGCATCAATTGCAGCGGTCGTTTGGGCGGCGCGGAAATCGCCCGCATGGAATGGTATCGCGAAGGCCGCGTGCCGTTGCACACGCTGCGCGCCGACGTCGATTACGGCACGGCGACGGCTTTCACCACGATGGGGACGTGCGGCGTTAAGGTTTGGATTTTCCGCGGCGAAATTCTGGAACACGATCCTCTGGCGCATGAAAAGCGTCAGACGGAAGGCCAGCCGCAACGCCAGTGATCAGGAAGAATAAGTAAGGATTGGAACGATGTTACAACCGAAGCACACCAAGTATCGCAAGGCGCACAAGGGCCGCATTCACGGCGCGGCCAAGGGCGGTTTCCGCCTGAGCTATGGCGCGTTTGGCCTTAAGGCTTTGGAGCCGGAACGCATAACCGCTCGCCAGATCGAAGCCGCGCGCCGCGCGATTACCCGCGCGATGAAGCGTCAGGGCCGTTTGTGGATTCTGGTTTTCCCCGACGTTCCCGTGTCGAAGAAGCCCGCCGAAGTCCGCATGGGATCGGGCAAAGGCGCGCCGGAGTTTTGGGCCTGCCGTGTGCATCCCGGACGCATCATGTTTGAGATGGACGGCGTTTCTGCGACCGTGGCCAAGCAAGCTTTTGAGCTGGCCGCAGCCAAGCTGCCGATCAAGACGAAATTTGTGCAGCGTTTGGCTGCGTAAGGGGTAAGGAAAATGGCGAAAAATACTGTGAAAACCGCCGATGTGCGGATGAAGACGGACAAGGAACTGGAAACGCGCCTCGGCGAATTGCGGAAAGAGCAATTCAACCTGCGTTTCCAAAAAGCCACCGGCCAGCTCGCCAACACGGCGCGGGCCCTTCACGTCCGCAAAGAAATTGCCAAGATCACGACAGTCGTGGGCGAGCGCGCGCGCGCCAGCTTTACGCCGTCGAAGAAGAAATAAGGGGAACGAAAATGCCACGTCGCGTATTGCAAGGAACGGTTGTCAGTGACAAGTGCGATAAGACCATAACGGTCTTGGTCGAACGCCGCGTTATGCACCCGATTTACAAAAAGTACATCCGCAAATCCAAGAAGTATGCGGCGCATGACGAAACCAATAGCCGCAAAGTCGGCGATGTCGTCTCGATCATCGAATGCGCACCGATCAGCAAGCGCAAATGCTGGGTGTTGGTGGATGAAAAAGCGGCTGCGAAGCCCGCCAAGAAGGCAGCGAAGTAAGGAGCGGGCGATGCCAATTAATCAAACGCTAGATATGATGATAGCCAAGGGCACGTTTTTTCAAGTCGAAAAGGAATTTGGGAAATGTGCACAAATGTGCGGAACGACATTGGGAGAATGGTGCTTAGACAAGATTGAAGGCGCATCTGGACAGCATGTGACTGTTGGGATGTCTTTTCCGGATAAACATGCAGTTGCCAATTTTATGGAAGTAGTTCGCGAATGGATTTCGGCGCGTAACCTTGTAGGTTGGGGAGGCGGCTCTTGTCTGACGGTTATACAGGAGAGTCCTGTGCTACGGGGAACGTTAATGATTGACCTTAGAAAATGGTCACCAGATACAGTTGAAGGAGCTCGTCTATGATCCAAATGGAAACAGTCCTTGAAGTCGCGGACAACAGCGGCGCGAAAGCCGTGTGCTGCATCAAGGTGCCGGGCGGTTCGCATCGCAAGACGGCGGGTATCGGCGACATCATTGTCGTGTCGATCCGCGAAGCCGTTCCGCGTGGCAAGGTCAAGAAGGGCGACGTGCATAAAGCCGTCATCGTGCGCCAGAGATTCGCTCTGCGCCGCAATGACGGTTCCGTGATCCGCTTTGACCGCAACGCCGCCGTCCTGATCAACAAGGACAAGGAGCCGATCGGCACCCGCATCTTTGGGCCAGTGACGCGCGAATTGCGCAATCTCGGCTTCATGAAAATTATTTCGTTGGCGGAGGAAGTTATCTAATGGCTACGAAAATGAAAATCAAAACCAAGGACAAAGTGATCGTCCTGACCGGCAAGGACAAGGGCAAGACGGGGGAAATCACCCATGTGTCGCCCAAGGACAACCGCGTGGTCGTCTCGGGCGTCAATATGGTCGCGCGGCACACCAAGCCGTCGCAGGCTAATCCGCAAGGCGGCATTATCCGCAAGGAAGCGCCGATCCACGCGTCGAACGTCGCGCTGATCGATCCTAAGACGAGCAAGGCCACGCGCGTGGGGTATAAAGACGTTAAGGGCGAAAAAACCCGCATCGCGCGGCGCTCCGGCGAAGAAGTTTAAGGGGAATTAGAATGGTCGCAGCGAAAAAAGATAAATACGTTCCGCGCTTCAAGAAGCGTTACGAGGAAGAAATCCGCCCCGCTTTGGTCAAGAAGTTCGGCTATGCGAACGCGCTCGCCGTGCCGCATCTCGACAAGATCGTCATCAATATGGGCGTCGGCGAAGCCGTCAACGACAGCAAGAAGACCAAAAACGCGGCCGAAGAACTCGCGCTGATCGCGGGGCAGAAGCCGGTCATCACCAAATCGCGCAAGGCCATCGCTGCGTTCAAGCTGCGCGGCGGTCTTGGCATCGGCGCAAAGGTCACGCTGCGCCGCGAGAAGATGTACGAATTCCTCGACCGTCTGGTCACGATCGCCCTGCCGCGCGTGCGCGACTTCCGCGGCGTTTCGGTCAAGAGCTTCGACGGCAACGGAAACTACGCGCTCGGTTTGAAAGAACAGATCGTGTTTCCGGAAATCGATTACGACAAGATCGACGAAATCCGCGGCATGGACATCGTCATTTGCACCACAGCGAAGACGGACGACGAAGCTCGCGAATTGTTGCGGGCGTTTGATATGCCGTTTCAGAGTTAAGAACGTCCCCTCTCCACCCCTTGGGGGAGAGGGTTAGGGTGAGGGGGACGTGGGGATTATATCCCAACCGCCCCCTCACCCCGACCCTCTCCCCCAAGTGGGGGGAGAGGGAGAAGAAAATAAAAGGAGAGAACATGGCTAAAAAATGCATGATCGAGAAGGAAGGCAAGCGCAAACGTTTGGAACAACGTTATTCCAAACGCCGCGCCGCGCTTAAGGCCACGATCAAGGACAAAGACACGCCGATGGAAGACCGTTTCGCCGCGGTGATGAAGCTGGCCGCCCTGCCGCGCAACGGCGCCAAGGTTCGCCAGCATAATCGTTGCGAACTGACGGGCCGCCCGCGTGGCAACTATCGTAAATTCAAACTGAGCCGCATCAAGTTTCGCGAGCTGGCCTCGGCCGGCCAGATTCCCGGTGTTGTCAAGTCAAGCTGGTAAGGGAGGGAGCAAATATGTCTGTTGTTACCGATACAATTGGCGATATGCTGACCCGCATTCGCAACGGCCAGATGGCGAAGATGGCCGTCGTCGCCTGCCCGTCGTCCAAACACCGCAAGGATGTGCTGGAATCCCTCGCCCGTGAAGGCTATATCCGCGGCTTTACAGAGGTTCAGCAGGGAACGGCGCAAGCTATGCTGGAGATCGAGCTGAAATACCACGAAGGCTCGCCCGCGATCCGCAAGATCGAGCGGGTTTCCAAGCCCGGACGCCGCGTTTATGTCGGCATAAAGAATTTGGAACGCGTGTTTAACGGCCTCGGCGTGTCGATTTTGTCAACCCCGCGGGGCGTGCTTTCGGATAATGAGGCAAGGGCGCAGCATGTTGGCGGCGAAGTTTTGTGTCGCGTATTCTAATTTCTGGATTTGAGGTTGCAAGATGTCCCGCGTTGGTAAATATCCCGTAGCTCTGCCGCAAGGCGTTACGGCGGAAGTCAAGAATCAGGCCGTTGCCGTCAAGGGCAAGCTCGGCAGCCTGTCGCTTGCTCTGCCGCCCGAAGTCGATGTCAAAATCGAAGGCGGCCACGTCGCCGTTTCCAAGCATCATGACACGGCGCGCGCCCGCGTTTTGTGGGGTACCACCCGCAACAACATCAACAATATGGTCAAGGGCGTGACCGAGGGTTTCAAAACCGTTCTGGAAATCGACGGCGTCGGCTTCAAGGCGGCGATGCAGGGCAAAGAGCTGGTTCTGCAAATCGGCTTCAGCCACGAAGTGCGGTTTACGCCTCCTGAAGGCATCACGATCAAGGCCGAAAAGCCGACCGTGCTGTCGATCATCGGCATCGACAAACAACAAGTCGGCCAAGTCGCCGCAGAAATCCGCGGCATGAAAAAGCCGGAACCCTATAAGGGCAAAGGGATCAAATACGCGGGCGAGAGGATTCGCCGTAAAGAAGGCAAGAAGAAGTAAGCGAGGCTTTTTTGTAATTTTCTCTCCCCTCCCCCTTGAGGGGAGGGGTAGGGGAGGGGGGAGGTTCCGCAAGAGCGGTGTTTGAGATTACAAACATCGTTTCCAGTCGCTCTCCCCCACCCCCTACCCCCTCCCTCAGGGGGAGGGGGAGTACGAAACCAGCGATCTAGGTAATGTAAGAACAGAGGCTAAAATGTTAAGTGCAAAAAATCTCCACGAACGCCGCGCCAAGCGCACGCGTTACAATATCGCGAAGAATGCGCATGGGCGTTTGCGCCTGTCCGTGCATCGTTCGGAACGGAACATTTCCGTTCAGATCATCGATGACAAGGAAGGGAAAACGCTGGTCGCCGCTTCGACGCTTGAGGAAGCTTTGCGCAAGAAGCTTAAGACGGGCGCTGACAAAACGGCGGCTAAAACCATCGGTCAGCTGATCGCGGAACGCGCGATTAAGCTGGGCATCAAGGAAGTCGTGTTCGACCGCGGCGGCTACATCTATCACGGCCGCGTCAAGGAATTGGCGGAGGCTGCGCGCGAAGCCGGTCTCGCGTTCTAATAAGAAAAGGAAAAACAAAGTATGGCGAAGCCCGAAAAATCGAAGAAGAGCGAAGACAAAGACGATCGCGAAGGCCACGACCTGATCGAGAAGTTGATTCACATCAACCGCGTGACCAAAGTCGTCAAAGGCGGCAAGAGCTTCAAGATGGCCGCGCTTGTCGTCATCGGCGACGGCAAAGGCCGCGTCGGTCTGGGCGCGGGCAAGGCGCGCGAAGTTCCGGAAGCGATCGCCAAAGCGACAGCCGCCGCGCGCCGCAACATGCAGCGTATCCCGATGCGCGAAGGCCGCACGTTGCATCACGACGTTCGTGGTCGCTACGGCGCGGGCAAGGTGGTTTTGCGTACGGCTCCGGCAGGTACCGGTATCATCGCAGGAGGCCCTATGCGCGCGGTGTTCGAAGCGCTCGGCATTCACGATGTGGTCGCGAAATCGGTTGGATCGAGCAACCCGCACAACATGATCAAGGCGACGTTCGCCGCTTTGAATCTGGTTGCAAGCCCCCGCTCGGTCGCCGTGCGTCGCGGCAAAAAGGTCAACGAAATTCTTGGCAAAAAGCAGGCTGACGAAGCCGCCGCCAAGGAATAAAAAGGAGCGTGGAAGATGGCTAAAGCTCAGGCAAAGAAAGCGACGTCCGGCAAAATGTTGATCGTGACGCAAACCGGCGGCACGTCCGGCAACGGGCCAAAGATGAAGGAAACGCTGCTCGGCCTAGGTCTGGGTCGCATCCGCGCCGTTCGCGTATTGCAAGACACGCCGTCTATTCGCGGCATGATAACCCGCGTTCGCCATTTGGTGAGCGTGGAAGAAAAGAAGGATTAAGAAAATGCAGTTAAACGATCTTCATGACAATCCCGGCGCGCGCAAGAAGCGCATGTGCGTAGGCCGCGGCATCGGGTGCGGCAAAGGCAAGACATCGGGTCGCGGCGTCAAGGGCCAGAAGGCGCGCACTGGCGTGTCGATCAAGGGTTTTGAAGGCGGCCAGATGCCGCTCAGCCGCCGCTTGCCCAAGCGCGGATTCAAAAACATCTTCGCCAAAGATTACGTGGCGATCAATCTTGGCCGTTTGCAGGAAGCAATCGACGCTGGCCGCATTGACGCCAAAAAACCGATCACATCCGAAAGCCTGATGGCATCCGGCATCGTCTCCAAAGCCCGCGACGGCGTGCGCGTCATCGGCAAGGGCGAGATCAAATCCAAAGTCGATCTGACCGTAGCGGGCGCGTCCAAGTCCGCGGTCGCCGCGATTGAAAAGATCGGCGGGAAGATCACGTTGACTGTTAAAGCAAAGGATCAAAAAGCGGCTTGAACTATTTGATGTATAAACAAAAAACGCTCCGCCAAGAAACGGGGCGTTTTTTTATGGCTTTGATCCGAGGGCAAATTCGGATAAGGGTAGCATAATCATGGAGAACGCAAATGACAGAAGAAACCTTGATGAGCCTTTTTATTGTTCAGATTACGCCCTTTCGGCAGAACTGCACGATTGTTGTTTGTAACAAAACCAAACGCTGCGCAGTCATCGATCCGGGCGGGGAGATCGAGCTTATTTTGTCCGAAATCAAACGACGCGGCCTTACCGTCGAAAAAATCTGGATCACGCACGGGCATCTTGACCACGGCGGCGGAGCCAAAGCGTTTAAGGCCGCGACCGGCGCCGTGATCGAAGGCCCGAACGAGGCCGACGCTTTCTGGGTGCAAAGCATTTCACAAGACGCTGCGCGTTATGGTATCGAAGGCATGGAAAGTTTCGAGCCTGATCGCTGGCTGAAGGATGGCGACACGGTCAGCGTGGGCGATCTGTCGTTTCAGGTTATTCATTGCCCGGGACACACGCCCGGCTCCGTCGTATATTACAACAAGGAAAGTAATTTTGCGCAGGTGGGCGACGTTCTTTTCAGAAACTCGATTGGCCGCACCGATTTGCCGCGTAGCAATCCTGCAGATCTGATCAAATCTATCACGCAAAAACTATGGCCTTTGGGCGACGTCGAATTCATTCCCGGGCACGGCGGCCCCTCCAGCTTCGCCAAGGAGCGCGAGAACAATCCGTTCGTGGGGGATAAGGTGCTGGCGGTGATGTAACGGCCTAGGCACAAGAGCCGTCATTCCCGCGAAAGCGGGAATCCATCGCCGCGCGTCTGCGCGGCAAGAGTCCAACGGCGGTTCAGCAGGAAACGCCGTTTGCCTTATATGCTCGCTATCGCTCGCGCTGGATTCCCGCTTTCGCGGGAATGACGGAACTTGTGGGGCCGATCACCCCAAATACTCCCTCCCCAAAATCTCCGCGATCTGCACCGCGTTCAACGCAGCCCCCTTGCGCAAATTATCGGCGACGATCCACATTGCCAGTCCGTTTTCGACTGACATGTCCTCGCGAATACGGCTAACGAAAACGTTGTCTTCGCCCGCGCATTCGACGGGGGTGACGAAGCCTTCTTCGTGATGCTGATCGATGACGGTGACGCCCTTGGCTTTTTTCAAAGCCGCGCGCGCTTCGGCGGCGCTGATTGGCTTTTCAAACTCGACAGTAACGGCTTCCGAATGGCCGATGAAAACCGGCACGCGGACGCACGTCGCCGCGACTTTGATTTTGGGATCGAGAATTTTTTTCGTTTCGGCCACCATTTTCCATTCTTCCTTGGTCGAACCGTCTTCCATAAAAACATCGATTTGCGGAATGACGTTGAAGGCGATTTGCTTGCGGAAAATTTCCTTTTTCAATTCGTCGTTGACAAAAACCGCGCGGGTTTGCGTGAACAATTCGTCCATCGCTTCCTTGCCCGCGCCTGATACTGCCTGATAGGTAGATACGACAATGCGCTTGATCACGGCCAGATCATGCAGCGGTTTCAGCGCCACCAGCATCTGGATCGTCGAGCAATTCGGGTTGGCGATGATGTTGCGCTTGGCGTATTGTGCAATAGCTTCGGGATTGACTTCCGGCACCACCAAAGGAACGTCGGGATCCATGCGGAAATGCGAGGTGTTGTCGATTACGACGCATCCGGCTTTGCCCGCACCCGGCGCGAATGCCTCGGAGATTTTCGCGCCCGCCGAGGACAGGCAAATATCGGTACCTTTGAAATCGTATTTTGCCAGATCCTGAACTTTCAGCGTCGCATCCTCCCCAAAACTGACCTCGCCGCCCGCCGACCGGCCAGAGGCGAGGGCGATGACTTCGGATACCGGAAATTCTCGCTCGGCCAGCGTTTTCAACATTTCGCGTCCGACCGCGCCCGTTGCGCCGACCACGGCGACTTTATAGGTTTTCATATTGGGGATCCGTTTGTTTGTTGGTAATATGGGAAAGCATAACATTCTTCGCATGCGCAGCAAGGCAAAAACAGTCACGGTAAAGAAAGGGATCAATCCGTTGGAGGCCAACGGAGCCGATTTGGATTCCGACGTTTTATACGCAAAGATAACCGGCATACCTATTCATTTTGCGGCAGAGGAGCATGTTTTGCCTACCTGCTAACGGGAACCCACAAAACATCCTCGATCTCCTCGGTCCCCGCGCACAGCATGACCAGACGGTCGAATCCCAGCGCGATGCCGGAGCTTTCGGGCATGCCGTGTTGCAGGGCGGCGAGGAAATCCGCGTCGATAGGATAGCGGATGCCGTGAATTTTTTCTTTCAAATCCATATCCGCGTTAAACCGCCGTTCCTGCTCCGCCGCATCGGTCAATTCGTCGAAGGCGTTGGCGAGTTCATAGCCGCAGATATAAAGCTCGAACCTTTCCGCCAAACGCGGGTCGTCCCGTTTGCGCCGCGCCAGAGCCGCCATAGAGGCGGGATAATCGCAAAGAAAGGTCGGGCGATCGCGTCCCAAGAGAGGCTCGATCCTTTCGCCCATAACGCGAAAGAAAAGGTCGTCCCACGCGTCTTGTTCCGTGACGCGAAGGCCAGAGGCGATCATTTGGCGACGCAGTAATGGGGTATCGTCCACGGTCGCCATTAAATCAATGTCGGCATAGCGGCGGAAGGCTTCGGGAACGCTTAAACTTTCCCATTCGGCGAACGGATCGCAGGTCATGCCCTGAGTAGAGAAAGTTTTGATGCCGGATGCCGTCGCGGCCGCGCGAACCAGATTGATGCAATCCTGTTTGATCGCGTCGAGCCGCGCGTTCGCGCGATACCATTCCAGCATCGAAAATTCGGGATGATGCCGCGACGATCTTTCGCCGTTGCGGAACGCATGCGCCAGTTGAAAAATCTTCGGCATGCCCGCCACCAGAAGCTTTTTCATCGCGAATTCGGGGCTGGTGTGCAGATAATAATCGCGCCGCTCTTTGGTGAAAAGGTCTTCGAACTGCGTGGCGAAAGCGTGAAGATGAACTTCGTTCCCGGGGGAAATTTGCAAAGCGGGCGTTTCAACTTCGGCAAAATCCTGGGATTCAAAATACCCCCGCATCGCGCGCATTACGCGTTGCCGCACTTCGAGAAAACGTCGCCGCCGCGCGAATTGATCGGGTCGCCAGAAAGGAAGGGCAGGGGTGTGTGTGGCCATGTTTGTTGCAGGCAATTATTCTTTGGGTCAGATAAGGGAGTGGTGTAACATGCGCCAAGGGTAAAGGGAAAGATCGTTCACTCGCAGGCCTAATCATGCATGAAATGTCGTTATGCGCGGGGATGTTGCGCATCATTGAAAGACAGGCGGAACAGGACAAATTCAGGCGTGTCTTGACCGTGCGCGTCGAACTGGGCGAGTATGCGGGGGTCAGCGAAGAATCCTTATGTTTCTGTTTTCCGATTATGGCCAAAGGAACGATTGCTGAAGAAGCGAAACTTGAATTCACCCATACGCTAGATCAGGCGCTACGGATCATTGATCTGGACGTCGTTTAAAGGAGAACAGCTATGTGCGACACTTGCGGATGCGCGGCGGAAACTCACGCGCATCATCATCACAAAGACCACGATGCGGAAAAACATCTTGTGAAAGTGGAAGAGGATATTCTCTCGGAAAACAACGCGTTTGCCGAAGCCAATCGGCGGCTTTTGGAACAGCATAAAATCCTTGCGCTGAATCTCGTTTCCAGCCCGGGGTCGGGAAAAACAACGCTTCTGGCGCGAACGTTAAGCTCCAAGCGCTTTCTCTCCGCCGTGATCGAGGGCGATCAAAGCACGGACATTGACGCCGAACGTTTGCGCGCCACGGGCGCGCCCGCCGTCCAGATCAATACAGGGCGTGGCTGCCACCTTGATGCGCATATGGTGGGGCATGCGATGAGCGATCTCGGCATCGGCAAAGGCGCGCTGGACGGCGGCGTTTTGTTTATCGAAAATGTCGGTAATCTGGTCTGCCCGGCGGCCTTCGATCTGGGCGAGGCCGCGAAGGTTGTGTTGCTGTCCGTGACCGAGGGCGAGGACAAACCGCTTAAATATCCCGACATGTTTCGTGCGGCAAAGCTGATGATCGTAACCAAATCCGATCTTCTGCCCTATGTGCAATTCGATATGGATCGTTGCCTCGGCTATGCGAAGAAAATCAATCCTGATATTGAGCATTTTGTCGTGTCTTCGACATCGGGGGAGGGAGAGGACGCGTGGATGGATTGGCTGGATAGGGCGCGTTGCATGCCACGCAACAAGGGTTTCGCTGCGTGATGCTTGCGCTTGAGGGGCTGACACGCCTCATAAAGCTATGTATGTCACTCTAAAGGTGAAAGTTTATATTCGACCCATGGGAAGTTAAATGATGCAATTCGGGCCGTTGACTTTGAAGCGTTGCCGTTATGGCTGGATGCTGTTTTGCGGGCATTATATCGGAAAATGCTTTGATTTATATGGGGAGTACAGCGAGTCCGAGGTCGCGGCCATGCGCGGGTTTGTTCGCGCGGGCGACGTCGTGCTGGATATTGGCGCGAATATCGGCGATCTGACGCTGCCGCTTGCGCAAATGGTGGGGGTCGAGGGGTGCGTTTACGCGATCGAATCCCATCCGGAGTTTTTCAATATCCTGTGCGGGAATCTTGCGCTGAACCAGATTCAAAATGTGCGGCCGATGAATGTGTTTGTGAAGAACAGCGAAACGGCTCCCGTTATGCAGCGTTTTGTCGGCAAGGGCGCAGCGCCCAAGGCGGTGAAGATCGACGAGATGGGGCTGGAGAAATGCCGGTTGATTAAAATCGACGTTGACGGCAACGAGCTTGACGTTTTGCAAAGCGGCGAGGCCACGATCAAACGGTTAAGGCCGATTGTGTATTTCGAAAACGATGTACGCGAAAAATCGAAAGAGCTTTTGGACTATCTTTTTGCGCTGAATTACACGCTGTATTGGCATGTCGCGCCGATTTGCGCGCCGATCAATTTCTTCGGCAATCCTGTCAATCATTGGGATCCCGATTGCATCGTGTCCCTTATGGTGCTCGCCGTGCCGAAGGAAACGGGGATGACTATCGCCGGTCTTGCCGAAATCAGGAATTCCGACGAGTGGGTCGTGAGCGGCGTGTCGACACTTAAAGGCGTGCCGAAAGAGGCGTTGAGCGATGCGTAACCGACGGGGTCATTCCTCGGACGTTTATTCTCTTGTCTTTAATTGAACCCGTTCCTTGTATCTGCTGCAAAAACTGTCCAGCGCAAGCGTGCGCTGTTCGCAGTCCGGCGTCGCATATTTGCCGCGCATCATGTGCGTGTTGAAGCGCACGTGGGGAATGCCCATGCGATCGCGGCCGACGTCGACGACCTCGGCGATTTCGGACATAGAGCCGCCAATGCTGCGTTTGTAAAACGCGCCTTCCTCGATCTCGTAACCGCCTTTAGGAGAGTTTTGGATCATCGTAAAGCCTAAAACATTTCAGTTTCGCAATGATCCTCCAAAATCGGCTTGGGGGCAAGAAACATTATGGATTATGCAGCTTTCCCCCCGTTATGGGTCGCGAAACCCCTGTGGTTGTTGGCAAACTGAGCGGCAGGCCGAGGACAGAGCGCACGGCAAGCCACGCAAAAGCTTCGGCTTCCAGCCCGTCGCCGCTCCAGCCCAGATCATCGACGGGGCGGATGTCGATGTGGGCAAAGCCCCTCTCCCCCCAAGAGGGGGGAGAGGGAATCTTTGCGGCTTGGTTGCAAGCGTAGTTGATCCACCGCATCAAAGTGACGTTATGCCGCCCTCCGCCAGCGACATAAATGACGTTGGGGCGCAAGGGGACAAAAGACAGCGCGGCCGCAACGGCGCGGGCTGTGATCATCGTGAGCGTCGCGGCGCCGTCGGCGGGGTTTAGATGTTCGGAGATATGTTTGCAAAACTCGTCGCGGTCGAGCGATTTGGGGGCGGGGCGGTGAAAGAATTCCATCGCCAGAGTTTTGTCGACTTCCGCGGCATCAACAATCCCTGAGGCGGCCAGCAAGCCGTCTTTGTCATAAGGCTGCCCCGTATGCCGCAAGACCCAATCGTCGATCAGGGCGTTGCCCGGGCCGACGTCGAAAGCAAGGATTTCATCATCGCTTTCCTCCCCAATCCACGTCACGTTCGACACGCCGCCGATGTTCAAGATAAGCGTCGGCTTGGGTAATTTCGCGGCGAGCGCGCGATGATAAAGCGGGACCAAAGGCGCGCCGTTGCCGCCCGCCCGAACATCGGCGCTGCGGAAATCATTAACGACGTTTAGGCCGGTAAGTTTTGCCAGCAAAGCGCCATCGCCGATTTGAACCGTCAGGCGTTCTTCGGGGCGATGATAAAGCGTTTGCCCGTGGAAGCCGATCAGATCCGCGCGCTGGCCAAGTTTACGCAAAAGTTCAAGGGCGATTTCGGCATGCAATTCCGTTAATTCGCGTTCAAAAACCGCGATGTCAGGATCGGCCGCGCCGCGCGAATTTCCCAGATGCCGCCGCAATTTTTCGCGAAACGCGGCCGGATAGGGACGCCCCAGAAAACCCAAAGGCCGCACATGGCCTTGCCCGTTGGTTTCGATCAAAGCGGCGTCGATGCCGTCGATCGACGTGCCGCTCATAAGGCCAAGGGAGTGGTAAAGTTTGGTGGGCATGACAGTGTCAGTCGGTGTGTGGAAATAAATGAATTTGTTTCAGGGTTAGAAATAACGGTGAAGCGATAACGGTGGGATTCCCTCCCCCTCTATGGGGGAGGGTTAGGGTGGGGGGGGGAGTTTGAGGATTTGGGTGATCGCGCCGCAGTAGCTATCTTTATATCATTGAAGACCTCTGATGCGTAAGCATCACCCCCCTCCTAACCCTCCCCCATAGAGACCATATGTTCGCGATCATCCCCTCTGCAGGGGAAGGGGCTGATAGAAGAAGGAAGCCTCATCCAAGCAGGAAGGGGAACCCTCTTTATCAGGAGAAGATCATGAGCGTAACGTATGTCGG
>JARLJD010000011.1 GCA_031291395.1 Alphaproteobacteria bacterium | reverse complement strand
TGCGCCCGCATGAGGGCAAGATGGCCGATGGCGCCTTGCTGAAAACCCAGGCCGACAAAATCCGCGCCGCTCTAGGCTAGAGCCCGGATCCGATTGCATTGGATCGGGACGCCAGTGGTGAAAATCACTCGCTTGGCGCCCCGGTGCTTGCTGACCTTCCCGGTGGTTGGCGACGGTCTCATCACGAGCCATTAGCGGCCATCGCGCCGCAGGAGTCGCTTGGAAGGCAGGGGTCCGTTTCACGCGCTACGACGTTGCCCCAATGGAAACAAAATCTCGCTGCAGCTATACTATCTCTCTCGACAGAGATTAGTCGTCCAATTTGGAAATAGCGACTAGATTTTGGTGACATCTATGAAAAATCTGGGAGCCTTTTATAACCGATTTGTCCCAGGCTGGGTTGCTGTTCTAATAATAGCTTTCGTACTTTTCGAAAACTACATAAAGACGAATTTGCCGGCTAATATCGTTGATCTTATAAACAAATGGGCGCTTTCGACCAGCACGATGGGCCTTTTGTTCATCGCTGGCGAATATCTAATCCGTAAGAAGCTCTGGCGGCTTCCCCTTGTTTGGCGCGGCATCGATTATAATCCATATTCTAAACTGGATTTCGCCGGCCGTTGGCGTGGCGAAACCTTTTATCTCGTCAAGGAACAGGATACGAACGGGACGCGGCAGGAAATCACGCCATACAGCGGCGTGCATGATGTCAAAATCAGCCAGGATTGTCTCAACATCCAAATTGAAAACACATCTGGAGACGCCTTTCCAACGTGGGGATCGATCGCCGCAACGGTATCCGACGATGGGATTTTACGATTCCTCTACCGCGTAGAATATGCCCCTGGAAAGGGGTTTCCCGCGCGCATTCACGGCTATGAATGGCTGGCCCCGAAACTGTTTTCGCACGGCGACAGTGGGCAACCCATTGCCATTCATGGCAACTTTGGCCATTGCGCCGGCGAGGCGAGACCCATCTTCAGTGGAGAAACGCTCTTCATTCGCGAAGGCTATTTGAAAAAGATAAAACCTAGCGAAATTCCGGAACGTTTCCGGACGGGTATTCTGGCGCGAAGCATGCGGAGTTGAGCGAATGAATATTGTGCTCGTAGGAGGCAATTCCGACATTGGCCGCGCCATCTCCGTCGAACTTTCGTCCAGAGACGATGTCAGGGCGCTCATTGTCTCGCGGTCGTCAGTGCCCTCCGAAATGCGATGCAAACGCTTTATGTATATGGACGGCGTTGATCTTTTGATTGACGCGCAAATGTCGAGATTTACGGCAACGCTCAAGGATAGTTTTGACAGCCGATTTACGGTTATCCATTGCGTCGGCGACTTTTGGATTCATCGCCCATTGGACCAAAGCGCGATCAGTGTAGCCCGGGCGCATATCGAGAGCCATTACTTGACATTGTATAACGTCGCGCGACATGCGGCGCCGGTGATGATTTCGGTTGGAGGCGGATCATTCGTGGGTTTTAGTTGCAATTCTGTGACAAAAAACTATCCAGAAATGGCGCCGTTTACTTCCGCCAAGGCCGCTGTCGAGACTTTGATTAAATGTATAGCAAATGAATATTCTGAATTCGGCATTCAAGCAAATGCTTTGGCGCTACCGACTATCCGAACAGAGAAAGTCGGAATGTATAAAATTCCTGACAACCAGATGCAATATATTACATCGCATGAATTAGCGCAGATAATTTTAGAACAGATCGTCTCTCTATCACCACTTATAAGCGGAAACGTGATATCATTATTCAAATTTAGCAAGGCATTTTATCATAAGTCATATTTTGAGCGCAACCCGAGCGGGCGTGTGTAAGGATCATGTTTATCGAGCGATGCGCTTGAAAACGCTTTAGCCCGCAAAACGCCAGGCGGCCGCATGCCCTCGAAAAACCACGAGGGCGCAGAAGGCTGCGGAATTGCCGGGAGAGGAGGAGACCGTCAAACTTCGGCGATACGCTCGAGACGGGCGACGTCGAGCAGGCGCACGCCGTCGGGCACGATGACGATCGTCTTCTCGCGGGCCAGACGCGTCATCATCCGGCTGACCGTCTCGACCGTCAGACCGAGGAAATCGCCGACATCGAGGCGGGTCATCGGCAGCGGCACATGCAGGCACTGGCCGTTGATGCGGGCGTAGCGGTCGCGCATGCCAATCAGGAAGGCCGCGACTTTTTCCTCGGCGGTGCGGCGGCCGAGAATGACCATCTGGTCCTGCGCCAGCGTCAGCTCATGCGAAGCGATGCTCATCAGGCGCCGCAGCAGGTGCGGCTTGCTGTCGAGCAGATCGCAAAAGGCGATGCGGGGAAACTGGCAGACTTTGACCGGCGT
>JARLJD010000077.1 GCA_031291395.1 Alphaproteobacteria bacterium | reverse complement strand
TTACGCTCATGATCTTCTCCTGATAAAGAGGGTTCCCCTTCCTGCTTGGATGAGGCTTCCTTCTTCTATCAGCCCCTTCCCCTGCAGAGGGGATGATCGCGAACATATGGTCTCTATGGGGGAGGGTTAGGGTGGGGGTGATATTTCCGCATGAGATGCCTTTGAAAATCTAAGGCAGTTCTCGCGTCGAGAGCACCCCCACCCTAACCCTCCCCCATAGAGGGGGAGGGGACTCTACCGTTCTTAGACGTGGGAGGTTGATCCGTGACTGCGTGGAAAATGTCTGGCGCTGCGGCTGTGATTTTTTCGGTCTTCCTTCTTGCGGGATGCGGGGGAGAGGCGAACGGCGGCATGAGCAACGTCGCGCCGCCGACGTCTTTGGCAGACAAAACGCAGGATTCGGAAGTTGTGGTCGACAACGGGCAAAGGGGCGAAACGGTCGACGTCGGAGTCATCAGCTGGCGTGATCTGCCGTTTCAAACCGTCAAGCATCAGGCCTACGATTACAGCTGCGGTTCGGCTGCGGTCGCGACTTTGGTGACATATACTTATGGCATGCCGACGACCGAGGCCGATGTTTTCAAACAGATGTTCGCGCGGGGAAATCAAAACAAAATCCGGCGCGAAGGGTTTTCGATGCTTGATATGAGCAACTATCTGAACAGCCGCGGGCTGGACGCCAAGGGCGTCAGAATTACGGAAGACAAGATTAAAAAATACAAGGTTCCCTTTATCGCTCTGGTCAATAACAAGGGCTATAACCATTTCGTCGTTGTCAAAACCCTTGCGGGCGACCGCGTGTTGGTGGGTGATCCCAACACCGGTAATACGGAATATTCGCTGCAGGATTTCGCGCGGATATGGAACGGCTTGGCTCTGATCGTGACCAACGACGCGATCAAGGCGCGTGAAGCCTATAACAATAGGAAAGAGTGGCGTTTTGCCCGCGCGCATGCGCCGCTTCGTAACGGCAACGATACCGGAGCCGAGACTGCGGATCTTCCCGTGTCTTGGCAAATAGCCCCGACGGGTCCCGATATATTGCCTGCGGCGATGCTGGGCCTTGTGGCAACTTCAACCGCGCCATAGAAGGGAGGCAGAAGATGAAAATCCGTACAACGCTTACAGCAATCTTTGCCGCGACGGTTCTTATGTGCGCAGCCGCACCAGCCTTTGGCGAAGAGGCTCGCGATCTTATGCCCCTTCCGGATTCAGGGCGTATCGTTCTTGCCGATGCGACTCCTCTTACGTCTGCTGAAATGCAGGATATTCGCGGCGGCTTTTCGGATCCCAGCGGGCTGATTTACAATTTTTCCGTCAACGTCCAGACCGATGTGCAGGGAGCCACCGTCTTCACGCGGTCGATCAGCCTTTCTCCGTCAGGGTCTGGCGGGCAGTTTCAGGCGGTTGCGAACGCCAGTCTGTTGCCTCAAAATTTTCCAAGCAATCTTAGCATCAGCATGATCGGCAACGGAACCGGCGTGACGATTTCCAATGCGAGTGGCCAAAATATCACAATCCTGAATCAGGCCGCGAATGGCGCTCCGGCAAGCATTATTTTAAACACAAGTAGCAACGCAAATATTGGGCAATCGGTCAATGTGGGGCTTACGCTGCAGAACATGACAACGGTCATGAATTTCGTCCACACGACGACTCAGGCGGCGCTGGCGCAAGTTAGTGGCTTGCATTCTTTGGGATTTTGATGCACTTTTACGCGGAGTAGCATAGTGGTGCGGTTGTCCTCGTCTGGCAGAAGAAAACGGAGATGACCGCGCAGAGCTAATTCCCTTTCTTCAACAAGAGAAAGGGATGCGGAATATTGATTGAATCCCCCCCTCCAGTTGTCTCCCAACCTCCCCACTATTGAGCGAGTTCCCCATGCCAAAGATTTCCTTGTCTGCCCTTGTGTGTTTGTGTGTTTTTTTTCTCGCCGCTTCAGTTTCTCTCCCCGCCCACGCCGATGAGCAAAGCGAGATTCAAAAGCTTGAAAATCGTCTCGACGCACAACAGAAGTTGATTGAAAACCAGCAGCATATGCTGGACACGCAAGCCGAGGAAGTTGATCAGCAAAAGAAGCAGATCAACGCCCTGACCAAGGTCGGCACCAAAAAACGAAAAGCGAAAGTTTCCGAAGAAACAGGGGTCGCCGCTCAGCCAACTTACGAACCGGCTGCGGCGCAACCGCTCCCCCAGCCTCAGCCGCAAAATACGGCAACAACATCCTCGTCAAGCATGACGCCTCCTGCCGCGCCGCCGCAGGAGGAAAAGGCGCGGCCCCAGATCGATGCTATAGCCAATCAGGGCGGCATTCTATCGCCCAAGGGTATGTTAACTTATGAAAACACCATTGAATACACGAACACCACGCGCAACATTTTCACTTTTAACGGCGTCGAGCTTGCGCAGGTGGTTTTGGTCGGCGGAATCACGGCCAACGCGACCGCAAACCAGATCGTGCAGGAATCCGGTCGCTTGCGGCTTGGGCTGACCAACAGGCTTGAAGCCGATATCCACGTTCCTTATGTTTATCGAAACGAGAATCTGTCCAACACCGTCACGACGACAGGCAGCACGGAGACAACGGCGATCGAAGGATCCGATCTTGGCGATATCGATGCCGGCCTTGCCTATCAGATCAATAATGGAGAAGGAGGTTGGCCGTTCCTGATCGGCAATCTTCGTTACAAGGCCAATAACGCCGACGGCCCCTATGACATTCCTTATAATGCTAACAACATCGCAACGCGTTTGCCGACAGGAACGGGATTCCAGACGGCCGAGGCCAGTATAACGGCGATCAAGGTCACCGATCCTGCGGTTCTGTTCGGCAATATCGGCTATGTTTACGATGTGCCGCGCGACATCGACCGGAATTTCAACGGGACTTACATCGGCCATGTCAATCCCGGCGACGCCGTCAACGCCTTGGCGGGGATGTCTTTTGCCATTAATCAGGATACTTCGTTCTCTCTCGGCTACAAACACAGCTATGTCTTTCCAACGATCCAGAATACCCTCGTTGGCGGAACAAATTCAGCCGTCAGCAGCGGAAGTTTTCAGGTTGGGTCTTTGCTTTTGGGGCTGTCCTATGCCGTCTCGCCAAAGACAACTGTCAATTTTAACGTCGAGGCCGGCGTCACAAACGATGCTCCAGATGTCCACCTGATCCTGCGCATTCCGTTCCAACTTGGGAACGTATTCTGAGGCAGGTGATGCGTGATAGGGGGCGGAGCGATCTTCCTTGCCCCCTGCCCCCTTTGAGTCGACAGGGGCGACGAAGTCGCGTGCGTTATTGGTAAACAGGTTTAGCTTGTGCGTTGAATGTTCGGGGCCGCCCAACAGTAGGGCGTGAACGCCGACGTCGGACTATCAACCTTGGCTTTGCTCAAACCAATCGCTTCAAGTTGCTCCATTCACGCTTTTTATCGGCAAAAAGCCGCGCGGGATTTTCCTGTCGTTTATCAATGCGACCGCCTGCGGGACGAGAGAGACTCCCTCCCCCTCTCATGTTCGCAGTCAAGGGAAAAAGCGTGGGGATTCGTTAACCTGTATGGTGACAGGTTTTAGGAAAAAGTATAGGCTGGCAAACAAGGTGAAAGAGCTGGGTACAAAGGCGTCGTGTGATCAATCTCTC
>JARLJD010000076.1 GCA_031291395.1 Alphaproteobacteria bacterium | reverse complement strand
GTTGCGTTCCCTGATATCGCTGTTCAAAGCCGGCCTGCGCTTCCTGCGCCGATGTCTGGTTTTCCTCGCCCCCATCCCCAGACTCTGGGTCGTTTGGAATGAGGCCAATCTATGGGATTAGAGAAATTGACGGGTGCTAAGCTAAAAAGGATAGCCGCCTTTCACGCGACGCGGCAAAAATTATCCGCGCATGATAATGATTAACTTTTCCGTTTTTTGTGCTAGATAGAGGCTCTCTCATCGGACGGGCGGCGCATGGAAACGCACAGCGTATTTAACGATCTCGATTACATCGTCACCGGCATTGTTTTGCTGTCGGGGCTTCTGGCGCTTATGCGTGGCTTCGTTCGCGAGCTTTTTTCGCTGATCGCTTGGGCCGGCGCTTGCTTTGTTGCCGCGAAATTCTATGCGCCCGCGATACCGTGGGCGCATCACTATGTCAAAAACGACAAGGTCGCTGAATGGGCGGCGATGGCTATGGTCTTTGTCGCTACGCTGGTCGTCTTGACCATTGTCGGCCATTTTATGTGCAGCCATGTCAAGGGCCGCGCCGTGACCTTTATCAATCGTTCTTTCGGTTTTCTTTACGGCCTTGCGCGCGGCGCTTTGGTCGTCTGCCTGCTTTACCTCGCCGCTGTGATGATTTTGTGGCCCGACATCGACGCGTCTTCCGCGCAACAGGACAAAGACCGCAACGCGCCGCCCGAACTCTTGCTCGACGCGAAAACGCGCCCGCTTTTGGCCTATGGCGCGGATATGCTGAAAGCCTATGTGCCATCGGCGCTCATCGACAAGACGCTGAAGAACGCCGACGGTCATAAAGAAGACGTCGAAAAAGCGGCGCAGAAAGTTATTGATGCGGCGCCAACGCCGGAAGACGGAAGCGGCAATGCGCCTGCGTTCGACAAAATCCTTAATCAGGAAAGCAAACCATGAAATTTTCAACCGATCCCTTTGATGAAGACCATCTGAAAGAAGAATGCGGTGTTTTCGGCATTCTGGGCAAAGACACCGCCGCCGCGATGGTCGCGCTTGGCCTGCACGCGTTGCAGCACAGGGGACAGGAAGCGGCGGGCATCGTCTGCTTTGACGGCGAGCATTTCAACGCGCATCATGCACTGGGACATGTCGGGGAAAATTTCAATTCGGACAGCATCGTGGCGCGGTTGGTCGGCGATTCCGCGATCGGCCACACGCGCTATGCGACGACCGGCGAGACTGCCTTGCGCAATGTCCAGCCTTTATACGCCGATTTTGATTTCGGCGGCTTTGCCGTGGCGCATAACGGCAACCTGACCAACGCGCACAAGCTGCGCAAGCAACTGGTTAAACGCGGCTGCCTGTTTCGCTCGACGACCGATACCGAAGTCATCATTCATCTTATGGCGATTTCGCATCAGCAAAAACCCGTCGACCGCCTGATCGACGCGTTGCACCAGATCGAAGGGGCTTATTCGCTGGTGTGCCTCGGCAAAAACATGATGATTGGCGTGCGCGATCCGTATGGCGTAAGGCCGCTTGTGCTCGGCAAGCAAGGCGACGCCTATGTGCTGGCCAGCGAGACGTGCGCTTTGGATATCATCGGGGCGGAATTCGTGCGCGATCTCGAACCCGGGGAACTGGTCATTATTGACAATAACGGCCTGCAATCGCTGCATCCCCTCAAAGCCGCGCCCAGTAAATTCTGCATTTTCGAATATATCTATTTCGCGCGTCCCGACAGCTCGGTCGAAGGGCGTTCGGTTTATGAAATGCGCAAGAATATCGGCGCGGAGCTGGCGCGGGAATCGCATGTTGACGCCGACATCGTCGTGCCGGTTCCGGATTCCGGCGTGCCTGCCGCGATCGGCTATGCGAACGAAAGCAAAATCCCGTTCGATCTCGGCATCATCCGCAATCATTACGTTGGGCGCACGTTCATTCAGCCGACCGACCGCATCCGCCATCTGGGCGTCAAGCTGAAACACAACGCCAACCGCCGCTTTATCGAGGGCAAGCGCGTCATCGTGGTCGACGATTCCATCGTGCGCGGCACGACCTCGACCAAGATCGTCGATATGGTGCGCAATGCCGGCGCGCGCGAAGTTCATATGCGTATCTCAAGCCCGCCCACCGCCCACAGTTGCTTCTACGGCATCGACACGCCAGAGAAGGAGAAATTACTGGCGCATAATTACACGATTGAGCAAATGTGCCGTTTTATTGGCGCGGATACGCTGGCTTTCATATCGCTTGAAGGCCTCTACCGCGCAATGGGCGAGACTAAACGTAACGCCAATGCCCCGCAATTCTGCGACGCCTGCTTCAGCGGCGATTACCCGATCAGCCTGACCGATCTTGAAACAGAGGATAAGCAAGAGGAATTGTCGGTGCTGGCGCGGGGAAACAGATAGGACAGATCGACCTAACATCATCTCAAAACATCATGGACTTTTTGCGCAGGAATATTATATCTTGCGCAAGTTTGTTGTTTGGACTGAATCAGAATCAACTTGCAGGTGAGGGATATGGATCAGGCAGTAAAGGATACGGTCGGTATCGTTGGTGCGGGTCGGATGGGCGGGGGGCTTGCCCAAGTTTGCGCTCAGGCCGGTATGGCCGTCGTTTTGGTCGACGGAAGAATTCTGGCGCCGCTCAGCGCGCTGGAAAAAATTCAGGAGAATCTCGATGCCTTGATCGCCGCGGGAAAGCTTGCGGCCGAGGAAAAAGCGGCCATTCTGGCGCGCATTACGATCGGCACAGATTTTTCCCTCCTGAAGAAATGCTCGTTATGCGTTGAAGCCGTCATTGAAAATCCGGGGATTAAATCCCTCATTCACCGCAAAATTCGTCAACAGGCCGGTTCCGATATCATTATCGCAAGCAATACGGCAAGCCTTTCCATCGATATGTTTGCCCGTCGCCTTCCGGCGGCAGACAAATTCATCGGGGTGGCCTTCGGCTTTCCTCCCCAGACTTCAAGCGAAGCCAAGGTTATTTGTGGGCCGCAAACCTCTTCGGCGACGGCAAGCGTTGTGGAACGTTTTATTCGCGCCCTCGGCAAAACGCCCCAGACAGCGCCGGATCGCAAGATGGCGCGTCGTTTTCCCTTGAAATCCCGCGTGCGCCTGATGGCCGGCGCGGTCATGTTTATTCTGGCGCTGGCCGCTTTGACGCCGTGGTTTGGAACAAGCGAAGGCCAAGTTAAACTTCTTGAGGCGGTTCTGGCCGGTATGGGAGCCGTGACGCTGTATATCCTCGTGAATTTCGTTTGCGCGAGGGGAGCGCGCTTGCGCGACATTACGCGCGCCATGATTGCACTGGCCGCCGACGATCTGACGGTAAAAATACCGGATCTTGATAAAGAGGATGAATATGGCGACATCGCTCGTTTGGTC
Source organism: Alphaproteobacteria bacterium (assembly GCA_031291395.1). Classification (GTDB taxonomy): domain Bacteria; phylum Pseudomonadota; class Alphaproteobacteria; order UBA9219; family UBA9219; genus CAIXLI01. The sequence goes on along the minus strand of JARLJD010000076.1, from coordinate 18,243 downwards.
GATATATTCAAGATGATCACCGGTTCCATGGATCGCATGTCCGGCGAAGAAGCTGAAAAGAGACGCCATGCCGTTGAAAGGGAGGATGCCCTTAAAGAAATGACCAGCGTGTTTGAAAACGTCTCCGGCCACATAGCGGATACGGTGGCCGCTGCCGCCACGCAGCTTCAGGCCAACGCCAGAAATCTTTCGGAAAGAGCCGATCAAACCAGCCAGCAGGCCACCGTCGTCGCGGCGGCGACCGAGGAGGCCTCGGCCAGCGTCCAGACCGTTGCAGCCGCCGCCGAGGAGCTTTCGGCTTCCATCGGCGAAATCAATCGACAGGTCAGCTCTTCGACCCGTCTTGCGCAAGACGCCGTTGCGCAGGTCAAGCGCACCGATGCGACCGTTTCCACGCTGTCTGAGGCGACGGCGCAGATCGGAGATGTCGTCAAACTCATTCAGGCGATCGCCGAGCAAACGAATCTTCTCGCGCTGAACGCGACCATCGAAGCGGCGCGGGCAGGGGAGGCGGGTAAAGGCTTTGCCGTCGTGGCGTCGGAGGTCAAGAATCTCGCCAACCAGACGGCGCGGGCGACCGAAGAAATTTCCGACAAAATCGTCACGGTTCAAAGCGTTTCGACGGACTCGGTCGTGGCCATACGAGGCATCGGCCAAACGATCGAACAGATCAGCGAGATTTCCGGCGTCATCGCAAGCGCTATGGAGCAGCAGACGCTCGCGACGAGGGAGATTTCGACGAACGTGCAGCAAGCCTCGGCCGGCACCAGCGAAGTTTCCAGCAGCATCGTGAACGTTACGCAAGCGGCGGCGGAATCGCGCAGCGCATCCTCCGAAGTCCTTACGGCTTCCGGCGACTTGTCGAAACAAGCCGAAAGTTTGCGCAGCGAGATTCAATCCTTCACAAACCGCGTCAGAAGCCAATCCAGAAAATCGTGACGGACAGCATCGGCTTCAAAGCGATTGCTTCAAGCGATGCCCGCGTGCTTATCCTCGGCACTTTGCCCAGCGCGGAGTCCCTGAAACGCCGCGAATACTACGCCAAAAAGGAAAACGCTTTCTGGAAAATTATGGGAGAATTGGCCGGAGCTTGTCCCGATAAGCCTTATGCCGAGCGTCAGAGCTGCCTCAAACAGAAACGCATCGCTTTGTGGGATGTCTGCGCGTCGGCGAAAAGGGTAGGGAGTCTGGATGCGAAAATCCAATCCGCGACGATTGTCGCGAATGATTTTTGTTCGTTTTTCAAGGCGCACAAGCAGATCGAACTCATCTGCTTCAACGGCCAGCCCGCGGAAAAACTGTTTTGCCGCTTCGTGCTGCCAAGCCTGCCTTTGTCCGTCGTCGGCTTGCGCCGCGAAACGCTGCCCTCGACCAGCCCCGCTCACGCACAAATGCGGTTTGAGGAGAAACTGAAACGCTGGCGCGAAGTTCTTCAGGAATTCATCGCGTAAAAGGGCGATCCGTCGAGGCAAAGGCAGCGATCCATCGGCGGATTACGGGGGAGAAGGGACGCCAACTTGAGGCCGACGTCCGACGGAAGGACAGGGGGCGCGGCGAACAGCGCACTGTTCTTTCCTCCACTGTAGGAACATCTTCTGATGAGGAGGCCCCCCGGGTTTTGCATAGGAGACCCTCCGGTGATTCGGAAAGGAGGGAGGCCCATAAGGATATTTTTTAATCTCTTCCTCCGTATAAACGGTGCAAAGAATATAAAACCGCCGCCACGCTTCCTTGATCGCTTCTGCGATCCGCTCTTCCTTTGTTTCCCCGTTTTGCAATTTGGCTTCCACCATTATTGGCCACGCGCCCGCGGTTGGGCGACCGCCGCCTTTATTCGCCTCTACCACTTCAATCCCGCGGCTTCCCACATATTTAACGCAGCGGTTGCCACAGTGTTCCGCAATTTTTGCAGCGTCCGTATCCGGCGCGTCATCGGATCTGACGCTGACTTTTAGAATGCAGTCCCCTGTTTCTTCATCCGTGTTGGCGCAACAGAAGAAGAAAAAGGGAGCGATTTTGGGGGGTAGCCCATTTTTAGGAAAAGGCTTTTTTCCTGACAGCCTTGCCTTCTCGTTTTCAGCCTTTTTCTCGGCGATCTTTTTCCTTGCGATGCGTGAGCGACTGATGCCCAAATCGGCGTAAAAACGGCCTCCTTCCGGGTTTTCAATATCGAAGTCTATCAGGGCAGGCACCCAGCCGGATTCAATGCCGTCGCATCCGTCGAACCAGATATAATGAGGCGGCGATCTGAGGGCTTCATCGGCGCGTATTTTATATTTCCATTTTTGCTGCGAGGCCTCCTTGATGATCTCCTTCAATTCTTCCTCGCTCTCAGGCGAAGCGAGGCGATCCATCTCGGCTAGGCTTTCAAGGATATCCTTTGTGCTACGACCCTTCGTTTGACAACGTTGCCCCATGATGCAGGAAAGCTCGTCGTACCAAGGAAAACCCTTCTTTGCTAAATCCAAAACACTGATCCAAAACGACAAATCGGAAACCTGAACGTCTGTTCCAGTTCTCTCGCGAACGATTTCTAAGGCCAGTTGTGTGCCGCACAAATCCTTTCTATAAAGAATCTCATTTACGCGCGGCGAGAATATTTTGCCCGCCGCGATAAAATTTTTGTAAGAACGGGGATGATGATCTGCTTGCGTAATCATTTCGAAGAGCTCGAGTTGATCGAATGCTTCGACGCGATCGGGATGAAGCAAATAATCGATAACAAGCAGTTCGTGGCCGCCATATGCATAATCAAGAATATTTTTCAGCTGTCGTTCGGTGCTGGGATGGCTTAACCGAATGCAGGCAATATTATCATGCAGGCGGTTATGAATAGGCCCCACCCCTAGAAACTTGTCTAGATAATAGAGGGCGCCAAAGCCATCAAGATCATCGTGGCAAGCGACAATTATCTTCTTGCCGTTACTCTCTGCGTATCCCATGACACCCGACCAAGGCCGAAAAAAAGGGCGAGCCGAAGCTCACCGTGGCGGGAGGCTTATACGCTTGAGAAGGATTTGCAAGAGGTAAATGAGAAGCTTGCGCGCGTTAACGTTATTTTGTTAACTAAGTTTAAGACTGACGAAGCAACCCATTGATTTAGCTGCGTTTATGATGCGCCTAAGAGGGGATCTGCTCTCTTTAGAGCCTGTATTATTATTACCGACGAGAGGTTTTTCGTCTGTCGTATCCCTGCTGACTTTTTCTTCCTGTTCTGCCCCTTGAGCTACCGTCGAGGATTTTTGTGAAGATTCTTCCGTTCTTGGCTTTAGGAATATTTTATCCACATCTGTTGCAAGAGATTCAAACAAAGGCACAGAGAGGATTGCAACAGAGCAAATTTTCCACGAATCGGACGCAATCCAATTACGGCACACGACGACAACTCCCGCGACGACCAGAACAGCGGCAGATTTAAATAATAACCTTAACAATATCTGTGATTTCTTTTCTTCCATCTCGACCCCTTTCGTTAAGCGCAATATGCAAAAGAAATTCGGCGCGGGTGGGACTAAAAAGTGGCAATAAAGTGTCCATTTCGGATATTCGTTTTATTTTGCGGAAATTTGTAACCCCCAGCATGAGGACTCCGTCTCCCCCGTTTGGGGGAGAGGGTTGGGAGGGGAGGGCGGCTGGGATAATGATTATGCCCCCAATTCTTCCTCTCACTCGGGCGTCGCGATTAAATAAATGCAGAGGGCGCGAGAAACGGGGTGTTTTGAAGGCTTTTTTGAACGCTTGACAGAAAGCCTCCGTCCGAGGATAAAGGCGGTCTTCGCTTCTGCTTTCACATGCAAGCAAGAAGGGGCCTGTAGCTCAGCTGGGAGAGCGCAACGTTCGCAATGTTGAGGTCGTCGGTTCGATCCCGATCAGGTCCACCACCCTACGCTAAAGCTTCGGGTGGCAGGCCACCTCTTTGTGGCCTGACGCCAAAATAAAAAGGGTGTAGGGAGACTGAAGCCGTGTGGTACGTTTATTTTCTTCAGCTTAACAATGATGACATTGGGTTGATTCACTTATTTGTAGACGAGTCCTTATAGGATATTTGGGGATAGTGGCTTTGCTTAAAGGGGGCGTTGACCACTATCTGGCAGTCAAAGCAAAAATTGGCGATCGATTTTAAGAAGCGCGAACCAAGGCTTTCCAAGAATTATTTGCTGAAATGCGCAGGGATATAACTCGATGATTTCAGGATAATCTCCCAGTGCGCAGATTCATCGCCCTTGATCCACCACTTACACTTCCGTTCGGCTTAAACCGGCAGCTTATTCTGCTCCCGCGCCTTCAAAAACCGGATCGCGGGGTTTTCTTCCTGCGTTCTGTTCAAGTGCCACGCGTTGCGGGCGAGGAAGACCAAAGCGCCGTCGTGATCTTCGGCGAGGCTTGAGCGTTGCGCGTCTGTGAAGGTTTTCAAAGCGACGGGATCGTTGGCTTCGATCCATCTCGCGGCTTCGACGCCTGCGGACTCGAACTTCGCGGGCAGGCCGTATTCGGCTTCGATGCGCGCCGCCAAAACCTCGAATTGCAAAGGCCCGACGACGCCCACGACCCATTCCGCGCCGGACAGAGGCTTGAAAACCTGCGACGCGCCTTCTTCGGCGAAATGTTCCAACGCGCGGCGCATATGCTTGGCCTTCATCGGATCGCCAATATGCACGCGCTGCAAAAGTTCCGGCGCAAAGCTCGGCACACCGAGGAAGCGGAGGGTTTCGCCTTCCGTCAGCGTGTCGCCGATGCGCAAGGTGCCGTGATTGGGAATGCCCATAATATCGCCCGCATAGGCGTCCTCCGCCAGTTCGCGGTCGCGGGCGAGGAACAAAACGGCATTGTTGACAGCGATCTGCTTGCCGCTGCGCACATGAAACAATTTCATGCCGCGCTTGAAATGCCCCGAACACAAACGCACGAAGGCGATGCGGTCGCGGTGGTTGGGATCCATATTGGCCTGAACCTTGAACACAAAGCCGGTGACTTTGGGGGTGGTCGGTTCGATCTCGCGCAAATCGGCTTTCTGCGGCCGGGGGGAGGGCGCGTATTCCGCCAAGCCCAGCAACAACTCGCGCACGCCGAAATTATTGACGGCGCTGCCGAAATAAACCGGCGTCATATGCCCGCTGCGATAGGCTTCGGCATCGAATGCCGGACACAAACCCCGCACCATTTCGACATCGTCGCGCAGTTTCTGCGCAAATTCGACTCCCAGCAAGGCGTCGAGTTTGGGATCGGCGAGGCCGTCGCATTGAATGCCCTCGGTCAATTTATTGCCGCGTGTGCGATCCATTAAAATTAAACGGTCGCGGATCAAATCGTAACAGCCTTTGAACTCGCGCCCCATCCCGATCGGCCAACTGGCGGGAGTCACATCCAAAGCCAGCGTTTGCTCGATCTCGCTCATCAGATCGAAGGGATCGCGAGCCTCGCGATCCATTTTGTTGATGAAGGTCATGATCGGCACGTCGCGCAACCGGCAAACCTCGAACAATTTGCGAGTCTGGGATTCGATGCCTTTGGCCGCGTCGATGACCATTACCGCGCTGTCCACTGCCGTCAGGGTGCGATAGGTGTCTTCGGAAAAATCCTCGTGTCCGGGCGTGTCGACAAGGTTAAAGCTGCGTTCGGCGTAATCGAAGCTCATGACCGAGGCCGTCACCGAGATGCCGCGGTCGCGTTCGACCTTCATCCAGTCCGAATGCGCGCGCCGCGCGTCGCCCCGCGCCTTGACCGCGCCCGCCAGCTGAATGGCTCCGCCGAACAGCAACAGCTTTTCGGTCAGCGTGGTTTTCCCCGCGTCAGGATGCGCGATGATCGCGAACGTGCGCCGCCGCGCGGTCAGTTTTTCTAAAGATTCCGTGCTCATAGGGGCTGTCATAGCGGGTGAAGCACGGTTTGTCAGCTTAAATGAACCCAGATAACGGGTTTCTTGTTTTGTCCTCCCATTGAAAGGGATCGTCATTCCCGCGAAAGCGGGAATCCATCTGCGAGCGATAGCGAGCGCATGAGTCCAGCGGCGGTTGAGATGAAAACGCCGTTGACTCTTATGCCGCGCAGACGCGCGGCGATGGATTCCCGCTTTTGCGGGAATGACGATGTCTTTCAATGGGATAAACCCATTATCTGGGTTAATTTACGCTTAAATGACGCTAAGGCGAAATCCGAAAATAATGCCCACCGCTTAAGCTGTCCCGGAAAGGATGCGACAGCGGGGGCATTCTTTTCTGGAATTCACCTAACCGCTAGAACGGCATCAATATGTCGTACAACTGGTCGCCATAGCGCGGCTGTTGGACGTCGTTGATGGTGCCTTTGCCGCCGTAGTTGATGCGGGCTTCCGCTATCTGGTCGTAGGTGATCGTGTTGCTGGCCGAGATGTCTTGCGGGCGGATGATGCCGCCGATTTCAAGGTCGCGCATGTCGTAATCGACGCCGACTTGCTGCTTGCCGGAAATGACGAGGTTGCCGTTGGGCAAAACCTGAATGATCGTCGCGGCGATGCGCAGGTCGATTTGTTCCTGACGCCCGATCGATCCCTTGCCGTCGTTGCTGGTGTCGCTTCCCATCTTGACAAGGCTCGACGGATCGACGGCGCCCGGAAGAAGCTTGTTTAGCTTCGTTTCCAGACCGAAGAAATTGGTTAAATTCGCGTCGTCGCTGTTGGCGCGCGAACGCTTGGTTTCGTTGGCGATCTGCGCCTGATCGTTGATCGTGACGACGACGGTCAGAATATCGCCGACGCGCCCTGCGCGCTGGTCGCGGAAGAAAGCGCGGCCACCCGTTTCCCAGAGGGAATTGGGTTGGCGTTCGTTCAGGGACGGCGGCGGCATCGGCATCTTGACCGGCACATAGCCGTCGCGATGCGTGGGGTCGTCGATTGAAGCCAGTTTCGGCGCGTTCCCGATCTCGGACGCGCGGTCGAAAGCGTTGCAGGCGGTGAGGGAGAGGAGGGCGACAAAAATCGCCGTCATTCCCGCGAAAGCGGGAATCCATCTTACTGGCGATCGTTTTTGCGGCCAAGATGGATCCCCGCATGCGCGGGGATGACGGGTTGGAACGTGGTCGAGTCTGTTAGAAACTTTGCCCATTTCCCCTCCTACTCCGCCAAAGCGAGTTTCCGCGTGGTGCGGATTTCAATGGTTCCGGGGCCTGTTACGACGCCTTCGACGATGCGGTTGCTCTGCGTGTTGACGACGCGCACGGTATCGCCCAAAGCCCCGTCTTGCTGGGCTTTACCTTGGGCGCTGATAGAGATGAAGGGGGTTTCGATCTTCATCGTCACAAGTGAACCGCGCTGCACAAGGCGCTGGGGTATGACGTCATGCGCGCGCAGAATGCTGCCTTCCGCGATGTCGCGGCGCACTTCGCGGCCGACCAGTTGATTGGTTTCCGTAATGACGTCGGCGGTGATGCGCTCATCGGGCACTTCGATCCAGTCCAGATCGGAAAGGGCGACCGTTTCCCCGGCCTCCAGCCGATGCGCGAGAACGGGAACGGTGCGCTTGACCGAAACGCGTCCCGTTAGGGGCACAACATACGGGCCGAGCGGCGTTTCCGCCGTGAAATCGGCGCGAAACTGCCGTGCCGTCGGATCATAGGCGAAGTTTTCCAGCCTGAAATTCGGCAGCTTGTCGGTGGGCAGGTCGATTTCAAGATCGCGCGTGTCGAACGCGATGTCGAAATTCAGCTTTTTGTCGCTAGCATCGGTTTTGATTTTGGCGATCACTGCGGTGCGGATCATATCGGCGGTTACGCGAGCGCAGGCGGAGGAAACCGTAACGTGATCCGTTCCTTGCGCCTGCCAATCGAGGCGATAGGTTTCTGCCAGCTTGTCCAACACGATTTCGTTGTAGACGGCAGGCTTGCACGGGGGCGGGGCTTGCGCAATGTCGCGGTCGATTTCGGACGGCACGCCCGCGAACAGGTCGCTGAGCCTTACGGCCCTGCGGTCGGTTTCCAGATCCGGCTTCAGCGTGACGGCGGTATTGGCGACGCAAGGGCTGGGCGAACCGGCGATGCCGGATAGAACCAGCCAGCATGCAAACAGAACGCGAACGGATTTCTTCATGCCGTGCCCCCCTATCAGGTCTTCATCTGGTTCGTCGTCGTCAACATTTGATCGGCCGTGTTGATGACTTTCGAGTTCATTTCGTAGGCGCGTTGCGCCGTGATAAGATTTGTGACTTCGGTGACGATGTCCACGTTCGAGGTTTCGAGCGATCCCTGAATGATCGTGCCGACGCCCGTCGATCCCGGGCTGGCCGTCGTGGGCGAGCCGGACGCGCCGGTTTGCTGCAGCAAATTATTGCCGGTTGCCTGTAGGCCGACGGGGTTGATGAACGTCGCCAGCTGAAGCTGTCCCAAAACCTGAGTCGATGTTTGTCCCGCAATTGTGGCGATCACCTGGCCGTTCGCGTTGACGGTCAGCGCCGTGGCCGTCGTCGGAACCGTTATGCTGGGAAGGATCTGATACCCGTCCGCCGTGACGATCTGTCCGGTGGCGTTCAGCTGCAACGCGCCGGAGCGCGTGTAGGAAATGGTGCCGTCAGGCATCTGCACCTGAAAATAGCCGTTTCCATTGACCGCCATGTCGAGCGAGTTGCCGGTCGAGGTCAGGCTGCCCTGCGTGTTGATGCGATAGGTCGCGGCGGGCATGACGCCGAGACCGACTTGCAATCCCGAAGGCACAATCGTGTTGGCGTCCGAAGACGCCGAGCCGACGGTGCGCATGTTTTGGTACAGCAAATCCTGAAACTCGACGCGCGAGGCCTTGAAGCCGGTGGTCGAAGAGTTCGAAATGTTGTTCGAAATGACTTCGACGTTCAGCTGTTGGGCTGACATGCCGGTGGCGGCGATGCTAAGTGCTCTCATGTCGTTTCCTTGCCGTTGTAATTCCCTCCCCCTTTATGGGGGAGGGTTAGGGTGGGGGTGATCTCGCCGCAAGAACCGTCTTTGGCTTGCAAAAACATCTCATGCGGGAACATCACCCCCACCCCATTCCTCCCCCATAGAGGGGGAGGGAGTCTTGCCGTTGTCACTGCACCGCTGTTCCTGACTCACAAAAAAAATATTTCACTCAATTTTCTCACGATTTTCTTCTATGACGATACCGAAGACAGTTTGTCGATCGCGTCGCTCATTTGCGTGTTTTTCTGTCCGATCAGGTTCGACGCCTGTTCATAGGCGCGCTGCATGCGGATAAGATCGGTGATTTCAAGGACAGGCTTGACGTTGGATTCCTCGACCGCGCCTTGAACCAGCACGTTGCTGCCAACGACCGGTTGCGGCGCTTGCGTCGTTGTCAGAAGCCCGTTGTTGGTAGGTGTGACCGCTTCGTCGTTGTCGAACTGAACCACGCCGATTTTGCCCAGCTGCGCGCGCGTCGGCGAGGTGCCGACCTGCGCCGTGATAAAGCCGTCGCCCGCAATCGTCACGTCGGTGGCGATCGCCGGCAAAACCAAAGGCTGGCCGCCGTCGCTTAGCACCGGCATGCCCGACGAGGTCACGATTTGTCCCTGATCGTCGGTGCGAAACGCGCCGTCGCGCGTATATTGAACGCCCGTGGGCGTTTGGATCTGGAAATAGCCCTTGCCTTGTATGGCAAGATCGAGGGGATTGCCGGTCGTCGAAATCGTGCCCGGAGTCATGTCGCGATAGGTGGCTTTGTCAAAAACAAAACTGGTGCTTTGTTTGCTTGTCGGGCGGCTCATCCATGTTTCGAACTGGATGCCTTCGCGCTTGAATCCGGTCGTGCTGCTGTTGGCGATATTGTTGGAGATAACATCGACCGAGCGCAGCAGCGCCATCTGATTGGAAAGCAAAACGAGGCTTGTCGTATCCATTGCCCAACCCGCTTTATCCGTGAAAGCGCGCCCATCGCACTTCTTGCAGGGGGGATAAGTGCATACAGCGTGCCAAAAATATATTATGGAAAATCAATGGGTTGAGATAGAGGCTGGAAGTTTAGGGCCGAGTCTGCGGCACATTGTGCCAAGGGGAGGGAAGAAAAGGGCGATCCCAAGTCCCGCTATTGCGCAAGAAAGTCTCACTCAGCGGCAAAGGGCGGTTTGTTGAGGATGCTTCCGTCGGCCTTTACGCCCGCCGTTTTGGCGCCGTCGAAAACAGCGTCCTGAACGTCGGCTCCGGAAAAATCGGCAAAGCTGAGATCGGCGCCTGCAAAATCGGCGTTGCGGAGATTGGCATAGGTGAAGTCCGTGTAACGCAAATTGGCGCCCGTGAAATTCGTTCTGAGCAAAGGATCGCCCTTAAGGATAAGGGGATCAAGAGAGGCGCGGCTGAATTTTGAGCCGACCAGATTGGCTTTCGAGAAATTACAGCCGCGCAGGTCGGCGGATTCAAAATTGCAGTTTCTCATATCGCTCTTTTCACATTGCGCCGCTGGCATGCAAACATGCGAAAGATTTTGGCCGAACCACACCGCGCGTTTGGCGATAAGCATCGTCAGGTCTTCTTCGGCCCAAGGAGGCGCTGTGCGCAGATCGTAATCGCTAAGGTCGAGTCGTGCGCCGCTCAGGCCTTTACTGTCGAGCCAGAGCTTATGCTGCCGAAGCAGCTCTTTCAGCGGAAAGGCCGCTTGGCTTAAAAGCTTGCCGGCGGGTTTATCCGTCAACGCCCCCGTCATATCGACGTCGATTAGCTTCGAGTAATCAATCGAGGCTCTGATAAGAATGGCGCCACGCATGTTGACGTTCTTCAATATGCAGTCGCTCAAATTGGCGTCGACAAGATTGGCTCCGGACAAATTGGCTCCGCTGAGGTCGCCACGGATGAAGGAGGCCTTGTTCAGATCGGCGTCCTCAAAATTCGCGTTGACGGCAAGCGCGCCGGAAAAGCAGGAAGAAGATAAAGCGGCTCCGCGCAGATCAACGGCTCCCGTATCTCCCCCGGGCGTCTTTTCCTGAGCAGCGAAGCTGAGGCCTTTCCCCGTGTCGAATAAAGCGAAAGACCCTTCGCGCAGATCGGCGTCGCTTAGGTTCACGCCCGTCATGGTCGCGCCGCGCAGGCAGGCACCGCGCAGATCGGCGCGTACCAGAGAGGTGTTATGCAGATTGGCGCGGCGCAAGTCGCAGGCATAGAACACGCTGTAGTCCAGATTTGCGCCAGCCAAGTCGGCTTCGTAGAAAAGCGAGCCGGAAAAATCGGCATGCGACAGATTCTTTTCCCGAAAGACGAGATGCGACAGATCATGATGCGCCAACTGCGCCCGCGCTCCCCCCGCGCGGCCTTTTTGGAATAGCTCATGCCGCCTGATAACGGTGTCGAGCGCCTCCTGATCGAGTTTGACAAGATTTCTGGTGTGGGGCATGGGGGCGGCGCAAAAGTTGATTTGCCGCACAGATTAATCCCTATTTTCGCGCGTTCAATATAAAAATGGTTGTCTTACCCCTTTCTCTCCCGCGTCAAACGCCACGCCACCACCGTATCCCCCGTCTTAGTCAACCCCGATGTCTTGATTTGCATTGTGCGGCGGGGGACAGCGCCGCCGCAATAGATGCTGGATTCAAGCCCCAGCGTGCCGGTTTCAATCCGCAATCTCCAACCTGATCCCGAAGGCGTGCGCAAAAGCGCGGTCTGCCCGCCTTGCGAAAGCGAAGCTTGCACGCTGGGATGCAAGTGCCAGCGCAGAGAGAAGGCGCGGCCTTCGCGGCCTTGCAGGATTTCGCGCCCCAGCAAAGTTTCTCCGTCGCCGGATAATTTCAGGATGCGGTTATGCACGATGCTGAAACGCGCGCGATAGCCGTCATGCGCCATGTCGATGCCGTGCGCGTCTTCTTCCTCGAAACGCTGCGACGACGTTTGCGCGTGGCCCGTGATATGTCCGTCGCTGTCGATCTCGCAAGCGTTCGTGTCTTCCACGGTCACGGTTGTGTGCGCGGCCGTCGCGGCGCAGGCGGCGCGCCATTCGACGAGGTCGCCTTTGACATTTCCCTTCGGCACTGCGCCGCAATTGACGATCAGCCGCTCGCGGCCATAGCTGAATTCAAAACTTAGCAAACCCGCGTGTCCCTCTGCGCCATAAGCGCGAGGCGGGGGCGATCCTGCGTCGATCAGCAAGAGGCTGCGCCCGGCCATAAGCCTCTCATAACCAGATTCAGGCAAGCGCCGCAAGACGCGCCCGCGCACGGTGGCTTGCGTCAACACCGCATCGATTAAAAGCGGCGTCTCCTCGACCGAGCCGTGGAACAAGCCCAGCCCGCCGTCGCCGTGGCGGAAAAATTTCAGTGCGGGGATCAAAGCGGCAAGCCCCGCGCCAATCGCCTCCGGCATGCGAATATCGGCCAGATTAAGAATGTTGCGAATATCGACCAGATGGCGAAGCATATGCAACTGCGCGGAAGGATTGCGCGAAATATGCCCGCCGTCGGCAAGAATCTCGGCCGCGACTTGCCGTTGCAAAAGTTCGCAAGCAAGCCCCAGCGCGCCGTCACCGTCGGGAAAATTCAGCCCACCATAAATCAGCCCCCGCGCGGCCTGCACGGCCTCCACGACTTTCAAAGACGGCGAGATCGTGCGCGCCAGATGCTTCCATTGCCGGTGCAGGCTCGCGATCAACCGCGCTTTGAACTCCGGCGACGCGGCGGGGGCATAGAAATCGTAAAACCCAATCCACGCCGCGATGCGCGCGCCCAGAATTTCCGCCTGCCATTCGGTTTCATGCCAGTTGTCGAAATACAGCAGCCATTTGTCGATCAACTGCACACCAGCCGTCCGCGCCGCCTCGGTGCCGATCGCGCGCAGATTGCGCAAAGCCGCGCTGTCGGCGCGTTCGGTGGGCGAAGCTTTATCCGAAAGCAAATCCTGCCCCGCCTGTGCATCGCCCGGCCACGGGTCGGCAGGTGTAAAATGCAAATGCCGCGGCGCATCCCCCGCCGACAGAATCTTCTGATAAAGCGGATTCCCATACGCAACGCTCTGCACGCTACGCCGAACCTTGCCGATAAGTTTGGTGGCTTGAGTCATCGTTTGTTCTTAAAGGCTCAAGAAGAAATACGTAACGCCGCGATGTTGGAAGCGTAATTTCCCGCCCCTCCCTTAAAAACGGCAGTCCCCGCCACCAAAACATCAGCCCCAGCCTCAACGGCTTGCCTCGCCGTTTCAGGATCAATGCCGCCGTCGACTTCAAGATCGATCGTCTTGCCCAGCGCGTCGATGCGTCTGCGAAGCGCGCGGATTTTATCAAGCTGCGCGGCGATAAATTTCTGTCCGCCAAAGCCCGGATTGACCGTCATGACCAAAACCAGATCGACATCGCCCAAAACATGCTCGATCGCCGCCAAAGGCGTCGCGGGATTAAGCGCGACGCCCGCTTTTTTCCCCTGCGCCTTGATAAGCTGTAATGTGCGATGCAGATGTGGCCCGGCTTCGGGATGAACGGTGATGATGTCGGCTCCGGCCTCGGCGAAATCGTGCACGAAAAGGTCGATCGGCGCGATCATCAAATGAACGTCGAACGGCTTCGCGCTGTGCGGGCGCAAAGCCCTGACGACTCCCGCGCCGATCGTCACATTCGGCACGAAATGCCCGTCCATAACGTCGATATGGATGTAATCCGCACCCCCCGCGTCAATAGCGCGAACCTCGTCGCCCAGTTTGGAGAAATCAGCGGAAAGTATGGACGGGGCGATGCGGATCATGGGGGCGGGGATGTTTGAAAAGAGTTGTCTGAGGATCATAGAGGAAGGGAATAAACAAGGGGTTAAAAATCGTTAAGAATGTCCGGCGGATTCAATAAAAAAGTTACCCACAGATTTTTTGGGATGAGAAAAATCGGTTGTAGCCCCTCTCTGCCCGCGCTTGGAGGGAAGGGGCTACAAAAATCCCTACAAGTTCAGAAAGTTTGGAGGGGGCATCCGGCGTGTGCGTTCTATTTTTGGCTACGAAAAATCGCGACTTGTGCAGGGTTTTCAATAGAGTCGTTGGGTGATGGCAACGCAAGGCAAGCCTAAAAATTTGGCAGATGCTCCACAGCGCCAAGGCTCGTTCTCATCGTTACGGCGCAATGATTTTAAGGTTCTTTTGTCCCCAAGCCGCGCGGGGATTCTTTCTTCCCCTTTTGGGGGAGGGTGACTCCTAGCGCGGAGTCGCCTCTTTCTAAAACAAGTCCGACGCAGAGGAGAATAAGCACACGCCCCAGAAGCATTGCAGGCGCGGAGCCTGCAATGCTTTTTTTGGAGGAGGATGATGCCTTCGCTTACGTTGTAAGTGTACGCGCGTTGCTTAAGTTGACCCCACCGGGGGCAAAAGCAGGTCTGCCGGGAGCATCGACAACTAGATACGAACCTGCATGCGGACCACTATGCAGTTTCACTAAGTCAAAGTGTAATGCATTATGATAATAGGCTTGTTGCCCTGCGGAGGGTGCATGGGAAAATATCCAAGCCTTCTCATTTCCGTTAAGATACACGCTGTCTGGGTACATCCAACGATCCACTTGCACTGGATGATGATGACCCGTTCCCGCAGCATGATGAGCGGTAGAGGGGTGCCCCCCTGCGCCAGTCGGCGGTGTTGCTGCAGACCCTGAACCAGTGGCGGCATGACTGCCACCATTTGGCGTTGCAGGCCCAGTTGGTGTTGGATGAACAGGAGCATTCGGTGCCGCAGGCCCAGTTGGTGTTGGATGACTAATGGCAGGCGTCGTGGGCGCATGCGATGGCGTAGCCGCAGGAGTCGTTGTCGTAGGCGTTGCAGCACCCGTAGTTGTACCCGCATGAGGCGTAGTTGCTGTAGGAGCCAGAGTGTTAGTCGCAGTATGCGTTGCCGATGTACTATGCGCATGCGTCACATTCCAGGCGGCGCCAAGGAAGGCAAGCACGCCGCCGATTGCAGCGCCATATTTCGCAGCCCGCTTATAATTCCGCTGCCCCTCTTTCACGAACAGCTTCTCTGCAGTCATACCTGTGAGAGCACCCGCGCCCGCACCAGCGAGAGCGCCGCCAGCCACATTGGCAAGCCCAATACCCCAAGCCGGCCAAGTGCTAGGCAAAATAGAGGAAAGAGCCGTTGAGCCAAGCAATCCAGCACCCAAGCCAAAGACAGTGCCAACTGCGCCAAGGAACGTTCCATAAAAGGTAGACTTAGTTACGGTCCACGCTCCCTGCTTCCATCCCTGTCCCTCTCTTTTAGCAGTTACCACGCCTCCAACCAGACCGGCAGCGAAACCAGCACCAAGTCCAACCAGAATAACAGGAGCGGTCAAAACCTTGGCTAACGTAAACGCCGTCAAAATACCCGCAGCGCCAGCCGCAGCCGGAGCGATCCACCAGCCTTTTTGTCTCGGTTGCGTTTGTGCCGCTTGAGGCGGCGCGGGGGGCTGTCTGAGCGTCTGTCTTTTGATTTCAGCTGCTTCCCACCGCGCAAGTTTGTCAAGCCGCTCGTCTGTATCCCTAAAGATATATCCCAACTCATTATAGATATTAGGATCGTAATTGCGCGCACTTGTGCCGGCAGTGTATTTCTTGCCTTCAGCCTTAATAGCCTCCAGCGTGCCTTTTTCCGTTGCCGCGTACCAGCAGTCAGGGAAGCGTTGCAAGAATCGGCCCTGTTGCACTTGTGACATGCGTTTGAATTTGGCCCGATTGTCAACAATCTTCTTGATGTTGGTGACGGACTCGTAAGTCTTCTTATGCCCAATGTAATCTTGCGTCGGCGACATTCCGGGGAGGAGAGGTGCCGGCGCTGTCACGCGCGGAGGAGGCATCGGTCCCACAAATCCTGTGGGTGCCGCACTTCCTGTGAGGTTTGAGAGGATGTGATCAAAATAATACAGATATCCATCTTCAGCTTTGTTGGCGCCACATTTGGCTGCAACTCTGTTATTCCGTTCCTTGGCCTTAGCCTCAAAATCCGGCAAGGTGTTGAGTACGGCTGAAAGATTGGCGCCAGGGAAAGCTGCGACATCAATGTTGCCGCCATTGGCAAAAACCTGCTCGTATTGCGCCACGACACCGCGAAAATACACAATCTTGGTGGCTTCGTCCGTCGGGTACAGCCTTTCGTTAATCCCATCAAGAAAGGTCTTATATACGCCCAGCATTGCTTTGTTCTGATCTGCGCTTCGTGTCGGCATCGCCGCCATTGCCGCCTGTTCCGGCGTCATTTGCGGGCGAGGCGGAACTGCTGGCGCTGCTGATGCTGTTCCCGTTGCCGCCGTCGGAGCTGCCGTCATTGTCGCTTGTCTTCTTCTAAACATAGCCATTTCAAATTCTCCTTCATTATAAATAAAAGTTGTTGATACCGCCCCAACCCAAAGTAGCATAAGATTTAAGATAAAAAAAAGCAGTTTTTTATTTTCATCTGAAAAATCTTATGATTAACGCGGATTATGGTTAACGCTAGCGATGGGGCGGGGCTTTTGGCGGAGGGTTGGGTTTGCTGAATTGCCTCCCTTCATCATTTTTTTACCATCTTTGTCCCACATTATATTTCGGATTCAACGCTACGCTGCGGCACGGCGCAAATTGCGCTTGTTCGTAGGAGCGGCTTCCAGCCGCGACCCTTTGTTATTATTGTTATTACGTCACCAGTCGCGGCTGGAAGCCGCTTCTATGGAAGCGTAAAATAAGACTGGTCGGAGTTTATCATTTACGAAAGGAGGAACCCCATGTCCGCAAAACACATCTTGGGGAAGGCGGTTCTGGTTGTGGGATTGCTGGCGATGACGGGATGCGCCGATATGACACATCAAGAGCAGAGCATGCTTTCCGGCGGCGCGGCTGGCGCGGCGATCGGCGCGGTCGGCACTGTCATGACGGGCGGCTGCGTCGCGTGCGGCGCGGCCATCGGCGGCGCGGTCGGTACGGGCGCGGGCTATGTTGTGGATCAGATCAACCACAACTCCAGCTCGTCCAGGTGATCGGAAAAGCATGAAGCCGAAAGAACGTTCGGCCCTCAGCATCGAACTTAACGCCGTCATCGTCGCGGTTGTGGAAGGCGAGCCTTGCTTGCTGACCGCAGACAATCTCGCGCTGCCTTCGGGGCCGTTCGAGTCGGGGCATCGCACGTTGGAACAAGGCTTGCGGGCATGGGCAAAGCTTAAGGGGCATCAGGCTCTGGGCTATGTCGAGCAGCTTTACACCTTTGCAGACCGCGGCCGCACGTCGGAAAGCGCGCGCTCGGTTTCCATCGGTTATCTGGCGTTGGTGCATGAAAAAGCGGGGGCAATGGACGCCGCTTGGTCGCCTTGGTACGCGCATTTTCCGTGGGAGGATCATCGCGGCGGCGCGCCTAAGATAATCGCCAAAACCATTATACCTGCCTTGATCGCGTGGAAAAATGCCGCGCCTGACAGCGCGGGCAAACACGCGCGCAGCGAGCGCATCGGCAACGCTTTTCCCTCTGATCCTCATTTATGGAACGAAGAACTGGTTTTGCAGCGTTACGAATTGCTGTGGGAGACCGGGTTGGTGGCGGAGGCGGGGAGAAAAAGCGGCAACGCGCTGGGCTTGGCAATGCCCTACGATCACCGCCGCATCGTCGCCACGGCGATGGCGCGATTGCGCGCCAAGATCAAATACCGCCCCGTCGTGTTCGAGCTTTTGCCGCGGCAGTTCACGTTGCTGCAATTGCAAAACACGGTCGAGGCGTTGGCGGGTTTGCGTTTGCACAAACAAAATTTCCGCCGTCTGGTCGAAACGCAGGGGCTGGTCGAGGAAACCGGCGCGATCACGCGCGGCGCGTCGGGGCGACCGGCAAAACTGTTTTCCTTCCGCCGCAAAGTGTTGCAAGAACGCGCGGCTGCGGGGACGAAATTGGCGCGGGCGGGGTGAGGGGTAAGGTTAATTTAGCAGCGTTTTTTATGAAAGTATTCTGCCAACAAGCAAATTATGGTAGAGTCGAAAATGGAGTTAAGGTGAAATTAAATTTTTTGTGACATCATTCGAAAAAATATAAAGGGAGACATATATGCCTTATGAGTATGAGAAAAATTTTTGGCAAGATCGCGTCATCGTTCCAGCGGCTTCGCTTGTCGGAAGAATCGCGAGAGTCGAAAAGCGCCCTGATGTTTATCGGGGTTATTATCTTACCGCTTGTGAACTTGCCAATCCCGCAAAATTGCATCCCAAACAACTGGCTCTTTTAAAGAACGATTCCACAGTACTGGACGCTAGTTGGATAAAGCCCTGAATTGATTCATAAAGGCGCTTCGTTTTCTTGCAAAAAATGGAGCGACCGATGCAAACAGTATTCTTCAAGGCCTTATCCAAGGCGGTATCAAATCATATTGAGCTG
>JARLJD010000075.1 GCA_031291395.1 Alphaproteobacteria bacterium | reverse complement strand
TCTAGATGATCCGAAGCCATTGCGGCGATCCATCGCCAGCGTCTATCTCGAGCCCGTGGCGGCGTTTTCGCTGGTCATGATGATCCGCTTGGGCGTCGAGCTCCTTAACCAGGGCTTTGGCCTGTTGCCTGCCGAACCCCTGGGTCTGGCGATCCTGAGAGCGGCTATCACCCTGGTCGCGGCGACCTTCGCCTACATCCTGTCCGAGTTCGCTCTGGTCATCCTGTTGACGCGGATTTGGGAAGATCGCTACGAGCCCGAAACCCGCTATGCCGCGCATAATCTAAACTGGTTCTGATGCTGGCGATCATCCATCAAACCATATCTGACGTCGCCATGGCGGAGTCGGCAAACCTCGCTATCCTCAATTTGGCTGAAGGTTCAGTCGATTCAAGCGGCGCGACGAGCGACCGTTTGGCTTTTCGCCAATTTGTCATTCATCAGGAACGGGATCAGGGCATAGGTCATTGCAACGATGGAAGCCCCGGTCCCATCATGCCAGAAGAGGTAATCGTCATAGGAACGGGCCATCGCGCATAGACGAAGCCAATTGGCGACGAAAAGCAGAAGCGTCGCCGCTATAAGATGGAAAACGAAGCGGCGGTCCAGTCGAATGTTTCTCGAAAGCGCAAAAATCAGGAAGGCGCTGACCACAAGCGGCAATTCAGTGAGCGTGTCGCAACCGTCGTGGATTTCGATCGCGTGAGGGGAGCCGACAAAGTGCAACAGAGCGCCCTGAAGTTCGTTGGCGTAACCCGCGATCAAGAGAAGGCTGTGCGCAGCCCAGGCGTCGATGAAAATGCTGGCTGCGTGAAGGCCGCCGGGAAAAATATTGTTGGGAAGGCGCTGCAAAGAAACGAGCAGTAAACAGGCGCACAACGGCCAGAGCCTCGGCGCGATGGCCATTCTGGCGGCAAGCCAAAGGCAGGGAATGATATGGACATGCGAGAGAGGGTCGACGAACAGCGCAGCATAGAGAACAAAAATAGTCGTGACGACGCGCTGGAAACGTCCCAGACGGATTGCCGAAAAATCCGATTTTGCGACCAGAGCCAGGATAAAGATCCACTCGGTCAAGGTCAGGAAATCGATTTTCCCGAGGCTTTCGGCGAGTATCGGGCCATTCGTCTGCGCCGCCCAGGCGGCGATCCGCCGCGCGTCCATTAAAAAGGCGTATAGGATCAGAGCGGGAACAGAGCTGCCGATTGACGCCCACCGCAACGCCAGGCCGCCAGAGCCGCTAATTGTGCGGGATTGATCCTGGCCCTTGGTAGCGCTTTCCGCGCTCGCTAAGATTTCCCGCGTCGTCGCGCCTTGAAATGCGTTCATGCGCACGCCGCACTCGCGCCGCCGAGCCGCTTCAGCCACGCGCTCAATTTGCGAAACGCGATGGCGCTCGTCGCGACGCAGAGGCGAAAACGGGTCGCCAGGCCACCGAGGCAGAGACCGCCAAAAGACCAAAGGCCTGCGCCCGGAACAGGACCTGGGACGCGCTTGGTGAAGCTCTTGACCGTATACTGGGCCCCGTTGTTAAGCGCATCCGTGGGTGTGATTGTGTAGTTTCCCTGATAATAATATAAATTGTAGTCTATGTTGTTGGCTACGAAGGATACGCCACCTTCCGTAAAATAGCCTGGATTTGCAGGAAAGGTCAGCGCGTTATCGTTGCCTGCAAATGCGCCAACACTGAGCAGGGTCGTGCTATAGCCGCCCAATGTCCCAGACATTGCGGTGATGACATAAGCAGTTGGACCGCCAGTCGTGGTGAACGAACCTGTGAGCACGCCGTAATTAGCTCCGGCCGTTAAGCTCTTAGAAAAATTGAATGTGAAATCAAATGTCGTCACTTGAGCAAAGACGGGGCCGACGTCGGCACCGTAAAGCAGCGCGATAAGCGCGACCAGTTTGAAATGAGAAAGCCCTTTTGGGGTCATTGCGCTGCTCAACTCAACTGGAGCCTCAATTAACGTTGCGTCATGATAAAATGATTGCCCTAACGGCTCATTAACAGGCCGTTTTTTGTCGTTGCAGAGCCATTTATTCATTTGATATTGCTACGGATTTCTGCGGAGGTTATTGGTTTTCCGGGTGTGTGCGACGGGGGCGTCGCATGTTGTTGCGCTTGTGGTTTGGTCGGCCGCTGCTTATTCGTTTCCCTGCTCGTTTAAAATGTTGAGTTTGAATGGTCGCGATAGCGGGCAATCGATTCGGCTCCGAGTTCAAAGCTGGCGAAGGCGATCTGGCGGGACAGTCTGGATCAGACTTGGAATGGTCGCTACCGTCTGGGATAAATAGGCCAAGCGAGAAACGGCCGGATTCATTTACCGGCGCCGGTTTTCAGCAGATTGAGGAATGCGGATTTGTCTGAGAAACGACGAGCTCTATTGACTGGCGCTACCGGACAGGACGGAGCCTATCTCGCGGAGTTGCTGCTGAAGCGGGGTTATTCCGTTCATGGGATCAAGCGTCGTTCGTCGAGTTTCAATACCCAGCGCGTCGACCATATTTATCAGGATCGACACGACGGGCCGGCGCTTTTCACTCTGCACTATGGCGATCTGACCGACGCCACGAATCTCATCCGCATCATCCAAGAAGTGCGCCCGGATGAAATTTATAATCTTGGCGCTCAAAGCCATGTCGCGGTCAGCTTCGAGACGCCGGAATATACCGCCAATTCGGATGCCTTGGGGACGCTTCGTTTGCTTGAAGCGATTCGGATTCTGGGGCTGGAGAAGGTTACGCGCTTCTACCAGGCGTCGACCTCCGAGCTCTACGGCAAAGTGCAGACGGTGCCCCAGGACGAGAACACGCCGTTCTATCCGCGTTCACCTTACGCCGCGGCCAAACTCTATGCCTACTGGATCACGGTGAATTACCGAGAGGCCTATGGCATGCACGCCTCCAACGGCATTTTGTTCAACCATGAAAGTCCGATCCGGGGCGAAACATTCGTGACGCGCAAAATTACCCGCGCGGTCGCCGCGATCCATCTCGGGGCGCAAGATTGCCTTTATCTCGGCAATCTCGATGCCCAACGCGACTGGGGCCACGCACGTGATTACGTCGACGGGATGTGGCGCATCCTCCAACAGGAGAAGGGTGATGACTATGTTCTCGCGACCGGAGAAACCCATTCCGTTCGTCGGTTCGTCGAGTTGGCTTTTGCGGAGGTCAATGTCGATCTGGACTGGTCGGGCGTCGGCGTCGATGAAATTGGTCGCTGTCGCAATTCCGGTCGTGTCCTTGTCCGAATCGATCCGACCTATTTCCGTCCGACCGAGGTTGATCTTCTGATCGGCAATCCGGCCAAAGCGCGCGAAAAACTCGGCTGGTCGCACAAGACTGGATTGGAGCAACTCTGCCGCGAAATGGTCGCTTCGGATCTCGTGGATGCTAGGGGTGGCAAGCCGCGCCAGAAGGAGATCGAGGCCTTTCTCAAGGAACTCGCATGACGCCATTTTCGCTCAAGGGCCGGCGTGTTTTCGTCGCCGGGCATCGCGGCATGGTCGGCTCCGCTTGTTTGCGTCGGCTTATGCAGGAGGATTGCGATATCCTGGTCGCGGGGAGGGACGAAATTGACCTGACGCGCCAGGCGGATGTTGAAGCCTGGATGGCGCGGCACAAACCGGATGTCGCGATCATCGCCGCCGCGAAGGTCGGCGGCATCCTCGCTAACGACAGTTTTCCGGCAGAATTCCTGTATCAGAACCTGATGATCGAGAGCCACCTCATCCACGCGGCGCATCTTAACGGCGTGCAAAAATTATTGTTTCTTGGCTCGTCCTGCATCTATCCCCGCGAGGCCCCCCAGCCGATCCGGGAGGAGGCGCTACTCACCGGGCCACTGGAAAAAACCAACGAATGGTACGCGATCGCCAAGATCGCGGGGATCAAATTGTGCCAAGCCTATCGCAAGCAATATGGCGCAGATTTCATTTCCGCCATGCCCTGCAATCTCTACGGGCCGAACGACAATTTCCAT
>JARLJD010000001.1 GCA_031291395.1 Alphaproteobacteria bacterium | reverse complement strand
TTATGGGGGGTTTTTTGTTGGGGGGGGGTTCCCGGGGCGAGGTTTTGTTTATACGGCACCTGGCGCGGCGGCCCCCCGCTCCTACGAAAAAAGCGCAATTTACGCCGCGCGTATTTTTCCAAGGAAGCTTGACGCCTGCGTGGACAGGCTGTCGGCTTGCGACGACAGATCCCCGGCTCCGTTCAGAACTTCGCGTGCCGTTTTGTCGGCTTGCTCCGCTGTGGCGCTCAAGGATGCGATCGTGCCGCTCAGAGCTTGTCCTGTGCTGGCCGCTTCATTAACGTTGCGGGATATCTCATGCGTTGCCGCGCCTTGCTGTTCGACGGCGCTTGCGATGGTCGCGGTCGTCTCGTTTATTTTTCCGATAATGCCGCCAATATCTTGAATGGCGCCGACGGCGCTTTTGGTGGCGGATTGCACGGCGGAAATTTGCGAGGAAATTTCGTCGGTGGCTTTGGCGGTCTGGTTGGCGAGATTTTTGACCTCGCCTGCGACCACGGCAAAGCCTTTGCCGGCCTCGCCCGCCCGCGCGGCTTCTATGGTGGCGTTTAAGGCCAGAAGATTGGTCTGGCTTGCGATGTTATTGATCAGATTGGCGACGTCGCCGATCTTGCCGACGGCGCCCGCCAATCCTTGAATCAGGGTGTTGGCTCGATCCGCTTCATTGACCGCGGCACCCGCGATCTGCGCCGACTGTTTGACTTGGCGGCTGATTTCCTGAATCGAGGACGACAATTCTTCGGTGGCGGAAGCGACAGTTTGAATGTTGTTTCCGGTCTGCTCGGTCGCTTGCGCCGCTGTTTTGGCTTGTCCCGTCGTCGTGTCGGCCACAGCCGCCATGGCTTGCGCCGAAGCGCGTAACTGAGCGGCGGAGGACGCTAGCGTTGCCACCACCTGTGATACGCTTGCCTCGAACTCCGCGGCGTGTTTGGCAAGCACCTCGTCTGCGCTTTCCTGAGACGCTACCATATAAGCCGAAGCCGACATTTCAAGCTCGAAAAGAAAAATCCGGTGCAAGGCGGAAGCTGCCTTGACCAGCTGTTCGGGTTTTTTGCGATAGGCAGAGCCGAGGGCGCGAAGAAGTCCGTCGAAATAAGTATTGTAGAAAACAAAGAACCAGCGCAAAGCCACGCCCTGACGCTGGCGTTTTCTGAACAGCTCGACGCCGTTTTGCAGTTGCTCATCGGTGAAATTGGTCGGGAACATATCGTTGAGCCAGTGATTGCGCTGCGATTTGCATGCATCTTCCAGCTTCACGCCGGCATAGCTTTTGGCCGCGTCGGGATAGCTCCACATCTTGCGGTATCCCGCTTCGATCGCGGCGTCCATATGCGGCTCGACGATTGCGGCGATCTCGCGCAGCGTCTGCTTTGTGGAGTCGTCAATATTTAGGCTATCGAGGCGCACAAGGCGATCAATATCAAATTTCATCTATTTACCTTCTTTAGCGGATTGAGTTGGGAAAGTTGGGGCAAAGCCGACGATATTTGCTTTGGCAATTAGGGGGAGGGGCGAATGAAGTAAATCGGGGAGGAAAGCCATTGAAGCGGATATAATACAGCATAGATTCACGCGGGTCGTCCACGAAAAAAGGACGGGACGGGTATGATAGGCTGATGGGCATTATTCCCGTTGCGTCTTTCGCAAGAAAGGATTTTACGCCCCTTGCGCTGTTGCGTGTTTTTCGGCTTTAATACAAAAAAAACAAGGACAACCTTATGCCCATCGACAAAAATTACGATTCCAAAGCCACCGAAGCCAAGCTGTACCAGCGTTGGGAACAATCCGGCGTTTTCGCGGCGGATGTCCATTCGTCTAAAACGCCTTACACGATCATGATGCCACCGCCCAATGTCACGGGCAGCTTGCATATGGGGCACTCGCTTATCTATACGTTGCAGGATGTCCTTGTTCGTTATCGCCGTATGAAAGGCGACGACGGTTTGTGGCAGCCGGGGACGGATCACGCGGGCATCGCGACGCAAATGGTCGTCGAACGCCAACTGGCGACGTCAGGCAAGAACGAAAGCCGTCGCGAAATGGGGCGCGAAGCCTTTGTGAAAAGAGTCTGGGAATGGAAAAATGAGTCCGGCGGCACGATCACGCGGCAGTTGCGCCGTCTGGGCGCGTCCTGCGACTGGGGGCGCGAACGCTTCACAATGGACGAAGGGCTGAATGCCGCCGTGCGTAAAGTCTTTGTCATGCTGTACAAGGAAGGCCTGATTTACAAAGACAAACGCCTCGTCAACTGGGATCCCAAAATGATGACGGCTGTTTCCGATTTAGAGGTCGAGCAGATCGAGGTGAAAGGCCATATGTGGCATTTCAGGTATCCTTTGGAACAAGACCCGACGAAGTTTATCTGCATCGCCACCACGCGCCCCGAAACGATGCTTGGCGACGGCGCGGTGGCCGTGAATCCGAACGACGAGCGTTACAAACATTTGATCGGAACCTATGCGATGCTGCCTTTGGCAAACCGCTTGATCCCGATCATCGCCGACGAACATGCCGATCCTGAAAAGGGCAGCGGCGCGGTTAAAATCACGGCCGCGCACGACTTCAACGATTTTGAAGTCTGGCAGCGCCACCGCGACAAGGATTATTTCAAGCGCCAGAAAGATGGCGGCCTGATCAATCTGTTCGACGCTCAAGCGCGGATGAACGACAATGCCCCCGAAGTCTATCGCGGCCTCGACCGTTACGAAGCGCGTAAAAAGGTGATCGCCGATCTGGAGGCTTTGGATCTGATCGACAAAATCGAAAACATCACCCACGCCGTCCCGCACGACGAAAAATCAAAATCGGTTGTGATTGAGCCTTGGCTTTCCGAACAGTGGTATTGCAACGCGCCAAAGCTGGCCGAGGAGGCATTGAAAGCCGTCGAAGACGGTCGCACCAAATTCGTGCCCGAACAATGGACGAATACCTATTATTCTTGGATGCGTAATATCCAGCCTTGGTGCATCAGCCGTCAACTCTGGTGGGGGCATCAAATTCCGGCGTGGTACGCCCCTGACGGGAAAATTTTCGTCGAAGAAACCGAAGAAGCGGCTAATGCCGCTGCCAAAAAGCAGTACGGCAAGAGGGTTGAACTGCATCGCGACGAAGACGTCCTCGACACATGGTTTTCCTCCGCACTGTGGCCGTTTTCAACCCTCGGCTGGCCTGAACAAACGTCCGAACTCGCGCGTTATTATCCGACAGATGTTTTGGTAACGGCTTTTGACATCATCTTCTTTTGGGTTGCCCGCATGATGATGATGGGGCTGCATTTCATGAAGGATGTGCCGTTCCGCAAAGTCTATATCACTCCTCTCGTCCGCGACGAAAAAGGGCAGAAGATGTCGAAGTCCAAAGGCAACGTCATCGATCCCATCGACGTGATCGACAAATTCGGCTGCGACGCCTTGCGCTTTACGCTCGCCAACATGTCCACGCCCGGGCGCGATATCAAACTCGCCACCAGCCGCATCGAAGGCAACCGCAACTTTGCCACCAAATTATGGAACGCCGCGCGGTTTTGCCAGATGAACGAATGCGCGTGGAGCGCGGGTTTCGATCCGGCCAGCGTGACGCAAACGGTCAACAAATGGATTGTCGGCGAAACCAAAGCGGCTGTTGAAAAAGTCTCCGGCCTGCTCGACGCCTATCGTTTCGACCTTTCCTCCGCCGCCGCCTATGAATTCGCGTGGAACACGTTCTGCGACTGGTATCTGGAATTCACCAAACCGGTTCTGACGGGAAGCGACGAAGCCGCCAAAGCCGAAACCCGCGCCACGACCGCATGGGCGCTTGCGCAAATCCTGCATCTGCTGCATCCCTTCATGCCCTTCATCACCGAGGAATTGTGGGGTGCGTTTACCGGCAGCGACGCGATGCTGATCACGGCGAAGTGGCCTGTTATTACAGTCGATGGAAATCAGGCGGCGCAGGATGAAATGAATTGGGTCGTGCGCGTGATCACCTCGATCCGCGCCGTCCGCGCCGAAC
Source organism: Alphaproteobacteria bacterium (assembly GCA_031291395.1). Classification (GTDB taxonomy): domain Bacteria; phylum Pseudomonadota; class Alphaproteobacteria; order UBA9219; family UBA9219; genus CAIXLI01. The sequence goes on along the minus strand of JARLJD010000001.1, from coordinate 6,346 downwards.
TGAACGTTCCGGCGGGCGCGCAGATTCCGTTGGATGTCAAAGACGCGTCGGTGCAAACCATTGAACGGCTAGAACGGCACGAGGCGATCATCTCTCGTCTTGCGCGTTTGTCAGAGATCACGCTGACGAATGCGGTCGCCACAGGTTCCGCGCAGACTGTCGTCGGCGAAGCGACGCTGATTTTGCCTCTGGCGGCCATCATCGACCTTGATCAGGAACGCGCGCGGTTGAAAAAGGAATCCGAAAAAATCGCCGCCGAAATTCGCAAGCTGGACGCCAAACTTGGCAACAAGGATTTCACCGACCGCGCCCCCGCCGAAGTCGTCGAGGAACAACGCGAACGCAAAGCCGACGCCGAGGCCACGCTGGCCAAGATCGAAGCCGCGCGGAAAAGTTTGGCGGGCTAAATCGGAACTGAGCAGCTCACCCAACAACGCCTTGGCTGCCTCATTTCTTACAAGAAAAACTTCATTTTAAGTGATTCGACCCGGGTGCTGCATGACGGCGGCGATCACTTTGCCTGCCGCCTTACCTCATAAAGCGCCACGGCTGCCGCGTTTGACACATTCAAACTTCCTATCGGCCCTCCTGTCGGCAATCTTGCCAGCTCGTCGCATTTCTGGCGCGTCAGGTGGCGCAGACCGTCGCCTTCCGCGCCCAGCACCAGAACCGTGCGGCCTGACAGGTCGAGAGCGGCGAGATTTTTTTCGCCTTCCTCGGCAAGCCCCACGCACCAGTAACCGGCCTCGCGCAGCTCGTCGAGCGCACGCGCCAGATTGACGACGTGGATCATCGGCACATGCTCCAAAGCGCCCGAAGCTGATTTCGCCAGAACGCCGGTCGTTGTCGGCGCGTTGCGTTCGGTCATGATAATCGCACCTGCGCCGAACGCGGCGGCGGAACGCAAGATCGCGCCGACATTATGCGGATCGGTGACTTGATCAAGCATCAGGATCAGGGCAGGGGGCGGATCGGCGTCGATGATGTCGCTCAGCGCCGGATCTGCCAAAGCGGCGGTTTCAATTACGATCCCCTGATGTACGCTGCCGACAGGCGTAATCCGGTCGAGTTCGTCGCGAGATGCGAGTTTGGCGTCGGGGCGTTTTAGCAATTCATCCCGCGCTTCGTTTTGCGTCGCCTCGAAAAGTTTTTGCCCGCCTTCGCTCAGCCACAAACGCGTGATGCGGCGTTTGGGATTCAAAAACGCGGCGCGCGCCGCATGCAACCCCCAAATCAGCACGCCATTGGACGTGAATTTTGTTTCTTCCCGCTTTTCCGGCCTCGGTTTGTGAAAAGCGGGTTTACCCTTCTCGCCAAACTTGGGCTTCCCGCCAAATCGCGGCTTTTCATTGGATCGAACGTCCGGCTTGACTTTCGCGCCTTTGTTAAAAAAGGCCTTTTCCCGACCTTCCTTACCCTCCCGTGCCTTTGCCGCAGGCGCGACAGGCCGAAAAGAACCGCGAGAATGATCGGATTTAGGGGATTTGTTGTTTTTCATAGGGGGACTGTAAGGAAGGGATTGACAAAAACAAGCAAAATCCGTTACTTCCCCTTTCCCCTATGCTTCCAATGGACGGGTGGTCGAGTGGTTAAAGGCAGCGGACTGTAAATCCGCCCTCGCAAGAGTACGTAGGTTCGAATCCTACCCCGTCCACCACCCTACGCTAAAGCTTCGGGTGGCATGCCACCTCTTTGTGACCTGACGCCAAAACAAATTTTACTGGAGCCGAACGATAGTGCTGCCATGCGCGGCGTGATCCAATCCCTTTCAAAGTCCCGATCAATTGGCCGGAGAAAACCACCCGCTGCCTATTCCGAATTCCCCGCCTCACAGTGGCAAAGTTGATTCACTTCAGGGGGGCTGCTTAATAATAACGGCCAAGATCGGGCAAATCCGTGTAGGGATCCATCATCTGTTTCGGCACGCCGTAAGCGGAATTAAGCATGATAGCGGCTTGCGCGTTTTTGCGCAGCACAAGGCTCATGGCCGGGTAACACCATATCCATTCAAAGCGAAGGGCATAGGGGTCGGTATCGACAAGCAAGTCGTTCGTGATGAAGCCGGTATTCGCATTTACGATCGTCGTGAAGCGTTCGATGTAACGCGCATAGTCAAGCGAATCCTTGATGTCCCATGCGCATAAGGCTGCGAAAAGCAAAAACGTCAGCACTATCCCCTGCCACGGCGCGAAGGAGGCGTAAACGGCGCGTCGCCGAAGCAGTATCGCGATGAAAAGGCAACCGGTCCAAAAACCGGCGCACACCCATACGCGCGCCCCGTAGATCAAGTTGGGATTTAAGGGGCGGAAAAGACCCGCCGCAGCGGCAAGCGCGATCAGCAAGGCGCAAAAAACAAGGGCTGGTCGCGCGCTTCGCAAGTAGGGCATTAACAGGGCCGCGCTCAAAAGGAACGCCGCGCCCAGAAGCGCGATCTGGGGATTCTCGAAAAAATTGGAGATTTTCAGGGCTTGCGCCTTATTGGAAGGATCGCCGGGGAAAACAAAGCCCCACAAACCGACCAACGCCGCCGCCGCGGAAAGAACGATGACGGCAATCCAGAATCCTCTTTCGTTTTTTGCGCTTTCCTTCAGGCGCAGCGCGGCGAGCGCGACGAACAAAGGCCCAAAAAACATCGTCGATGCGTAGCTCAGGATCGACAGAAAAGCAGTCGTCAACAGTCCCATCCGGTCGGTGGCCGACAGCGGTGCTTTCCTGATAAGCCAGACGAACTGAAGACCGGAAAGGCCGTAAGCCCAATTATATTCGCCCGCGTTGAAGAACTCGGTCGTGAAATAGACGAAGCAAAAAAGGCTGAGCATAAGCCAGAAAAGCGTTTCGCGGCGCGCTTTCCAAAGAGCGAGCGCCCAGACTCCGAGCGGAAGCGCGACGAAGGTTCCGGCGAACAGGTAACGAAAAAAAGCAAGATCGGTGACGCCGAGCCTGACGGTGATCAAGGCGGGCAATTGGAATATGAGGGTGCAAAAGAAACGCGTCTTTTCAGGATTTGGAACATAGGCTTGGCTTTGGAGCAAACGAACGAGGCGAAAGGCGTTGTCGGCGAAAAGACCTCGCAGCGAGGCAATTTGCAGAATAAGCACAAGCGCCAGAAGAACCGGAACAGCGGCTTTTAAAAAGAGTTCGGTGCTTTTTAGAAGGGAACGGGAAACGAACATATAAACCTGCGCAGAAATTGAATCGCAATGCCGGTCAAGATAGTGGGAATCGCCGAAACAGGCAATTGACGATCTTCGAAGACTCTTGACAACGGACGGGAATGCTTGATGTTTGTTCGTCTCGCGCAGTCGCCTCTTTTGCTTTTCCATGATCGAAAACCAGAAAATCACCGTTGTCATGCCGGCGTATAACGCCGAGAAAACCCTCGTGAAGACGGTGCAGGATCTGCCAAAGGACTTCGTCGACGATATCATTCTCGTCGACGATTTCAGCCACGACCGCACGGCAGAGATCGCCAGGGAACTCGGCATTTTCTGCGTTTCCCATGACCGCAACAAGGGCTATGGCGCCAACCAGAAAACGCTGTACCGGCTGGCGCTTGAACGCGGCGCGGATATCGTCATCATGCTTCATCCCGATTATCAATATAATCCGCGTCTGGTTCCCGCGGTCGCGTGGATGCTGACGGCAGGATGCTATGACGTCGTTCTGGCGTCCCGCATGCTGGTCAACAGTGCGCGCCGCGGCGGCATGCCGCTTTATAAATATGTCGCCAATCGGTTTTTAACGGGTTTTCAGAATCTTCTGCTGAACCAGCATCTTTCGGAATATCATACGGGCTTTCGCGGCTATCGGCGCTGCGTGCTGGAACAGTTCGATTTCAGCCGCAATTCCGACGATTTCGTGTTCGACAATCAATTCCTGTCGCAAGCCATTTATCACGGTTTTCGGATCGGCGAGATTTCTTGCCCTGCGAAATACGGCGCGGAATTTTCCTCCATCAATTTCAGGCGCAGCCTTGTCTACGGGCTGGGCGTTATGGCGACGAGTCTGAGTTATCTTTACGCGCGGATCCTGTCGGACAGGCATACCTTGTTTCGTTCGCAAGCGGAATTGCCCTCTTCGCGCTCTCAAAGCGACATCATTCGTCGTTAACCTGCCTTTTTATCGTGACAGAAGGAATCGTATGAGAATCGTAAGGGATCCGAAAAACGTTCTGAGCCAAATCCAGCCCGATTGTGCTAATCTCTTTTCATGGACGGTTTCTCCTTTCTAGGGGTTAGTACTTCTTTCCCTATGGCACATCGATTCCGTTCGGGTGAAGCCGTCCACACCATCATACCTACCCCGTTTTTCAATGGGGCAGGCTCTGGCCGGTATCCAGATTGAAAACTTTGCTTTCTTCCTGTTAGGCCAATGGCGTTTATAACCCCTCTCCGCCTGCTCTTCGCGGAGGGAGAGGGGAGGGACAGAACGTCGAACAAACGCAGTAGAATGAAAGGGGGGAGGTGGGTGGTGGATGGTATGTGCGCCCACAACCACCCACCTCATCCCCTCTCACCTTTTGCTGTTGCGAAGATTCTGTATCCCCCATCTCCTCCAGCAAGCGCGGGCGGAGAGGGGCTATAACCGCCGCTTCTTTGTCGAAAAGTTCCTGTATCGGTGCGCGGGAATCCATCTTGAGGCGCGTCTACGTCGATATAAACAGCGGCGTTTCAATTTGAACCGCCGTTTGACTCTTAGGTGCGCTATCGCGAGCGATGGATTTGCGCTTTTGCGGGAATGACGGTTCTGGGAAAAAATTCATCACGGAAACGCCTTAATCAACCGCAATACGGAAACCCGCGCCGTTACCGCGGCGATAGCTGTCGCCAGAATCGGCACGGCAAAAACGGCGGTGCCCAATCCGGCCCAATGTAGCAAGTGCAACGTCGATAAATCGGCCAAGGGACGCACGGCGAACAGTAAAGCCGCTGTGGCGATCATCGCGGCGGAAAATCCTGTGGCGGCAGCCCGCAAAGCGATGCGTTCGGCCTGTATCTGGAAGTGGCGAGCGATGTCTTGATCCTCTGCGCCGAGAAGATGCAGCAGTGAAATCGTTTCATGTTCCGCTGCAATAACCGCGCGGCAAATCAGCGTGACGGTGATAACTAAAGTCACGGCTAGCAAGCCGATTGTCACAAAGCCCAGAAAGGACAGGCCGCGCACAAGACGCCAGATGTCTCGCGTCCATTCGCCGTGATCGTCAACGCGCGCGTCGCTGACGACGTTTTTCAAGGCGTCCTGAATTTGCGTCGCGCTTAGCGCCGCACCCGATGTCCGTTCGACGTCGAGTAGCGTCGGCAGCGGCAAGGTTTTCAACAAATCCGGCTGATTGAACCATGGTTGCAACAGGCGCGTAACCTCGTCGTCGGACAAAGGCACCACCAGGCCTACGCCCGGTATCGCGCGTAAGACAGCGGTCGCTTGCTTGACGCGCTCGGCCTGCGGCATTGCGGTTTCATCGCCGACGGCGGGGATCTCGACCGTAAGGCGCGTTTCAATCCTATCGCCCCATAAATAACCGGCGGTCAGCATCGCTGTCTCGACTGCCGTCGCAAAACTGGCGATAAAAACCATTATCCCGACAATCGCAGCAAAAGACCGGCCAAGATGCTGTTGCCGGAAAGCGGGGGTGAAGAGATGACGGGGGAGGGGCATGAAGGATGAGATTATGGGGTAGGGGTTAGAAGAGGCTAAATCAAGCGCCCTTAAAAGCTAAAGACGCAAGAAACTCGAATACATCTTAATCAAGCTCTTGCATAATCGCATAGAACAACTTTTTTATCTATTCTCACAGGCCTTTTGCTTGTCAGGAAATCATTACGGAAATCGTACGATAAGTCATATACGTCCCAAGTGCGCAAACTGTTTTCAAGCGAAAATCCTGTGGGGCAAATAATATTGTGAAAATAGTCCACGTTTCTGATATCCGGATTATGCAGTTCGCTTAACGCCATGATGAGATGACCGTCTTCTTTTAAGGAAGAAAAAATATTACGGGCAACTTGTCGAACCATTTTCTCCACGTCGTCTTGCCACATGGAAAAAGTGAAATGGCCCATGATAATATCGCAGGGTTTGCTTTCTGTCGGGAACCCTTTATTTGCGCATATATCGCAAACTTCCAGTTCGTGCTGCGTGTTTTTCAGAAAATCTTCCGTGTTGACTCTTATGTCGGAGAATGACCGATTCAGAGTGGTTATGAATCCTAATACCAATCCCTGAACACGCTGAATCGAAGTGGATTCACAAAGGGATGAAAATGTGATTCCCTAAAGCCACAACCGGAACGGAGGTGGCGATGAAAGGGCAAGAGATCAGCAAGGAAGAAGGCAGGAGGATCGAGAAG
>JARLJD010000074.1 GCA_031291395.1 Alphaproteobacteria bacterium | reverse complement strand
TTTGAACGCTACGGGCCTCTTCGCCAACCGCTCCGTCTCGCTTTGCCTTTCCATTGTCCCCTCCCGATTCGCCTAGGTGAGGACTCTCAGAATCACACTTTCCCTTAAAAAATTACTAATCGCGCAATGACTCTATTGAAATCTCGCCGCAAAAAATGCTGGGGATAATTGTGGTCGGCTATGCCGTGGTGGCGGCTCTATCGCTTTGGTTCGTGGCAAAAGTCGGCGCGGGAAAGAAATGGGCGCGAAGCAGCTTTTTGTGGAGCTTTGTTTTGCAGATCGCATGGATGTTGTGCCCCCCCTATCATGGCGTTTTGGATTATATGACAGATCTTCCGGATATAGCCCTTCAATTCTCTGCGCTTTATCTGCTTTATACAGAACCGGGGCGTTTGTGGTTCCGGCAAACATCCAGCTAATTCTTCGCGCGCGCTGCTTGTCGAGATTTCCTGTCAACCCCGCATTTCTGCCGGGTCTTATTTTCCCAAGTTCTTTTTCTAATCCCCACTCAATAATAAAACGCATATAAGTCAGACGATTAACGACCCCCCTCTATGGCACGCCTGTTGCTAGGATAGACTGTGCGATGCGCAGGACGGCGCGTTATGTTCTTTGTTCGGAGGCGATCTATGCAGAATCTGCTTCTTTCCCTGCGTCAGCGCTATGGACATCCGCCGCTTATCGGAGCGGCCTTTGCGGCGCTGATCGTGCTTTGTCCAATCATTATGGGCGGGCATGCTTTTTTGATCTTTTTCAGCCTCGGCGGATTGGTGATCGTCGTCGGCGGCGTCATTACGGTCGCCTTCATGAGTTTCGAGGCCGAAGAGGTTCGCAAGGCGCTGGATGTCGTGATGCAAATGTTCAGGGAACGGCAAACGCCGCCTAAAAATCTTCACAACGACGTTACTGCCATTATTTATTGCGCCCGTTTGCTGAGGAATAGAAAAGGGCTGCGCAATCTGGAAACCGTGATCGGCAAAAGCGGCATCCGCGATCCGTTTCTCAGATACGGCCTGAATATGGTTCTGAGCGACTATTCGCCCGAAGAAGTCCGCGCGATGTTGGAAATAGCCGCCGATGCCAGCTATGAACGCGACAGCGTGCCGGTCGAAATTCTGCAAACGATGGCAAGTCACGGCCCTGCCTTCGGCATGATCGGGACACTGGTGGGCATGGTCGCGATGCTGTGCAACCTCGGCGACACTATTTCTGGAATCGGGCCGAGCCTTGCGGTCGCCTTTTTGTCCACGCTTTACGGCGTTTTGTCGGCGCGCATGTTCTATATGCCGGCAGAGTCGAAGCTGCGACAAGAAGTCGAACACCGGCGCTTGCGCAATCATCTGATTATCGAGGGCATGGTCATGCTGGTCGCGCAAAGAACGCCCATGTATGTACAGGATCGCCTGAATGGTTTCCTGCGCCCCGAATCCCATGATTATCTGGATGTGACACGACCGGAACTGCCCAAGGCGGCGACGCCGCGGATTGCGGTCGCGGCATGACCCAACGCTGGCAAAGAAAAAAGACGCCGGTCGGCCACGCCGACGACTGGCTTATGACCTATGCCGATTTGATCACGTTGCTGTTATGTTTTTTCGCGATCGTTATGATGACGGCGGTTGCCAAAAAGAGCGTTGCGCCCCAAGCGCCGGTTCAACAGCTCGTTGAGCAGAGAGAGCAAATTCCGCCGCCGCTTCCACAAATGCCTGCCCCGCCGCCGTCGCCTGCAACGTTTGATATCTTTCCGGGCAACCTGCCCTTCCACAATGTGGGAGCAGATCCTGCGCCGGAATATCCTCCAGACCCGCCAGCCGCCAGAACCGATCAAGCGCCGGAAGCCGCCGCCCCTGCGCCTGCCACTACAGCCCCTGTTCCGGCACCTCCTATAGCCAAAATCGCCGATGCGCCGAAACCGCAAGCCCCCCCCGCTTTCGCGCCAAAAGGCGACAGAATCTCAAGCCTTGAGATCAACAGCGCCGCCTTCTTTACCAGCGGATCCGCCGATCTCAGCGAGCAAGGAAAGAACATTCTGCGCGGCGTCGCGGCCAGCCTGAAATCGGATCGCCTCAAGGATTACAACATCACAGTCGAAGGGCATACCGACGACACGCCCATTCACACAGCGCAGTTTCCTTCCAACTGGGAGTTATCGACCGCGCGCGCTTCCGCCGTCGCGCGCTTCTTCCTTGATCAAGGCCTTCCCGCAACAAGGCTCCGCGCGGCTGGCTATGCCGATACTTTTCCCAAAGCGCCAAACCGCGACAGTCAGGGCAATCCCATAGAAGCCAACCGCGCCGAGAATCGCCGCGTCGTCATTAAACTGGAGAAAATCGAGAAAGAATGACCGAAAGGGAGCGCTACCTATAATGGTATCCAAGCCCCACGCGCACGGTGGTATCCTCGGTCGCGCTGTTGGGTTCATAGGAGCCGTCGGCAGCCGTCGGGCTTTGCCCATAACGGAAATGATCGTAATCAAGCGTCGTGAAAATTTCGAGCTTTCTGGTCAGATCAAAACCGACCTTGCCGCCGATTTTATATATCCCTGAATCGCCGAGCTTGAAGGTATAGGGAGAAGCATCCATCTGCCCGCCGAAGGTCGTGCCCGCCGAACCATAGGCCGACAAAATCAGGCGCGGGGTTGGAGAAATCTGCAGCATAAGACCGGCAAGCGTATCGTAGTTCTGGTAATCCTCAACGTCGCCGTCGCCAAAATTGCGATCCCAATAACGGTAGCCGAGTTCGAGATAGGGAGTCAGCATGGCGCCTCTGCCCAATACAAAGCCTTTGCCGATTTTTCCATCGACCGTGGCGATCTTTTCATGGGTCGTGCCTGTAAACGGCACCGTCGGATAATAATAATACGCCCCGTTATAATTCGCGTCGCCGAAAGAGGCCGAGCCTTCGAGCGCAAAATACAAATCTTTGTATCCCCTATAGCCGAGCCCCGCAGCAAGAGAGGGAAGCTCGCCATGTTCGCTGTCCGGCAAATTAGGAGCCTCGGCAGGTTCTTTGTAATTCAGGAACGACGGGCCGAACGCTCCCCAGACAGAGCTGTCCGAATCGCGAATGGTCTGGATATCCGCCCGTGCCGACATCGGCCCAAAAGTCAGGGCGCAGAGAACCACAAATGTTCCGCAAAGGCGGGTTTGAAAAAAACGCTTCATTACTCAGCTCCTAAATATTTATGCCACAACCATATGCCAGATTGCGTCCGGTTGCAAACCAGCCGCGCCATTACCCCTAACGCCATCAACTTCGGCTAGACGTAATCTCGTTCGACTTCTCTGCAATTTTTGTTTGCCCCACTACAAGCCCCTGCTCAAAACCGTCGCCTCAATCCTAGCGGCTTGGAAGTTATTAAACATCCTTAACTATCAATATGTTGTCTCGGACTTGTTTTTGCCATAATGATACGGTACAGTACCGTTTAGTTGGAAATCCTCGATTCGCTTTTGCGTTTAACGATACAACTCACGGGAGGGTGTCATGAAAAACAAGCTGATCGTCACAGGATTAATCTCCGCCTCGTTGCTGGCTTTGTCTGCACCGCCGGCGTCTGCTCATGGATTTCATCATGGGCGCTATGCTCTGTTCGGCGTTCTTGGCGCGGGGGTTGCGGTTGCGGCGGCTGTCCTGACAGCACCCGTGCGTATCATTGCCGATGTTGCGGAGCCTCCGGTCTATGCGCCGCCGCCCGCCTATCCGGTCTATGGTTACAGCTCCTACCAATATTATCCACAGCAAACAGTTGTTTACGGTTATCCGCAAGGATATTACAGATATCGTTGATGAAAGAAAAAGCGGAACATACGGCGCGTCGGGCGGGCGGGCGTCCCTCGCGCCAAAGGGCAGAGCAGATCGGCGCGCAAATTCTTGATGTCGCGGCAGAGATGTTTTTCTCGCAAGGCTATGGCTCTACCAGCATAGAGGCTATCGTCGGACGCGCCCATATTTCCAAGCGCACATTCTACGCGCGCTTCAAAGACAAAGCCGATGTTTTCCGCGCGGTCGTGCATCGCGTGATCGAACGGCTGCGCCCCGCCAGTATGGAAGGTTTGTTTGAAGGCGGGACATGCGAGGTGATATTGCATCGGCTGGCCGCGATCATCCTGCGCGCCTCTCTGACGCCGCAGGCGCTTTATCTGCATCGCCTTATCCTCGCCGAATCCGGCAGGTTTCCGGAACTGGCGTTGGCGATGAACGCCCAAGGCGCGCGCGCCGAAGCGGTCAAGCTCATCGCCGGTATATTACAAGACGAAACGAAAGCGTGCCGCCTTGAAATCGACAAACCAGAATTCGCCGCCGAGCAATTTTTACAAATGATAACTTCCATCCCCCTCCGCCGCGCCCTCGGCCTTGGCGAAGCGATGACGGAGCGCGAACTTGAAGTTTGGACGAAGGATACGGTGGCGTTGTTCCTGAACGGCTGTAGAGGAAGATAGTCCGAACCCCATTCCTTGCTTGTTTTCCCAGCACAAGCGGCACTGATGACCCCTCTCCGCCCACGCTTGCGGGGGGAGAGGGAATGGGTAGAACGTCGAAGATAAGCCGTAGGACGAAAAGGGTGAGGCAGGGGGTGAGGTTGTTTACACCCTCGACCACCCACCTCACCCCCTTCCACGTTTTGCTTTTGCTCGACTGTCGGTATCCCCCCTCTCCCCCCGCGAAGGGCGGGCGGAGAGGGGCTATGACCGCAGCTTCTTATCCTTACCGAATATCCAATGGGATAATCAGGTTGAGGCCAAACGGTTCCGGAGGCGGGGGATAGACGACGGCAGGTGGCGCATAGACGACGCCCGGCATCGGAACGGGGTGGCGATGGCGCCAGTCATAGGCTCTGCGCTCATGCTCGCGCCAATCTTGCTCATGCCGCATTTCTCCGTAGCGCTGACCCCGTCCACGGTCATGCCAGCGGCCTTCGTCGGCATGCGCAGGGTTTAACGCGGCCGTTCCCAAAAGGGCAACAGCGGCAATCAAAGCGATGCGCAAGGGGGAATGAATGTTCTTCATGGAATCCTCCTTTAGGGGGTGCAGTTACTTGCCCGAAGCGGCCTTGGGATGCCGGTGCCCTTCAAATTGGCCAAAGACCTTGTCGGCATTGGCTTTCTGTTCAGGGGACATCGTGTCGTACAGAGTCTGAAAGACAGGGATCAGTTTCTTCAAACCATCGGCATGCTGATCAGTGATTTTTTCATAGGATTCAAGATCGTCGACGGCGGTCATCGTTTTGGCGTTCTGATGCCTTTCCTCGATCAGCGCGTGAATGGCGTTTGCATTGTCACGCATGGCCTGAGCAACCGCGTCCCATTGCGGCTCCTGCGCGCTGGTAATCTTCAGCTTTTCGTGAAGGGTTTTGATGCGATCTTCGACATGTTGCATGGGGGCGCCGCCCTTGTGGGCTTTCATGGGCGCGGCCGCCGCTGGCGGTTGCGTCATTGTCGCGTCGTTATTATCTTGCGCGCATACCGGCGAGGCCAGAGCCATGACGGAGAAAAGCGCAACGACAGCAAGCGCTGCAGGGATGAGTTGGGCTGGTTTACGCATGGGGTGAATCCTTTTGCTGGTTGTTGAAGGGAAAGCGGAAACGGATACCTTGTAGTAGTATCTTTATATTACACAAATGTCGGAAATAAGGCGAGAGCGACATTGAAGGCGCAACGCATAGGGGGATTGATGCAACATCACGGAATCGCTATAGTTCGCCCGCTTTGAACAATTCCCGCCTCCCTCAACCGCAAAACGAGAAAAACCATGACATCTCTTTCAGTAAAAACAGCCGCACTGGTTGCGCTGGGCGCTTTGGCGTTCGGTTCGGCTCAGGCCGGCGTTCTTCACACGATGAACGGCGTGCCGGTATTGACCACAGGGGGTTCGCCCGTCCTGACCGGCGCAAACGCAGACGAGGAAGTCGCCGCTCGCCCTGCTGTTCCGCCTACCGCTGACTACATTCCTCCCAAACCAAAATTTCACAAACACGCCGTGTACTTTGAATTCAACAAGACGAATTTGACGCCGCGCGCCCGGCATGAGCTTGACCATTTGGTCAAACGGCTGAACAGGCGAGTGGCGCATGGCCATAAGCGCCCCGTCGTCATGCTCTTCGGATTCGCCGACCGCGTCGGTAACGCCACCTATAACGAAAAACTGGCCTTAAAGCGCGCCAGAAGCGTGCATGATTATTTGCTTGCCGAGGGAATCAAGGCCAAAAAGATCGAGGTTCGCTCGCTCGGCAAATCCGACGCCGGGGCGAACTGCCCTGCCGATATGTCCCGCGGCAAGTTGATCGATTGCTTAAGCAAAGACCGCCGCGTCGAGATTCAGATTGCGGACTAACTTAAACTTGTCAGAGGCGGGCATGAGGCAACTCATGCCCGCCTTCTTTATTCCCAATTCCCATGCGCCTCCCTTCTATTTTCCGCCACCGCGCCTACGCCGTCTTTTGGCTCCGCGGCCTGCTGAGCAATATCGCCACAATGATGCAAAGCGTGGCATTGGGCTGGTCGGTTTACTCGATCGCGCGCCAATCCTACGACGAACATCAAAGCATGTTCCTCGTCGGCATGATCGGTCTGGCGCAATTCCTACCGATGTTTGTTTTGTCCCTGCTGGCGGGGGAAACGGCGGATCGCTATGACCGGCGCAAGATTTTGCTTTATTGCGTGTTGCTGCAAACTTCGTGCGCGGCAGCTTTTACATGGCTGTCGTTGCAGCCGCATCTTTCCTTGACGGGAATTTTTATCATCGCCGGATTTTTCGGCGTCGCCCGCGCCTTCACCTCTCCCGCCTCCGCTTCACTGCTTCCCGCTTTGGTGCCGCGCGATGAATTTCCCAAAGCCGTGGCATGGAGCTCGCTCAGCCACCAAAGCGCCATGGTATTGGGGCCGTGGATGGGGGGCGTCCTCTGCGCTGTGTCGCCGAGTTACGCCAACGCCGCCGCTTGCGCGCTTTATTTGATGGCGAGCGTTGCGGTCTATTTTCTTGCTCAAATGCCCCTCAACGCCAAACCCTCTCACAACGGCGCGGCGCGCCTGACGATGATCCGCGAAGGGCTTGCGCATCTGTGGGACAGCAAGATCGTTCTCGGCGCAATATCGCTCGATCTTTTCGCGGCCCTTCTGGGCGGAGTCACGGCGCTCTTGCCCGCCTATGCCAAAGATATCCTTTTCACCGGCCCCGAAGGCTTCGGGCGTTTGCGTTCAGCTTTCGCCGTAGGAGCAGTGTGCCTGACTTTTTGTCTCACGCTTAGGCCGATCAAACGGCATACGGGAAAATGGATGCTGGGGGGCGTGACGATCTATGGCCTTGCCACGCTTTGCTTCGCCCTTTCGCGCGACGCGCGGCTTTCGATGCTGGCTCTGGCGGTAGCAGGAGCGGCAGACGCCGTCTCCGTCTTCGTGCGCCAAAATCTTGTGCAAATTCTAACGCCGGATCCCATGCGCGGCCGCGTATCCGCCGTCTCTGGATTGTTCATCAGCGCATCCAACGAACTCGGCGAATTTGAAAGCGGCGTCGCCGCGCGCTTTCTGGGCATCGTCGGTTCAGCCGTCCTCGGCGGCATAGGCTCAGTCGTCGTTACCTGCCTCTGGGCAAAAATCTTTCCCACCCTGCGCAAAACGGATCGATTGACGGCGACGGAGATGTGAAATTAACCAAGAAAATATTTTAAAGAATTTTGCTTTAATTTGATATATATTAGGGGCGTTGTATTAAGTCGAAGGGCATAGATTTTATGTTAGCAGCTTCTAAAAAATGAATTGCCTCCTCTGTGGATTGAATTGAGTCTCTTCAGGGATTAGAAATTGCGCTCGGCTTTTGCAATATGTTTAGCGTCAACAACTCTTTCACATACAGGGAGGTTACCCAATGAAATCAAATTTTCTTAGAGTTGCGGCCTTTGCTACGGTTGTTTGCACAACCCTTGCGATAGCGAGTTCTGCGTCAGCGGATGTATTTAATATTGGCAGTCGGCCCCACTTGCTTTTGGCGCCGATGCAACAAGTGTCTGCAAACAGGCCGATTCCTGGGGCTATTCACCATCCTACCCCCCCTGCTCCTCCTGTTATACATATTGCACCTTGTCCTTCTTGGGGATGCGGTCGCACTCCTCTTAAATAGGCACCATTGAAAAAACTCACTAACAGGCAAAAAACAATGAGGCTGTTGGTGGGCTATTCGTTCACAGAACCTCTTGCGATGAGACGCAAGAAGGTTCTGTGAACTTATTGTGTTCCGTATTGCGTTCCCGTGGCACTAACAACTCCTCCGCCGCCGCAACCGCGCTTTCTACGCTCAAACTCCGCATCAAACTGTCCTTGCCCTGCGACGACGCAAGCAATTCCTCGCGGCTTTCCGGTGTGCAGACATAGGCGCACTTCTCGCCCCACGGGCCATAGACATGCGGAAAGCCCGGGCCGAACAATCCCAATGTCGGCACGCCGAGCGCAGCCGCCAGATGCATCAGGCCGGAATCGTTGCCGACATATAAACGCGCGCGTTTCAGGCAAGCGGCGGCGATTTGCAAATCGCGGCCTATGATGTCGATGCGGCGCTGTTCGGGTATCGCCCGCAGCAGCGGCGCGACCTGATCGCGTTCATGTTCGTCGGCCAAAATCATGACCGCGGCGTTCGGCAATGCCCCGTTGGACGCCGTCAGTTTCTCGGCCAGAGAAATGAAAGACTCGATTGGCCATTGCTTTAGTGGCCAATTGGCGGCGGGGCCAAGCGCAAGGATCGGCACGTCCGCAGGCAGGATTTTTTCCGCCTCGGCTTCCGCTTCCGGCGCGATCCAGATGAAGGGATCGGGCGGCGGGTTCAACCCCAGCACAGCGCCGTTATCCACCACTTTATGCTTGCCGCTTCCCCGACAGTGCGTCGCAAGCTTTTTCGTCAGCAGCAAGCGCGACACGATACTGTTACGCAGATCGACGACCAAATCCCATTTCGTGCCGACGCATTGCCGCCATAAATCAACCCAATGGCCGTTGAATTTCTTCTTTCTCATCACGATCAGCCGCTGCAGCCGCGGCACAGCGCGGAACACATCCGCCCCATAAGGGCCGCAAGCGATCGTGAACGCGGCGTCGGGATAAAGCCTTTCAAGATGCGCCAGCAAGCCGGTCGTCAAAACGGCATCCCCGACGCGATTGGCGGTGATGAACAGGATCTTCATAAAGGGGCGATTTGTTTCAGGATCAAATCGCAAACATCCGCCTTGCGATTTTGATGCTGTTCATAAGGGATCGTGACATGGGCGATTTCCCGATAACGGCGTGCGCGATAGCGCAGGAGTTCGGGATAACAGCGTCGCAGCGTCTCCTGCGGCGTCTCGCCCGCCAGAGGCGCGAAGCTTTCGCCCCAGAACACCGGCTTGGGCGTGGCGATATAGTTTTTGAACAACTCGGCAGTGTGTTCTTCCGAAGCTTCAAGATAAACGACGCGCGTCGCCGCCCGCACCCCTTCCAGAATATCCGGCTCCATATAGATGACGCTTCCGGTCGTATCGATGACGGCGGAGCTGTTTTGATCCCGCCGCAGCCCGTCGATGATCTCACGCATCACCGCCTGTTCGCAGGCGATGTAGAGGGCGCTGTTCTGTTTGTATTGCGGGGCGAACGGCAACCCCATCCATTCCGCCACCCCGCCGATGCCGCGAAACCCGCCCTTGGCAAGTTCGGAGGCCAGTCTCTGCTCGATCAGCGCGTCGCAGTCGACAGGCGCATACCCCAAAGCGTCGGCCATAAGCCGCGAAAGGTGTGTCTTGCCAATATTAGCCATCCCGATAAGCGAAACGCGCATAAATCTTCCCCCATTCATCACATAGTGCGATCTCTCGTAGGAGCGGCTTCCAGCCGCGACCCTTTGCTTCTAAGTCGGCGCAATCTGTTTGAGGGTTAAAAAATAGCAACGAAGCGAAAACGGCAGGATTCCCTCCCCCTCTATGGGGGAGGGAAAGGGTGGGGGTAATGTTTCCGCATAAGATGTCTTTGTAATGTCTAAGACAGTTCTTGCGGCGAGAACACCCCCACCCTAACCCTCCCCCATAGAGGGGGAGGGGATTCCATCGCTTTTGCGGCACCACTGCTTCTAACTCACAAATACAGGATCACTTATTTCCTCACGCCGACTAACAAGCTGTCGCGGCTGGAAGCCGCTCCTAGAGAAATATCATTGGTTTTTGTACTATTCCCTCTTCATTCTTAGAAGCGCCGCCTGTATAAGACAAGCCGTGTTTTCAGGAAATCCCTCCATGCCCCCACCCACCCCAATAGTCGAAATCTTCACCGACGGCGCGTGCAGCGGCAATCCCGGCCCGGGAGGATGGGGCGTCTTGCTGCGCGTGGGCGGCGCAGAAAAAGAACTGTCGGGCGGGGAAAACCCCACGACGAACAACCGCATGGAACTTATGGCCGCGATCAAGGGGCTTGAGGCGCTGACGCGCCCGTCGCAAGTCCGGCTTTATACCGACAGCCAATATGTGCAAAAAGGCATAACCGAATGGCTGCGGGGCTGGATCAAACGCGGCTGGAAAACCGCGGACAAAAAGCCGGTCAAAAACGCCGACCTCTGGCAACGCCTCGACAACGCCCGCGCCGGACACAAAGTCGATTTCATCTGGGTTCGCGGCCACAACGGCCACGCCGAAAACGAACGCGTGGACCGGCTGGCGGTTGGGGCGATTGGACGGCGCGGGGGTAGAGGATAGACAGCTCATTCGCCCCAATCAACACGGCAGCATCATCCGTGTTGTCTGTCATAAAAATACGGCCTCAAGCGCGGATGACTGTCGATCAGCTTGCGCGCGCATTTCACCGTCTGCGCCAAAGGCGTCAGGACGGCTCGGGATATTGGTTTTTGGTTCCAAAGCATAGCCTAGGGTAGTTCGGATCGCCATAGCTGGCGGTTGTAACGAAGCGTCCAGTTCCGCCATGTTTTCTGCTGTAATTTATATGATTCCGTACATCCTTAAACTTAACCCCAGAAGAAAGTTCGCCATAAACTCTAATGCGTTTAACTTCCTTGAGTGCCCACGGCCCATCATAGCTTGTAGAGTAAACCGTGCCTATCCGGTTTTCACCCACTCCACCTACATGTGGGGTGAGCCCAATCTCCTGAATAAAGTTCGGCGTACGTTGGTGCGGTGACATCGCCAGCAATGCCAAGCAGAGAGCGGAAGGCGCTGAACGGATAAAAAC
>JARLJD010000073.1 GCA_031291395.1 Alphaproteobacteria bacterium | reverse complement strand
GATCGAACGGGAGGATCGGCGAGCCACCGAACAGGAAAAGCATGTCCTTGCCCGCTATACGGGCTGGGGAGCCATGCCCGCCGCGTTCGATTATTACACAGGTCGCGCCGATGAATGGAACGATGTTCGCGATACGTTAAAGAACCTTCTGACGAGCAAGGAGCATAGCGCCGCCAGCGCGTCTGTCTCCAACGCCCATTATACGTCGCCGCTTGTCATCAATGCAGTGTGGTCGGCGCTGGAACGTCTGGGGGTGGGAGCCGGAGCGCGGATATTGGAGCCGAGCATCGGCGTCGGCAATTTCTTTGGCCTCATGCCGGAATCCTTCAGGCCGCGCGCGCTCCGCGCCGGTATCGAACTGGATTCCATCACGGCCAGAATAGCCAAAGCGCTTTATGAAGACGCCGCCATTTTCGAGACAGGATTCGAGGAAGCGCCGTTTCCTGATAATTTCTTCGATGTGGCGATAGGCAACGTGCCGTTCGGCAATTACGGCGTTCATGATCCGCAATATAAATCTTGGCAAACAGCCTCGATCCACGATTATTTCTTCGTCAAATCGCTCGACAAATTGCGCGAAGGCGGCGTTCTGGCATTCATTACCAGCCGCTACACGATGGACAAGAAAGACGACATTATCCGTCAGCATCTTGCGTCGAAAGCGGATTTTCTCGGCGCGATCCGTTTGCCTAACACCTCATTTAAGGACAATGCCGGAACAGTCGTCACAACCGACATTATCTTTCTGCAAAAACGCGCCCAAGGGAAAGAGCCGGTCGGGGCATCGTGGGTTAATGTCGAGGATTACGCTGCTCCCGAAGGAGACGGCACGTTTCCTCTGAACGAGTATTACATCCAGAATCCGCAAATGATGCTCGGCACGATGAAGCTTGTGCATAGCCGCTATGCGGAACAGCCGGAATTACTGGGAGATATTACGCCAGAGCTATTGCAAACCGCCGTCGCAAAACTGCCGCAAAATATCTACGCGCCGCGCATCGAAGAACCGACCCCTGCGCCTGTTCCGCAGATGGTTCTCGACGAAAGCGTTTTTTCCGGCGTCAAGGACGGCGCATATGTCGTCGTCGATAATGTGCTGGGCGTTCGCTTGGGCGGAATCTTCACCCCCGCTGATGTTAAACCGAAGGTCGAGTCCCGCATTCGCGGCATGATGAAGGTGCGCGATTGCGTCCGCGAGGTTTTCAGGACGCAACTGGCCGATGCAGGCGAAAAACCCATTCTCGATGCGCGGCATAATCTCACTTACGCCTATGACCGCTTTGTGCGCGAGTTTGGCTGTTTGTCGAACAAAGAAAACCGTCGCGCCTTTGCCGATGATCCGGATGCGCCCTTATTGCAATCGCTGGAATCAGAATATGATGAATCCGCAAACAAAGCCAAGAAAGCCGCGATCTTCGAGAAACGGACTCTCGAACGCTATCACCCTGTCATCAGCGCCGAAACCGCCGCCGAAGCTTTGGCTGTATCGCTGAACGAATACGGACGGCTTGAATGGGGGCGTATGGCGGCTCTCACGGGACAAAGTGTCGCCGCCTTGCAGCGCGAATTAGGCACCCTTGTCTATGAAAACCCCGAAACGGGAGAATGGGAAACAGCCGACGAATATCTGAGCGGCAATGTGCGGCAGAAACTGGCGACGGTGCGTTCCGCCGCTGCGCTGGATAAGAAATATCTTCGCAACATCGCGCCGCTTGAAGACGTGCAGCCAACCGACCTCTTGCCGAACGAGATTACCGCCAGATTGGGCGCGACATGGATTCCAACCGACGATATCGCCGACTTCGTCGCCGAAGTCATCGAAGCCAGCCAAACCGCCGTACGCGTCGATTATCTGGCCGATCTTTCGACATGGGCGGTCACGGTCAAGGAAATCGTCAAATCCAATGTCGCCAATATCACGACCTACGGCACCTCGCGCTTCACCGCCGTCAATCTGATCGAAGACGCGTTGAACGGCAAAGTGCCGACCGCCTATGATAGCTTGCAAACGCCGGACGGCGAAAAGCGCGTCATCAATGAACGGCAGACCTTGGAAGCGCGCGAAGCGCAGCAAAAGCTCAAGGACAAGTTTGTCGAATGGATATGGAAGGACGAGAACCGCGCCAGCCGCCTTGCGGGTATCTACAACGAGAAATTCAACTCCATACGTCTGCGCACCTATGACGGCTCACACCTGACCTTTCCCAATATGAACAAAACCGTTTTGCGCGACGGTGAACTTGCCCCGCACCAGAAAAACGCCGTCTGGCGCATTTTGCAGGGCGACAGTACCTTGCTTGCCCATTGCGTCGGCGCAGGCAAAACGTGGGTCATGACAGCGGCCGCTATGGAGGCCAAACGCATCGGCCTTGTCAAAAAGAGCATGATGATCGTCCCCAACCATCTGGTCGATCAATGGGGCAAGGAGTTCCTGAGCCTCTATCCTCAAGCCAATATCTTCGTGGCAGGGAAAGATTATTTCCAGTCCGGCAACCGCCAGCAAGCCATGTCGCGCATCGCAACCGGCAATTATGACGCCGTGATCGTCTCGCATACGAGCTTTGAACGCTTGCCACTTACCACCCGTCAAATTTTCTTGACGCAGAAGAATCGGATGTGATTCAAGGATTCTCCACAAATTTTGGAGGTTCTGATGGGCAGGTCGGACGCATTGGTGAAAGCCATTGAGGATGATTTTAAACGGAAACATCCCCTT
>JARLJD010000072.1 GCA_031291395.1 Alphaproteobacteria bacterium | reverse complement strand
GACTTTCATTCGTTGTGCGTCCGCTATGGTTTCATGGAGCAGCCGGACATCCCCGTCGCCCTGAATGATGAAAAGGGCGAATGTCCTCTGCATTTCAACATGATGGACACATCGTTCTTCGTCGGCCGACTGAGCGTCACGCCGCGCGGCCATTCGCGATGGTGGCGCCTCAAAATGCAGGTGTTCAAATTCCTGCATCGCAATGCTCTGCCCGTGTGGGAATTCTTCCGAATTCCTGCCGGCCGGGTGGTTGAACTTGGCGGGCAGATTGAATTGTAATGGAAGAGGGCTGAAACGCCCGGTGTCGCAGACCTTTATGATTCCTTTGCATTTGCTGTCCCGGTTCGGAATTGAGGCTTTGCGGCGCAACGCGTTAATTCCGTCGATTGGCACAAGCTGTATTGGCGGACGCAAATGCTTCTCTTTCATTCGGGCGGACAGGCGGGAAAAAAACTCGATCGGATCGGGATGGGCCCGGATTTTCGCCACCTGTCGCATCGTCACACGGCGCGCCGGGCATTGGACGTGGCGATTGTCGTCGGCGCCATCCTGCTTTGGGCGCTTCTGTCCCATGTGAACTGGTCCGGGCTTGGCAAGTCGACCGGCGCCGGGGACTGCGTCTACTTCGGTCGCGCCGGCGCTCGTTGCACGGAACATGTTGAGAGCAGGCAGGGCGACAAACCCGCCAAGGACCGAAATTGTTATTCGCTGGGAAGGGCCGGCCGGATATGCTGGCCTGAACCTCCGTCGAAATAGGCGCGGCGGCAATTCGCTTCGTTTGTTTTAATCCGTGACACCGGTCGCAAATCCGTAGCGGCCGGCTCTCGAGAAATGTTGCGACATTCGTCTGGGACAGGGTTTCATTGACCGCGGACTCGGTCCCGGAGCGTTGAAATGAAAATACCGTCTTCTTCGTCGCTGAGAACGCTGGTTTATGCGTTGCGCGGCGGCTTTCTGGTGCGCCCCCTGGCGATCGCGATTTGTCTGGGGGCTGCCGGCGCAATTCTGTCGTCTCTGGAAGAGAGTCTCCCTGCGCTGCAAAGCGCAGTTCCGGGGATTCTGTTCCCCTCGAACACAGACGCTCAGTCGGCCCAGACGATCCTCGCCAGCATCGCCACATCCACGATGACCGTCGTGTCGATCGTTTTCGCGATCCTTCTGATGACCCTGACGCTG
>JARLJD010000071.1 GCA_031291395.1 Alphaproteobacteria bacterium | reverse complement strand
GCCCGCCGATCCTCGTTGGTCAAACCCTTACTTCGCTAAGGTTTTGCCCGCGAGAGGAGGTCATCCGCCCGCCGTGAGGCGCGCGAAAGAGGGGCAACCACCAGTCCTTGTGGCTGCGTGAGCAAACCCGATAGTGCCCAAGGATCGGCGATTGAAGCGCCTTTGGTCGCCATGCTATCTCATTCGAGCGCGTCGCGACGGAAAGCGCGCGGCGACGCTCCTTCAACGCCAATCCGGTCGAGCCCATGACGATATTTTCGGCTGGCCAGTCGATTCTGCGTCAGGGACGGGGCAATGTTAGTGGTTACGCTGCCTCTTCATCGATGCAGCCGAAATTAGGGGCCAATCCCGCCAAACCAACAATGGCTAGCTTAATGTGCTCGAACGCGCGACGCACGGCGCCGGAAGGATCTTCCAGTGGCGCAAGTTCTGCCTGAGCAAATGAGAGATTGATTAAAGCGATTTCGACAACTGCTGTGGCTTCCGGTTTCATTTCGTTATTCCACAATGACGAATCAATTCCCTAGTGATTATGGAAGCGGATTTGATGCGTGCAATCGATTGGGCGGCGTTGGGAGCACAAATTAAAGTTGTGTTGCACAAACTACCCACTTGGCGATGAGGCCTCTTTCTCGCCCTAACCGGCTATAATTTGCCACTTTTCCAACCTACGAATCGTCGCCATTACGGCACGTCAAGGTTGTGTTAACCGTTTCAGGTTACACCCTAACGTAGCGTAATGCGCGAATACAACGCTAGGTAGGGAGTGCCGTCATGTCGGAACCTTGTTCGATCGATCGCGTGATCGGGTCTCGCTTAAAGCAAAAACGCGTCGAAAAATGCGTAGAATCCAAAAAGTTATCTTATATTTTAGGGGTGACAGAAGATCGTCTTCTAGAGTTTGAGTGCGGACAACAGCGGATCGATGCACAAATATTGTATAAAATTTGCAAAGTGCTCGACCTGAACATTCAGTATTTCTTTGAGCCTTGGAACGACAAAGGATCCGGCGCATCCAAGGCCAAGCTGGTTGCCGCCTAAAGCCCCGCAGCGACCTAACGATCGCTTACGCCCTCATTGTCGGCGTAACCGGCAACCAAAGACAAAATCACCTGTCTCGCTTTTTGATCGCGAATGCGAGAAAAATCGTGTAGCAACGCCGCCGCCTCGGCCTCTTCCGTCGTTTCCGACACCATCGTCACGCTCGTGCCGGGAGTTGGCTCCTTCGCAGGCAGTCCTCTAAAAAATTCGAGGACGTCGAATTGAAACACTTGAGACAAGCGCAAGAGGACGGCCGCGGGAACGCGCTCCGCCCCGTTTTCAAATTCCCGTAGCTGTTCCGGTTGAACGCCGATCGCGGCGGCTACGTCGATACGAGAACGCCCAGCCTGCTGGCGGATGGTGTACAGTTTTTGACCGATATGAAGGTCAATGGGGTTTCGCTGCGTCATTTCGCCGCCCTATTCAACTAAGATCGTGCACCAAATATGTATTCGCTCGCCGGCGGTTTAACGATATCAATTTACGTTTATTTATTAACGTATCGAGAGGTAAATCACCGTGGCAAAGTGTTATAATATGTATACATAGGAACGGTAATGCTGCAATTTAAAGCAATATTTATTATAAATTTAAGCAAACTCTGACGCTGCGTCATCATGCCTGCCCTGCGGTCGCGAGCGGTGGCCAGATTATTTGATTTAAGAGCGCAAATTTCCGATCAAACAAAAGCGCCCGCCAGTACATCCGTGGCGGGCGCTCAGTGTCACTTGCTCCTCGGGAGAAAGCCTCAACCTAGAGTCGATATGGCGTTATCTTGTTTCGACAGGGACGCCACACCCCCTCATAAGCGGTTCGCCTTGCGTTCCGCGATGCGCAAGGTGTTGTCGAGCAGGCAGGCGATGGTCATGGGGCCGATGCCGCCGGGAACCGGGGTGATCGCGCCGGCAACCGCTGCGGCCTCCGCGAACGCGACGTCGCCGACGAGACGCGT
>JARLJD010000002.1 GCA_031291395.1 Alphaproteobacteria bacterium | reverse complement strand
GAAACGCCATCGAACGCATGTTTTGCCGGTTGAAGGATTTTCGCCGCGTCGCCACCAGATATGACCGAAACGCCGCAAACTTCCTCGCTGCCGTCTGCATCGCCGCAACCGTCGCATATTGGTTATGAGTCTGGAGCCTAGCAACAGGCGGTAACTACAGTCATGCAATGCTATGCACTGTCCCTCCAACGCTCATTGAGGCGGTCGGTCACGGCGCGTCGAACGTGACCGCACAGCGAGGCTTCATTCATGATCTCAAGAACGTCCGGGTGCTGCGCTATCCCGACGTTGCTGTTGCCAAGGATGCGGGGAGCTGTGCTTTACCGTATCTGGGCCAGCATTATTCAATAAGGAAAGCCGTTCAGTCGATTTTGCCGAATACGAAGCTCGCCAAGGTGGACGACGATAAGCTTTTCTGTTCTGCTCTCGTAGCTGCCGCCTATCGCAAGGCCGGTGCGAAAGAGCTCGAACATATTGATCCGATGAGGGTGACGCCCGCCACCTTGGAGAAAGCAAATTATTTCTCGGATGTCACAGCGGAGGTCTTTGTCCGGGTTCTCTCGCCAAACAATATTGAGGAAATGAGCGCGCTCGATGGCGATCGACAGCCGTCGCCATTGGATAAGCAGGCAGAACTATTTCAGGAATTCAGCGGCATCTTGTTGCCGAAGATCCGCGAATTTATCAAAACAACGCCCGAGGTGACATTCAAGCTGGTACCGACAACATTCTTGGAGTGTGTGCCCTTTATTGAGGCGACGCGTCGTATTTGCGAGGAAATGCCTGCCTCGAAGGAGGCAAGGAACAAAATCTCTGAAATCGACGACGTTGCTTACGCTCTTCTGGCGGATGGACGCTTTGAAAAAATGCAAGCCGATGCGACAGCGCAGGATGCCGGCAGCATTCAATATACGATAGAGCAGTCCTTCAAGCCGAGACCAGATATCGATCCTAGGGAAACACGCGCGTTAATAGGGGCGACAAGACAACAGATTGCGTCTCGATCAGCAAGACCCCAGCGAGAGGAAACCTCTCGCGTAGGGATAAAATGGCGGGAAATAAGTGACGAAATTGTCAATGAGCAGAAGCGACGGCTGGTCGGACTCGAAGAGTCGTTTCAACGCGCTTTCCCCGGCGAACATTTGTGAGGCCTAATCGGCAGATTCTGTAAGTGTCCGTCCGGAAAGAAGTTGAATCACATGAATCGGATGTGATTCAAGAGAGGTGGCCCGAATCGGGAGGGGCCGCCGATGTGGACGAGCGAGAACCGAGCGAAATACGACCGCGACAAATTGCGTTATCCCAGCG
>JARLJD010000070.1 GCA_031291395.1 Alphaproteobacteria bacterium | reverse complement strand
TTTATCGATAATTGCTCGCAAGATCGCACCGTGGCGGTTCTCCGCGAGATCGCGGCGTCTGACAGGCGCATTAAGGGCGCTTCTAAAAACCCTAAAGCGCGAAACTTGTTATATGGAATCGAATGTGATTCAGAGAAGCTGCGCGATTTCATAGGGAGGCGGCATGAAGCAGCCGGGGTTGTTCGATTTTTCCGAGCGGCAGAAGAAGCTGCTGAAGACGCGGGATTTTCTTGAGCGGGTGAGCCTTTTGGTGACCTGGGAAATCTTCCGGCCTGTGCTGGACAAGGCGCTTGAGCGGAAGAGCCATGACAAAGGCGGG
This sequence comes from Alphaproteobacteria bacterium, assembly GCA_031291395.1. Lineage (GTDB taxonomy): Bacteria > Pseudomonadota > Alphaproteobacteria > UBA9219 > UBA9219 > CAIXLI01. The sequence continues at coordinate 1,174 of JARLJD010000070.1, read as the reverse complement.
CGTCCTGCGTATGACGCGGTTTTGATGTTCAAGGTTTTGGTGCTGCAAGCCCTGTATAATCTTTCGGACGAACAGACCGAATATCAGATTCTGGATCGCATGAGCTTCATGCGGTTTTTGGGGCTGGAGCTGTGCGACGCTGTTCCGGACGCGCGAACGATATGGTTATTTCGGGAAAAGCTGATCGCGGCAGAGGCGGTGGAAAAACTGTTCGCGCAATTCGACGCGATGCTGAGCACGGCAGGCTTTACGGCGAGCGGCGGACAAATCATCGACGCCACTTTTGTCGAAGTCCCGCGCCAGCGCAACAGTCGCGACGACAATGAGACGATCAAGAAGGGCGGGGTTCCTGCCGACTGGAACGGCAAGAAAAAAGCGCACAAGGACACCGATGCGCGCTGGACGAAGAAGAACAAGACAGCCTTTTATGGCTACAAGAACCACGTCAACGTCGACCGCAAACACAAGCTGATCCGCAAATACAAAGTCACCGACGCCAGCGTCCACGACAGTCAGGAATTGGACAATGTGCTCGATCCCAACAACGACGCTCAGGAGACATGGGCCGACAGCGCCTATCGTTCAGAAGAGCAAGAGGCGCGGCTGAAAGATAAGGGCTGTACGTCAAACATTCACGAACGCGCCTACCGCAACAAGCCTTTGACGCCGGAGCAAAGCGCCGCCAACACCGAACGTTCGCGCGTGCGTGCGCGTGTCGAACACGTATTCGGCCACATCGAAACGGCGATGAACGGCTGCTACATTCGCACGATCGGATTCATGCGCGCGCAAGCCAAGATCGGTCTTGAAAATCTGGCCTACAACGTCTCACGTTTTGCCTTCCTCGCGAGCGGCTCCAACGCCACGCTTGTATCCGCATGACGAGCTATCACCCGACGACGCCCAAAAATCGCTGACCTGAACGCAAAAGCGCCAAGACATCCCGCTCAAACCACAGTCGCAGTCTAGCCAAAAGCCAGACATAGCCTTTTCCTGTCGCCAATCGCTGCAAAAATATCGGGTTGATAGAAGCGCCCATTAGGGAATCTTTCCGAAAAGATGAGTCGGAAACCCTGCTCGGTCTTTTCACAAGCGCCGCCGCGTCCGCGAAAACGGCTCTCATGGTCGTCCTTGCGGAACTTCATTCACCATGATTCAACTCATTTCCAGACTG
>JARLJD010000010.1 GCA_031291395.1 Alphaproteobacteria bacterium | reverse complement strand
GCGGCGCGGCCTTTCTCGCTTTTGCCGAACGAAAGCTTGGCCGAAGCCTGCGCAAGGGAAAGCCCGGCCCAAAGCCCAAGGCGGCGCGCAAATGAGATAGGGAATTGCGTATCCTGTCCCCGTAACTCCGTAACTCCAATTCGTGCAGGCGCCGTCCATCGAATACGCCTGTTCGTGATTGATGCGCTTCATTTCGAAGATGTCGGCGCATTTTTTCCTCGCCAGTCTAGCGGCGATCGGGCGCAATGACGTAAGCTTAGAAGATATTTAGACGCGAGGGTTCAAATGAACTTCCGCATTCCCGATTTTCCGCTAGGCGGCTTGTTCATTGCGATTCTGGTTGCGGTTGGGATTCTGTTCGCCGTCCCTAATCTCCCATATCCATGGTTGTGGATTCTTGCCGTCATATTCGGCTCCGCCGTATGGGCGCTCGGCGCGGGTCTGTGCGCACCGGTGCGGCACGGCGAAGGCGCTGAACGCCCGCATGAGCATGACAAACCCCAAAGCGGCGACGGCGCCGCATCCAAGGAGGGCGCTGGCGCTCTTGTTTCCAATGGCGCTAAGAGCCCCAACCCAGCCGATGGCAAAAAGGATAAATCCAAGTCCAAAGAAAGATTTTGGTGCTGCGCAAATCGCTGGTTCTGGTGGCTCGTAGGCGGCCTGAAAGCGGTAGACAGCCTCATTACGGCTCTCGCAACCGTTCTGCTTGCCGCATTGACCGGCGGCATCGTGTGGGTCGCTGTTTGGCAATGGGATGCTTTGAAAAGCACTGACAAAACGCTTCATGACACTTTGGTTGCCAGCACTCGTGCTTGGGTTGAACCTCTGACATTGTCTTTGAATGAACCTCTTAAAGCCGGGACTGACGGTAACTTGACTCTTATAATTGATAATTCTGGAAGAGAACCCGCTGTAAAAATCGGGCGTTATGAAGAATTTGGAATTGTAGATATGAGGAAATTGCCAACGATTCCGCTTAATAACGATTCCGCTTAATAATGAGGCTGCGTCGCCAAAACCATTTGACGAAGCCGTTCTCGCGCTTGGTTTCTCGGACAGCTGCGAAATGGCTAAACGTAATCGCTATGGCGGTGTCTTTTACCCAAATCGAGGCAACATCGGGAGTGGTACTAATCAAATCGTTGTGCCAAGCAAGTACATAACAAGTGATATAGTCGATAGCTCCGGAATAGCTACCCTCGTTGTCAACGGATGCTATGTATACGATACGATGGGAGCTATGCATAAGACGAGGTATTGTTATTTTTATAACAAAGCTATTGGTGCCATGAGACCAAAGCGAGCGGATTCTGGTGACTTCCTGATGTGCTTGACCGGAAATGACCCCGATTAGAATCATCGCTAGTGGATCAAATCTGACATTTGAATCCTTTTATGGATTCCCGCCGGACTCGCGAAGTGCGAGTCTGTCGAATGCGCACAGGAATATCGCTTACGGTTTCGGCGGAAGATCGTCGCCGACTTCTGACTCTGGTCAAGGATCGCAACGCCCCGCAGAAGCACGTTTGGCGCGGCCAGATCGTGCTTCTTACGGCCGACGGGGTCGGCACGAACGAGATCATGCGCCGGACGGGCAAATCGAAGACCTGCGTCTGGCGATGGCAAGAGCGGTTCGCCAGCGAGGGATACGAGGGCCTTGCCCGCGACAAGACGCGTCCCTCGCGGGTCAAGCCGTTGGCGGACGACATCGTTGCGCGGATTGTGGCGCTGACGCTTGATCCGCCGCCAGGCGAGACGACGCACTGGACCGGCGCTTTGATGGCGAAGGCGTCCGGCGTCTGCGTCAGTTCCGTTCAGCGCATCTGGCGCAAGCATGGTCTTCAGCCGCACCGCATGCGGCAGTTCAAGCTCTCCAACGATCCCAAATTCGTGGAAAAACTGCGCGACGTCGTCGGGCTCTATGTGGATCCGCCCGCGCACGCCATCGTCTTGTCTTTTGACGAGAAGAGCCAAATCCAGGCGCTTGACCGCACACAGCCCGGGTTGCCGCTGAAAAAGGGCCGCGCCGGCACGATGACCCATGATTACATCAGGCACGGCACGACGACGCTGTTCGCCGCCATGAACATTCTCGACGGCACGGTGATGGGCCAAAATATGCAGCGCCACCGCCATCAGGAGTTCATCCGCTTCCTCAACGCAATCGACGCCAAGGTTCCCGCCGGGAAGATGATCCACGTGATCCTCGACAATTACGCCGCCCACAAGCATCCCAAAGTGCTCCAATGGCTCACCCGCCATGAGCGGTTCGTCTTCCACTTCACGCCGACATCCTGCTCGTGGCTCAACGCCGTCGAAGGCTTTTTCGCCACGCTCACAAAACGACGATTGAAACGCGGCGTATTCAGGTCCGTCGTCGACCTGCAGGCCGCGATCAACCGCTTCCTCGAAGAACACAATCTACAATCCGCGCCCTTCACCTGGACCGCCGATCCCGACAAAATCATCGCCGCTGTCAGACGCGGGCATCAAATGTTAGATTCGATCCACTAAGCTACGGACCGAGGGCAGTTAGGACACCAGGTGAGCTGGTCCCGCTAGCTCGACAGACCAAGCATCTGGCTCCAAGGGGTTACTATTTCGAAGGCGTATTGCGCCCATCGGATATACAATCGATTCCAGTTTTCCAACTTGCTTGATCATCTTCTCGACAGTTGGCGATCGCCTTCGCGCCCCGGCAGCCAAAGGCGAACTAGAAAGATAGAACTTGCCTGCCAATCTT
>JARLJD010000069.1 GCA_031291395.1 Alphaproteobacteria bacterium | reverse complement strand
GGGCGCTACGGAAGTTCAGCGCGAAGAAAAAGAACGCCAGATCAGGGGCGCCGTCGTCGAATGGAAACTCCCTGTTTACGACGTTTCCTCGCGAGCGGACGGCTATTATGTAATTCAGACCAGCACAGGGAACGGACAAATCGGGACGTTTTGCCACGTCAAGCCAAAGGATGAGTACGAAAAGAAGGTATTGGTTTCGCTCAAACCAGGACAAATAATTACGTGCAAGGGTATAATTGATGGTGTTTCCATGGGAAATATAGAGATAGATCCGGCGATCGTCCGGCAATTATCACCTTGACGTAGTACGCTCAAGATGTAGAATGGTTGGCATAGGAGCTGACCATGTTCACCCTTTCCAACCCGATCTTTCACGACGAAACCGCAGCCCGCGAGTGGCTTGAGGCACGGGTTTGGAAAGACGGTCGTAAATGCCCTCATTGCGGCGTTATCGACCAATCGACGCTCATGAAGGGCAAGACGACGCGTCCCGGCCTCTATCAGTGCAACGCCTGCCGTGAACCCTTCACGGTGACGGTCGGAACGCTTTACGAAAGCAGCAAAATCCCGCTGCATATCTGGCTTGCCGTGACGCATCTCATGATGTCGTCAAAGAAGGGTATGTCCGCGCTGCAAATCAGCCGCATGATCGACCGCCCCTATAAGACGGTTTGGTTTCTCTGCCACCGCATCCGCGAGTCGTTGAAAGTCTCGCCCGATCTGACGCCGATGGGCGGCCAGAACAAGGTTGTAGAAGCCGATGAAACCTATGTGGGCGGCAAAGCCAAGAACCGCGCTCATCGCCAGCCAGCGCCCAAGCAAGCCGTTTTCTCGCTGGTCGAACGCGACGGCAATGTGCGCTCTTTCCACATGGCGCAAGTGTCGTCCAAAACCCTCGGCCCGATCATTGAAAAGAACGTCCACAAGGCCAGCGCCTTGATGACGGACGAAAGCGCCGTTTATCCGAAGATCGGCGTCACCTTCGCGCTGCATGGCACCGTGAACCATTCCGCCAACGAATATGCCCGCGCCTACTTCTGGCATTCCAACACGGTCGAAGGTTATTTCAGCCTCTTGAAGCGCGCCGTTTTCGGTACCTTCCATCATGTTTCAGAGGCCCATCTGCACCGCTACACGGCAGAGCAGGACTTCAAATGGAACACCCGCAAAGTCAGCGATTTCGCCCGCTTTGAAACGAGCATCGGCGGCATTGTCGGAAAGCGCCTGACGTATCGGCGCGCTGGTGAAGCAAGGCCGAATTAAGGTTCAGGCTAACGATTTTCTGCGCTGGAGACGCCGCAAATGACAGATTCAACGGGGGAGACGCGCCCGCCAATACCGGCTGACATCCGAAGGCGCGTCTTGGTCGAGGCCGGCCACAGATGCGCCATCCCCACCTGTCGATACATCGAAGTCGATGTTCATCACATTGTCCCGTGGGCGCAATGTCAGGCGCACGAGTACGATAACCTCATCGCCCTCTGCCCGAATTGCCACCGGCGCGCCGACAGAGGGGAAATTGATCGTAAGAGCCTCCGGCTTTACAAGCTGAACCTTCGTTTCGCTCATGACAAATTCTCTCAGCTCGAGATGGACGTTTTATTTCAGCTCGCGACGATGCAACCCGGCTACGGAATCCCATGGCTTTCATATCAAACGATTTTTTTGAAAAGACTTTTTGATTCCGATTATATTTTCCTCCACGAAACACAAAGCGGCATGTGGACGGACGGGATAAAATCCAACCCAGATTATATTGGCGTAACCGACAAGGGGCGCGCGTTCGTCAGCGAACTTGGGCTTCACGAAATGTGATTTAGTCGTGCGTCTTGCCCTTGTGGACGCGCCCCTTGCTTGCGGGGCGATCCTTCGGCCTCACGGTCGTTTTGTGCATCGGCCCGGACTTGACCGCAGCATCAACGGCGCGCTCAAATCGCATCCAGCCATCCGGCCTTATTTCAGTCTCATCGCTTTTTGCAGAGGGCGCGCTCTTGTTGCTACCAGACCGCATCGTCCCGTTCCCCGAAGATGAAGAAAAACTCTATCAGGCTTTGGGTCTCGCGTTAACCCGATGGCAGCACGCAGAAACCGCGCTCTATCTTATTGCCTTCGCGCTAATGGGAACCGATCACCAATCGTGCGCGATGGCTTTTTTCTACATCAAATCAGCAGAGAACAAGCTTGCTTTCGTGGACCGACTTCTGACCGTGCGCTTATCGCAATTTGTGATTCAAAGATATTGGAAACCAATAGTTAAAGATACAAGAACTGTTATCGACGTACGGAATGCTTTAGCCCATTACGAGACTGTCATTCTAAACGATGAAGGAATGAAAAAGTTAAAACCAAAGACAAACTATCGATATATCCTAGCTAATCACCACTTGGATTTTTACCAATGGCGAAACGACACCGGGAATGCATTAAGTGTCGAAAAAATTATTGAGCACTCCGATAATACAAAGCTTGTTACGTACAAAATGCTTTATTTTTTAATCGATCATGTTCCTTGGCCAGAGCAGCAAGCAGCATCTCTTGAGCCACGACTTCTGCAATGGTTTGACTCATTTCGGCGGGGTTCGCGGCCTCCAGGATTTGAGCCGCCGCAGAAATCATCTCATCAGAAACGGAAAAAACTGGAATCGTGATTTCTTCCGTTATCGAGTGCGAACCCATATTTAGCGCCTACTATGCCAAAGTGATAATTGCCGATCGTCCTCCGCTAACGTCGGCCTAGCGAGCGGATTTCCCAAGCGTGTCGATAGTCGTGTGCGTAAATGGCTTCGTTGGCCTTCGGCTCAAAGACCGCGGGCGTCGCTCGACGAAGATGTTCTCGATTAACGGCTGTTGCCGTCCTTGCACATCCTGGCTCCGACGCGCTTCAGGCGGTCGTTGGAGGCGGAGGGTTTGCGCCGCCCTTTGCGTCGAGACT
>JARLJD010000068.1 GCA_031291395.1 Alphaproteobacteria bacterium | reverse complement strand
CCTTCTCGATCCTCCTGCCTTCTTCCTTGCTGATCTCTTGCCCTTTCATCGCCACCTCCGTTCCGGTTGTGGCTTTAGGGAATCACATTTTCATCCCTTTGTGAATCCACTTCGATTCAGCGTGTTCAGGGATTGGTATCACATTTTACAGCCCAACCTATAGCAACAATTAAGGCAGAAGCGGCGACCAAGCCGGATCCGAGGCGTCCGTCGGCGTCGGGATCTCGCGTTCGTTGTTGCCGGTCAGGTCGATCGAGTAGAGGTGCGGGCTTGTTCCTCTGCTGCTGGGCGAATCCTTGAAGAACATAATGACGCGCCCGTTGGGGGACCAAGTCGGGCCTTCGGCATGCCACGCCTCGGTCAGTTCGCGCTCGCCGCTGCCGTCGGGACGCATGACGCCGATATAGAAGCTGCCGCCGTGCATCTTGGTAAAGGCGATCAAATCGCCGCGCGGCGACCAGACCGGCGTGCCGTAATTGCCCTCGCCAAAGCTGATGCGGTGCGGGTTCGATCCATCCGCGTTCATGACATAGATCTGCTGCGAGCCGCCGCGGTCGGATTCAAACGTGATATGCTGTCCGTCCGGCGAGTAGCACGGCGCCGAATTGATCGCTGTGCCGCTGCTGGTCAAGCGCTCGATGCGCCGCGTGCGCAAATCCATCGCATAGATGTTGGAGTCGCTGCCGTCCGACAGGCCGAACACGACGCCGTGGCCGTCGGGCGAGAAGCGCGGCGCGAACGTCATATGGTCGAAATTGCCCAACACCGTCTGCGCGCCCGTGTCGATATTGAACAAATAAACCCGTGGGCGGTTGTTGTAATAGGCCATATAGGTGATCTGCTGCATCGTCGGCGAGAAGCGCGGTGTCAGAACCATCGCGCGTCCGTCGGACAGAATACGGCTGTTTGCGCCGTCCTGATCCATAATCGCCAGCCGTTTGATGCGGTTGGTCGCCGGCCCGGATTCAGAGATATAGACAATGCGGGTGTCGAAATACCCGTCCTCGCCGGTGATGCGCTTGTAAATCGCGTCGGCCACGATATGCGCAACGCGCCGCCAGTTGCCCGGAACCGTGAAATAGGCCAGCCCCGTCATCTGCTGTTCCGAGAACACATCCCACAGACGAAACTCGACCTTCAGCCTGCCGTCGGTCTGCGCCGCGACCTTGCCGACCACCAGAACCTGCGCGTTCAGAACGCGCCAGTCGGCGAAATGCGGCTGCACCAGCAGCGAGCTTGCGTCCTGCACGAAAGAGCGCGGATCGACCGCCGAAAACAGCCCCGACCGCACAAGATCATCGCTGACCACCTGCGCAATGTCGCGCCCATACTGCGCTTCGTTCCCGTCCGCGCCAAAGAAGGACGGAATGGCGATGGGGATAGGCTGCGGAGTTCCTTGCGTAATATCGACATGCACGTCGGCATAGGCTGGTTGAGCGATGCCAAGAAGGGCAAGCAGCGCAAGCGCTAGAAATCCCCGAATGCTGAACGCTGAATGCTGAATGCTTGTTTTCATAGCATATCCCTCGGATCAAAGGTGAAATCGATACGTTTCCACTCGTCGTATTTGCCTTCCGGCAAAATAAGCGGGCTGCATCTCGGATTGCGCACCGCGCGCACGGCGGCGTCGGCAGCGGCGCGGAAGAAAGGATCGCTGGCATAACGCATTTTGTCAACTATATCGGCGTCGGCGACGGTGCGGTCCTGATTGACGTCGATCACGACTTCGACAATCAGGTTTTGCGCGTCGCGCGCGCCGATGGGCGGATTCCAGCATTGCTCGATCTGGCGGCGCAGCGCGTCTTCCTCGGTGATCATCAACCGCGAACCGAAAGACGAGCTTGAGCCTGTTCCAGCCGCCGTCCCCGATTGGGTTTGCGGCGCCGGTTTGGCGTCCGGTTTGGCCTCGGCGTTCGGGGGCGCTTCCACCGGCTTCATCTTGGCGACGTTCTTCAGCACGCTGGCCAGCATATCCGGCTGCGGCTTCGCCGCCACGGGTTTTTCGGCGGGAGGCTTGGGTTTTTCCTGCGGCTTTGGAACAGCGACGGGCTTAAGGGCTTCAGCCTGCGGCTCCGGCTTCGCTTCGGGCGGCGGAGGCGCCGGAGGTTGCGGTTTTTCCTGCGGGGGCGGTGGAGGAGGCGCAGGTTGCGCTTTGGGTGGCGTCTGCGGCGCGGGCGGCGGAGAAGAGGCTTTCTCCTCTTTGCTTTCCCCCACGCGTGTATTGGTAATATCGCCGATCGTCACAATATCGATCGGTATCGGGCCGTGATGTTCGGGCAAAGGCGGAATAAGCCGCGGCAGACCGAAATACAGAAACAAAAACATAGCAAAATGCAGCCCCGCCGATACAGCGAGCCCGTTTTTCAGTTTATCGTCATTAACCGTCGCTCTGTACATCGCCGCAAGGATTGTTAAAGCCGTTATCGCCTGATAGGCTATGGTTCGGGTGCGTTTTGCCCTATCTTTAGATATAAAGCAATTGGGGCGATTTTAGGGAGGGAAAAAATGGACAAGATCGAAGCGAACAAAGATAGAAAGTCTGCATTGCCTCAAGCAGAAAAGGACATTGCTAAGAGGTATTTGGCAATGAGCAGACTTATGCTGGAAAAATGCCTCAAAGAGCCTCGTTTTGAAAGCAAGATGGAATATGCCGCCCGCGCCGTCTCCAAATGTGACGAAAAGATTCTGCGAAAATTCACGCAAGAATCCGAATGCCTGAAGGCTGCGTTCTATATGGGAAATCTATGCGAATACATGTCCCATTTGGCCGCCGAAAACGGCCTAAGAGCCTCAAGCGATAAATTGACTTTCCTTGCCGGAGAATATTACAGCCTTGCTCTTGAAGGGGACAAATTGGGTGGCGACTACAGAAAGCTTGCTGTAAACGGGTTGACGCGGGCAGTCGAACGCTTCGCACGCCCCAACGATCCTGATAGAGACCCCACCACCCCCGCAGCTATGGCGCTGGCATTGTAACTTTGATTGAATTTTTCGTGCGCATGAAGACAATTTTAAGCAAGGAATAAAAAATAGACAGGATTAAAAATTCTCGGATCGCAGCTTTGCCTAACCCCTTGAAAAGCGTGGTGGGTGCGACAGGGATTGAACCTGTGACCCCTACCGTGTGAAGGTAATGCTCTCCCGCTGAGCTACGCACCCATTGCCACGCCTGTGTCAAGACAAGATGAGGCAAATAGCGGTTTTGCGGGCTAGGGTCAAGATGGCGTTCAGCGGAAAAACAAAGCTTCTTACAGGGCGCTTCATAGTAATGCGTCTTTCAACTTCAGCGCGGCCTTCCTGCCCCGCACTCGTATTGAAACGCTCCTTTAATACCCGTTGTTTTCTGGTTCCTTTAAATCGTCCTGTGGTTTATTTATGGTTGGCAAAGCATTCTCTTCGCCTCTGCAATCCTCACCGCCTCAGCAAAAGCCTGTTCCGCATCCAAATCCGTTGTGTCGAGCATAACGGCGTCAGAAGCGGGTTTCGTCGGAGCCAAAACCCGCTGGGCATCGCGCGCATCGCGCGCCTTCATATCCGCGAGAACAGCGTCATAACTGGCCTTTTGCCCTCGTTCTTGCAATTCCTTAAACCTGCGCTGGGCGCGGGCTTCGGCGCTGGCGGTGATGAAAATCTTAACTTTGGCGTCGGGAGCGATCACGGTGCCTATGTCGCGCCCGTCAAGCACCGCGCCTGCTTTGCCCTCCGGCGGCGCGGCGCAGAAATCCCGCTGAAACTTCAACAAAGCCGAGCGCACTGCCTGATTGGGGGCAACCCATGACGCCAGTTTAGCCGCCTCATCCCCCCGCAAAGCCGGATCGTCCAAACGAGCGATGAGCGCATTCATATCCAGCTTTTCGGCAAAAGCGGTTAAAGCCGCGTCCTCTTCCGCCGCCACGCCCGCCGCCCGCGCCATCGTCCCCGCCGCGCGATAAAGCAGCCCTGTATCCAAATGCGCAAACCCGAAATGCGCCGCCAATTTCCGCGCAACCGTCCCTTTGCCGCTGGCCGAAGGGCCGTCGATGGCGATGATGAGGGGGGAAAGCAAGGGTTCGCTTTTCATGAAAACCAATCTATCAATGCCCTGATTTGCTTGTTTTCTTACAGACCAATAAGGCCGTGTTTACTTTCAACAATAATGTTTTTACATGAAATCCGACCCTTCGCATCCATTCAATTTGTTCTTCGATAGAAGCAAGATCGTTCAAAACATAATGATGGTAAGCCCATTCCTCGAGCGTTTTTCTGTCCGTAGCTTTTTCAACAAGATGATGGAAATGCAGGGCTTGGTTTAACGCAGCTTTCTGGGGATTTTTGTGCGTGACTAAATCACCAAAAACAAACATGCCGTTGGGCTTTAAAAGTGAATATATTTTTCTGAATAACGCCTTCTTCCCCTTGCGATTCTGATGGTGAATTCCTATCACGGAAACGATCAGATCATATTTCTTTGTGAATGTCAGCTTGGAGTAATCGCCGAAAATATACTGAACATTATTCGTTCCCATTTTCTTTCGGGCGCCGGAAAGCATTTTGCGCGAAAAATCGACCAGATCAAACTCGGCCTTCGGCAGAGCCTCTTTAACGATCCTGCTTGTTATGCCTGTCCCTGTTCCTAGTTCGAGGATCGAATACGTTTTTGACGCATCGAACTTATGTTCAATAAAAGCCAAAAGCGTTTCATGCAATTCTTTATGAAAAGGGATCGAATTAATTATGTCTTGATCATATTTATCCGTGGAATAATGATCATAGTTCAATTCAGGCGCTTTCACGTTGGTCGTTGTCATTTCGGGCCTCTCGGAAGGAACAAGTAGTAACGTTGACTCGGTCATGCCCTTATCTTATGGCAACAACCATGACAGGAATAATGAGGGGGACGGACGTCATATTTCGCGCCCATCATGCCTTATTTCATTCATGAGCGGCGTTTGTTCGTTATATGCACGTTCTTTGTAAGACCTCGCAGGAATGAAGGCGAGATCGCCGTACATTTCGCGGAAACGTTTCAAAACTGTGTCTTGGTTGCTCATTCGGCGACTATAATAAATTTTCGGTGGCAAACCAACGAAAAGCTCTTAGCACCCGTCAATTTCTCTAATCCCATAGATTGGCCTCATTCCAAACGACCCAGAGTCTGGGGATGGGGGCGAGGAAAACCAGACATCGGCGCAGGAAGCGCAGGCCGGCTTTGAACAGCGATATCAGAGAACGCAACGCCTTTTTCAGAGTCCCCTTTTTAAGCCGTCACTGACGG
>JARLJD010000067.1 GCA_031291395.1 Alphaproteobacteria bacterium | reverse complement strand
TGTGGATAAGGGCGGGCGCCGCTAGCGCACGATCTGGGGGTGCGCGTCGCCCGCCCTTACCCACAGCCACCCAACCTCAAGCCAAAAAAGTGACATTCTCACGTTGCGGGATTAGGTGACATTTTAACTTTGCGTTGACACCGCATAAAAATTTACTCCCCTGTCTTCGGTTATTACGCTATGCTGAGAGGTTAAACGAATTAAAGGTTAAAGGCCGCAAGATTCTGCGCTGTTTGCATCAGTTGGCGATGATTCCAATCCCTGCGTTGAACAGGTGGAACAATGGATGGCATCGACATTTTTTTGGCCTTTCTGGAAGGGTTGGCGCTGATTGCGTCGCCCTGCATTTTGCCGGTGCTGCCTTTGGTGCTTTCGACTTCGGCGGGCGGCGGCAAAGCGCGGCCTTTCGGGATTATCGCCGGATTCGTCGCAGCGTTCAGCGCATTTGTTTTGCTGTCGCGGCAGATCGTCGAAGCCTTGCATGTCAGCCCCGACGTTATTCGTTATGTCTCGCTGGCGCTGTTGTTCGCGTTCGGGTTGATCCTGTTGTTCGAGAAAGGATCGGAAGCTTTCAGCCGCCTGACGCAGGGCGCGGCGGAAGTGGGCAACAAATTCGGCGCGGGAAACCAAGGCAGTTTCTGCGGAGGGCTGGTTATAGGCGCTTTGATCGGATTGGTGTGGACTCCCTGCGCGGGGCCTATTCTGGCGGCGGTTCTGGTTCAAGCGATACGCCAGCAAACCGATGCGCAAAGCGTGTTTGTCACACTGGCCTTTGCGCTGGGCGCGGGCGTGCCGATGCTGGTTATCGCGCTGACAGGACGCAAGATCATGCAGCGCTTTGGCTTTCTGACACAACATACGCAGGCGGCGCGCAAAATTTTTGCGGTTTTGATCTTGGCCTCGGTCGCGCGGCTTGGCTTTGGTTCTTATGCGCAGGCGTGGTTGTTGAATCTCGATACGGCAAAGCCGCTGTCGGTGACAGGGCCGCCGCCTCCAACGACAAAGGCCGCCGCTATGCTTAAACTCGAAAACGCCCTCGACGCCCCTTACCCCGCGCCGGAATTTGTCGGCATTCAGGATTGGCTGAATTCTACCCCGCTGACGATCGCAGGGCTTAAAGGCAAAGTCGTGCTGATCGATTTCTGGACTTATTCCTGCATCAATTGCGTGCGCACTTTGCCCTATATCACCGCGTGGGACCGCCGCTATCGCGACAAGGGGCTGGTCGTCATCGGCGTGCATGCGCCCGAATTCGAATTCGAGAAAAACATCGACAATATCAAAGCGGCGATCGCGCGTTACGGCATCGCCTATCCCGTGGCCGTCGATAATAATCTGGCGACATGGACGAATTACCATAATCGCTTTTGGCCTGCGCATTATCTGATCGATAAAAACGGTCAGGTGGTTTACACGCATTTCGGCGAAGGCGATTACGATGTGACCGAGAACAATATCCGCTATCTGCTGGGGCTGGAAAGCAAGGCCGAGGCCGCAAAGGCCGGAGCGACGGCAACAGAAGATCAAACGCCGGAGACCTATCTTGGTTCTGCCCGCGCCGACCGTTTCGACGGAACGCCGTATTTGCAACCTAACGCCGTCGTCGATTACCGGCTCGCCGCCGATCTGCCCGAACATCATTGGAGTTTGGGCGGCGTGTGGAAGGTCGAGGGGCAGAAGATCACAGCGCAAGGCCAGAATTCCGTTTTGCGCCTGAACTTTACCGCGCGGAAAGTTTTTCTGGTTATGGGAACCGCCAACGGCGCGCCGCAACAGGTGGTATTGAAACTCAACGGCCAACCCTTGGGCGAAAACGCAGGCAAAGACGCCCCCGACAGCCGCGCCACAATCACCACTCCCACGCTTTACGAACTCGTCACCCAACCCACCGTCCGAAACGGCACGCTGGAGGTAGACGCGCCGTCGGGGCTGGAAGCTTATGCGTTTACGTTTGGGGGGTGATTTGGGGGAGAGCCGCAGGAATTCCCGTTTAACGAGATAAGCGATGAACGTTGTTCTATCTCATTAATACAAATTTATGTTGCAGCGACAGGCCTGTTTTGTGTAGAAGGCGGTACCGCTTACGAATGAGAAAGATTTTATAATGAATGAAACGTTGAATGAATCTTTTCATCGCCCCCTGAACGGATTCAGTAATGACATAGCAATCTACGCGGCCAAAGGAATGGTTATTGTTCCCTGCGATGATATGGGACACCCGAAGCAATTAAGAAAAAATCTGTCGTTAACAGCCGAGGATTTTGTTGTTTGCGCTTTTATGGCAAGCCGTCGCCCAGAGGGAATGCCAGGATTGCCCGAAGTTGTTTATCATTATTCGAGAACCCTCGCGACCCTTAACAAGGACTTCAACGCGCATATGCCGGGGTTCAGCGGCGGCGGAAAGGTGAGCAATACACCGGAAAAAGATGGATTAATGGCACAATGGATCAGGGGCGCTACGGAAGTTGGGTATCCGGCCTATTGTTTAATTACGGAAGATTTGGCAAGGAAAGAGGGATTGCCGCTCAAACCCGGGCGGGCGCTTGTGCTGAAAAAATTTGATGGGGAACACAGAATAGGCGCAAGAACGGACGGACTCGTCGCTCCGACAGAACTTTTTGTCAATTTCCCCGGGGGAACCGGCAGTGAGCTAGAAAATTGCGCAATTCACGTCAATTATTCGATTAGTCCTGAATTTTCGCGGAGAAAGACTTTATATTATGACCCTCTTGTCTATCTCCCCGGCCGAAAGAAGGCATCCAGATACTTTAACATATGGCGGGCAAAGATTGTTCAGGACATAATGATCGACACCATTGGCCCCAAAGCCGCGCAGGTGATGAATAATAATTGCTTTATTCACCAGCCCCATGAGGATTTATCGCCAGAAGAGGCGTGCAGGGAATTTATTTCTCTAACGCTTGCTATCAGGCAAGCGACGCCCCACTATGATCCACATGCAGGCTATGGCCCTTTATCGGATGAGATAGTGAGAGAATATATGTTTCCGTTTATTGACGGCAATAAGGGGAGCAAGGTCGTAAAATTACTGAAAAATCTTCCTGCGGATTGGAGCGATGTCGATAATCTGCGTTGTTTAAGAAAACCAACACATAAAGTTGCGCGTCCGTATCATCTTTGACTCCGCGTTTTCATACCAATCCCTGAACACGCTGAATCGAAGTGGATTCACAAAGGGATGAAAATGTGATTCCCTAAAGCCACAACCGGAACGGAGGTGGCGATGAAAGGGCAAGAGATCAGCAAGGAAGAAGGCAGGAGGATCGAGAAGG
>JARLJD010000066.1 GCA_031291395.1 Alphaproteobacteria bacterium | reverse complement strand
GCGGCGCATCGAGATATTCTTCGGCAAACTCAAGGAAAATAGGCGTCTCGCCGTTCGCTACGAAAAGCTCGACACAACCTTCCTCGGCTTCATCGCCTTCGCCGTTATCAAGGCTTTCAACCTTTGTTAACAGTGTCTAGGTTTGTTTCTTCATCTTGAGCCTTTCATCAATCCACTCCGTAAAAAAGAGAAGCGCGCTTCCCGTGACCTCGCCGAAGCGAGGGGCGGCATGCAACCTGTTTGTTGGGGCCTCCGGCGATACCCCACAGTCGTACGCCTGTGGGCACGGAGGCGGAACAAACGTCTCTTTCGAGACTTGGGTGTTATAGAGAAAGAGAGAGGGGATGTCAAGGGAAAAATCATATGTTGTGGGAATTTTCTTTTTAGTGGAGAGGTGAAGAACAGAAAAGAAGGGAATCAAATGAGTTTCCTCACAAACCCGCCCCGTTCCTGCTTGGGTGGGCTTATTCGGAATGTGGTGATGGATTTCGGAATTCTAAGGAAAACGGATGGAATGACGAATGATTGCAATGAGTTGACACTTTTCCCTTGTTTGGCTGTTTGTAAATATTGTTGCAGGAAAGTTACGCTTGGCTTGCATTTATCCCCCTGACGGGGGTAATCACTCAGAATCACGGATCCGAAATGATATAAGTTAAAAGTGCGTCCTCGCAGAGAGGGGGCCGAGGATCAGGGACATTTTTAGTGGGAGAAGCGCTTGACCACACCTCCAAAAGTCAGATTGGCCAATCACGAACCGTATCGGGAAAACATCCTTCAGTCTTGCGAAGTCGAGGCCGGAGACGTCAAGGTTGCGCCCGGCAAGCTTGCCACGCCTTTGCTGGATACCGTCAGGCTTCCCGAAGATTTGCGCAAATTGCGGGCGGAGCAGTTGCCTCAATTAGCGAACGAGTTGCGCGCGGAGACGATCGACGCGGTTTCCGTCACCGGCGGGCATTTGGGCGCGGGGCTTGGCGTGGTCGAGTTGACGGTCGCTTTGCATTATGTGTTCAACACGCCCGAAGATATTGTCATTTGGGACGTCAGCCATCAGGCCTATCCGCACAAGATATTGACCGGACGGCGCGATCGCATTCGCACGTTGAGGCAAGGCGGCGGCCTGTCGGGTTTTTGCAAACGCAGCGAAAGCGACTATGACGCGTTCGGCGCGGGGCATAGTTCGACCTCGATTTCGGCGGCTGTGGGTTATGCTGTGGGGCGCGATTTCAAGCGCAAAAAGAACAATGTCGTGGCCGTGATCGGCGACGGATCGATCAGCGCAGGCATGGCTTATGAGGCGTTGAACAATGCCGGAGCGATGGATTCGCGGTTGATCGTTATTCTGAACGACAACGATATGTCGATTGCGCCGCCGACGGGCGCGATGAGCGCGTATCTCTCGCGCATCGTGTCGTCGAAGGAATATCGGGGGTTGCGCTCGGTCGCTAAGGAATTTGCCAAATTGTTCCCGCGCCCTTTGAAAGAGGCGGCGCGGAAGGCCGAGCATTATGCGCGCGGAATGGTCACCGGCGGGACTTTGTTTGAGGAATTGGGGTTCTATTATGTCGGCCCCATCGACGGGCATAATTTGGAGCATCTGATTCCGGTTTTGGAGAATGTGCGCGACGATCCGCAGGGCGGTCCTGTTTTGATTCATGTCGTGACGCAAAAGGGGCACGGCTATGAACCGGCGGAAACTGCGGCCGAGAAGATGCATGCCGTTCAGCCACGTTTCAATATCATCAAGACCGAAGCGGAAAAGGCTTTGGAGAAGCCGAAAGCGTCGCCGCCTTCTTATACAAAAGTTTTTGCCGAGGCTTTGGCGGCGGAAGCTGAACACGACAACCGCATTCTGGCGATTACGGCGGCGATGCCGTCCGGCACGGGGCTGGATGTTTTCGGCCATCGGTTTCCCGATCGCTTGTTCGACGTGGGCATTGCCGAGCAGCATGCCGTGACCTTTGCCGCCGGTTTGGCGTGCGAGGGATTCAAGCCGTTCTGCGCGATTTATTCGTCCTTTATGCAGCGCGCCTATGACCAGTTGATGCATGACGTCGTTTTGCAGAAATTGCCGGTGCGGTTTATTCTGGATCGCGCGGGGTTGGTCGGCGCGGATGGGTCGACGCATGCGGGGGCGTATGATTTGGCTTATCTGACATGCTTGCCCGGCATTGTCGTTATGGCGCCTTCGGACGAGGTGGAGTTGATGCATATGGTGGCGACCGCCGCGTCCGTGGACGATCTGCCGACTGCCGTGCGCTTTCCGCGCGCCGACGGGGTGGGGTTGGCGCGGCCTTTGCGCGGACAGGTTTTGCCGATTGGCAAGGGACGCATCGTCAAGGAAGGCACGAAAGTCGCGATTCTTAATCTCGGCGCGCGTATGGTCGAATGCCGCAAGGCGGCTTCACTGCTGGACGCACGCGGCATTAGCACGACGATCGCCGACATGCGCTTTGCCAAGCCGATCGATTTTGATTTGATCTCGCGTCTGGCGGGCGAGCATGAGGTTCTTATCACGATCGAGGAAGGCTCGGTCGGCGGGTTCGGCAGTCATGTTTTGCATCATCTGGCGAATGCGGGGGCTTTGGATCGCGGGTTGAAGATACGGTCGATGACCCTGCCCGACAGGTTTCAGGATCAGGATACGCAGTATAATCAGTACGAAAAGGCGGGGTTGAACGCACATCATATTGTCGCCAAGGCTTTGGAGGCGTTGGGCGCGGATGAGGCGGTGGTTGCGGCGGCGGTTGGTGGATTTTAACCATATAAATTTGTTGAACACGGTTTTTGCCTGTGTATATATGACGTCCTCAATTACATGTTTTTTCAAGGAGGTTTTATGCACGACAATGATGACGGCGGGGCGAATGGCATTTTGCAGGTAGGTGCCCTTCTTTTGTGCGGAATAACGATAGTTTTTGCGTTCCGCGGTTGCGAGAAGAATGTCGATCAGAGGAAAAAACTGATCGAAGCAATGATAAAAGACGGCAAGGGGAAGATTGAGTGCAAGATTGATGGGAACGAGTATACTTTCGCTTGCAAGGAATTGACCGGAAAGAGTCCTTTCCGCTCTTTGGTGTTAGAAGCGAACAAGCGTGATCAGTGTCTAGTTCTGGAAGGCCCCAAGTAGGTTTGTCCTCCGGTTTTGATTTGTGTTTTAGAGGTTCGAGAAATGAAACGCCCGTCCTTTCTCCATCGCGCCATAGCGGTGCTCGTCCTTCTAGTATTTTTCGCTCCCATTCCAGCCCACGCCGACACGGCCGCACAAGGCGTCGTGCGGGGGCTTTATGCGCAGCTGGTTTCCACGATGAAGCAGGGGCGGGAATTGGGGTTTGAGGGACGGTATAAAAAGCTCGATCCCGTCATCAAGGCCGCATTCAATCTGCCTTTGATGGCGCGTATGGCGACGGGGCCGAGTTGGGCAAACGCTTCGGCGCAAGAGCAAGACGATTTGATCAAGGCCTTTTCGGATTTCAGCGTCGCGACTTATGCCAGCCGTTTCGCCGCCTATGACGGAGAACAATTCACCGTGATTGGCGAAAAGCCTTCCGTCGGCGGCGTGATTGTTGAAACCAGCATGAAACCTTCGACCGGCGACGCCATAACGTTGAATTACCTGATGCGCGCCGACGACAAGGGCAATTATCGCATCGTCGATGTGATGATGAACGGCACGATCAGCGAACTGGCGACGCGTCGCGCCGAATTCTCGTCGATCGCGCGCAGGGACGGTATTCAGGCGCTGGTTAATTCGCTGAGCGGGAAGTCGAAGCAGATGGGGGCGTCGTAGGCGGATGCCGGAAAACAGCGGTAGCGGGGGGGGGGGGGGGGCCCCCCCCCCGCGCTACCTCGAAAATGCCGTCTTTTGCGTGTATCTTCCACGACCATTCATCCCTAGCCCTTAGCCTCTTCTATGCTCCGCCACCTTATCCCCGTTACCTTCCTCGTCCTTCTGGCCAATTTCGCGGTTTGGGCTTTGGTTAATCAGAGCGTTGCCGAGCGCGCGTGGGGGGGCGTAATCAATGGGTTGTCTTACAGCGGCTATCAGGCGGGGGATGCTGACAACCATTTGTCCGATGCCGACATCGACCGCGATATGCGCGTGCTGGAGGGGCATACGGCCGCCATCCGCACTTACGGCGTCAGCGACGGGCTGGATCGCATTGCGGCGATTGCAGGGCGGCACGCTATTGACGTCAATCTGGGAGCGTGGATATCGCCCGACGACGCCAAGAACAAAAAAGAGCTGGCGCTGGCTATCGATACGGCGCGCGACAATCCTAACGTCAAAAGGCTGATTGTCGGGAACGAATCCTTGTTGCGCGCCGATGTTACCGTCGGTCAGTTGATCGGCTATATCGAATCCGCCAAAAAGCAACTTTCCATTCCGGTCACGACCGCCGAGCCGTGGCATATCTGGCTGAAATATCCGCAACTGGCGGATAGCGTCGATTTCATCACCGTTCATATTCTGCCCTACTGGGAAGGCGTTCCGGAAGACGGGGCGTTGGGGTACATCATGTATCGGTATCGCCAGTTGGCGACGGCCTTTCCGCACAAGCACATCTTTATCGGCGAAGTCGGCTGGCCCAGCGCGGGGCAATGGGTCAAGGGCGCGGAACCCTCGCTGGTTAACGAGGCGAAATTCACCCGTGATTTTCTGAACGTCGCCAGCGCCGAGCGGCTGGATTATTCCATCGTCGAAGCCTTTGACGAGCCGTGGAAGCGCGGCATCGAAGGGACGGTCGGCGCTTATTGGGGTTTGTGGGACGCGGCGCGCAAACCGAAATTTTTCATGAGCGGCTCGATTACCGAATCCTCGCGCTGGCTTGAGGGCTATGCGCTGGCTTCGCTGCTGGCTTTTCTTCCGATTCAGTGGTTCGTGCGGCGCAAGCAATACTTAAAGTTCAGGGGCAAGCTGTTTTATGCCGCGCTGATTCAGGCTGTCGCCAGCATTGTCGTTTGGGCGATTATGGCCGCTATCGCGGCGCGGTTTCTGAGCAGCGATCTTGTGGCGTGGGGCGTTTTGCTTGGGGCGCAGGTCGTTTTGCTGGCGTTGCTTTTGGTGGACGGGTTCGAGCTGGCCGAAGTGCTATGGACGCGCGAACGCCGCCGTCATTTCGAGCCTTATAAAGATTGGACTCCCCCGCCCGACGCGCCGAAGGTTTCCATTCATGTGCCTTGCTATAACGAGCCGCCGCATATGGTGATGGAAACGCTCGATGCGCTGGCAAAGCTGGATTATCCGAATTTCGAGGTTTTGATCGTCGATAACAATACCAAGGACGAGGCGGTGTGGAAGCCGGTTGAGGAATATTGCGCCACATTGGGATCGCGTTTCCGGTTTTTCCATTTGCCGCAATGGCCGGGGTATAAAGCGGGGGCGTTGAATTTCGCTTTGACGCAGACGGCCAGCAACGCGGCGATTGTCGGGGTGATCGACAGCGATTATGTCGTCAGTCCCGATTGGCTGAAAGGGACCGTTCCCTATTTCACCCGCGCCGAGGTCGGCTTTGTGCAAGCGCCGCAGGATTATCGCGACGCGGACGAAAGCGCGTTCAAGCGCATGTGTTATTGGGAATATGCGGGTTTCTTTCATATCGGAATGGTTCAGCGCAACGAGCGCAACGCGATCATTCAGCACGGCACGATGACCTTGATCCGCAAGACCGCGCTGCAAACGACGGGCGGCTGGGCGGAATGGTGCATCTGCGAGGATGCGGAGCTTGGGCTGCGCCTGTTCGAGAACGGGTACGAGGCCGTTTATATGGATCATTCGCTGGGACGCGGGTTGATGCCGGATAATTTCAGCGCGTACAAAACCCAGCGTTTCCGTTGGGCCTATGGCGCGGCGCAGATTTTGAAACGGCACTGGCGTTCGCTGGCCGAGGGGCATCGGCTGACGCGGGGGCAGAAATATCATTTTATTTCGGGGTGGCTGCCGTGGTTCGCGGACGCGGCGCATATCGTTTTCGCGCTGGCGGCGATTATCTGGTCTGTATTTCTTTTGCTGAAATGGGTCGAGTTTCCGCCTGCGGTTTTTCTGGTGCCGACGCTCAGCGTCTTTGTTTTTAAAATCGCGGCGGCGTTTTTGCTTTATCGCGCAAGGGTCAAATGCGGGTGGCTTGATCGTTTGGGCGCGGCCATTGCTGGCATGGGGCTGTCGCATGCCGTGGCGCGCGCGATGTGGCAGGGCATGTTCACGTCCGGCAAGCCGTTTTTCCGCACGCCCAAATGCGCGGATAAACCTGCGGCGCTGCAGGCTATTCTCATGGCGCGCGAGGAATTCGCCTTGCTGATCGCGCTGTTGGCTTGCGCCGGATCGGTTTTGTGGAAGTTTGAAACCCAGAATCAGAGCGCCGATTTGTGGGCGGGCATGCTTTTGGTGCAAACGCTGCCTTATTGGGCGGCGTTTATTCTGGCTTGCGTGAACGCGTGGCCGAAGAAGGCAGCTAATCGCGCAGTTTGAATTCCCAGCCGACTTCGCTGGTTGAGGCACTGGAGCAAAGGGTTTGCGCTTGCGGCAAGGTCAGGGGGACATGGGTGCCGGTTTGTGTATAGGTATCGCAAACCCCGTTAAGGCATTTAATGTTAAACCACCCCCCTGTCGTGCCTGTCCCTGCCGTCCCGCTATAGCAGGGAGTGGTAGTGGACGTCTCGGACGCTCCGCATACAGCCGTGATGCCCATAGACTGATCCTGATAATTGATGCCGGAGAAAAGAAGCCGGGCGCAGGCCGCGGGAGTCAGATTCGTCAGCACGATCCAGAAACGGGATGATGTTCCCGGGCAAGAAGGCCCTTTCACACGAAAGGAACCGGTCGCGCTGGTGGCATAGGCAGAGTTGATTACGCCTACAGTACCGCTCCGCATTTCTGCCGGAAACAACCCGTTAGTATCAAGAGCGGCCGTTACATCGGCGCCACTACAAGCCGCTGGGGGAATCCCCTGCGCGTTCATGTAATATTCGCGGATGTTTTGCGTGACTCTTCCGATTTGTTGCGCCGTTAGATAGGCTTTATTGTTGTCGGAAACAGTGCCGGCAGCAACCCAGATGGCGGCGATGATCGCCCCCATCGCGCCGAAAACAATCGCAAGCTCCGTCAAGGTAAAGCCGCGCGTTTTTGAACGGCGGGGCGTCAAAGAAATGCGCATAGCGAAAAGCCTTTCCGATCAGGGGGCGCGGGTTATCCGTTTAGCTTGTAATACCAATCGACAGAAGTGATGGTTCCACCGGCAGCGGCTGGGGTGCAGGCTGTGGCGAGGGTTGAGTCTGTTGGATCTAGGACGATAGTCCCTGAAAAAGGGTAAGGCGTCGTACCGTTCGTCACAACGATTTTTTGAAGATTCATCCCCGACGCAAGCCCGGACGTTTGCGGGACGACGGTGAGGCAGGCTTGCTGAGTCAGGTTTTTATAGCGAATGACAAAAAGAACCGGACGGGAGCCGCAAAGATCGACCTGTACCGTCGAAGTCGTACTTGCCGGATTCCACGAATTATTAACATATGTGTTTGCGCCGGATTTAAAAAGCATTTCGGACGGGAAAATGCCGGAGCTTACATATTGCGTTTCAGTTGCTGCGGCAAATGCGGGGCCCGCGGCGGGACAGGCGGCTGGGGAAGGCACAGCTCGCCCGCTATAATAACTCCGCACGTTGTTGGAAATGACGCTGAGTTCGTCGACCGCTTGATTGAGTTTTATTTTAGATTGCAGGGGCGCGATCAGCGCAAATAAGCCGCCGACGATCCCGCCTATGACACCGAGGACAATTGCGATCTCGGTCAGGGTGAAGCCTGAGCGATGCGGCTTTGCTGGGAAAATCCTGTGACGCGTGGACATGGCGGCAAACTCCTTTACACGGCAAATTTACCTGTAAAAGGTTAAGAAAACCTGTCTGTTGTCGACAGGTCTACAGCCGATTAAGATTCATCCCCTCAAGCCGCCAGATCGCGCCCACGGCGCGGTTGTCGTCGTGTTCGGGGAAGGTGATGTAAAGCGAGCCGTTTTCGACGCGGGCCTGATAATCGCGCGTGCAGTTCGTTATGTCGAGCATCTTGGTGCCTTTGTCGTCCATGGCCAGCACGTGATTCCTGTAAATGCATCCGCTATCGTTGGGGCTGTAGGTCGTGAACACAACCGCGTCCTCGTTGCCAAGATCATAAGACGGCGATACGCCGATGATCGAGGGCTGGCCGTCCGCCGTCAGGATGGGCTGGCCGTTCACGTTGACGTTGTAGCGTTTGTCGGCTCCCGATCCGCTTTCGCTGACGTCGAGGCGCGCAAAGCGGCTGTTGACGATTTTGGTGCCGCCGTTAAGCGATACGTCGTAATCCTGATTAACGGCTTCGTCCGAGCTGGTGACGGATTCATGCGTTAGAAGCTGGCTGTGGCTGCCAATCATCAGATGATCGGCGTTTTCGATCGCGCGCGAGGTTTTCTTGTCCAGCGCGCCGCTTGCCCTAAGGCCGTGTTCGCGTTGAAAACGCTTGATCGCGGCTCTGGTTTTGGGCCCCATGACGCCGTCGACTTTTCCGGTGTAACAGCCGAGGTTGGAGAGATGCTCTTGCGCGATGCGCACGATCGCGCTGCCTCTTGAGGCTTTTCTCCCGCGGCGGTGGTGGACGTGGTGCGTTTTGGCGTGATGATGTTTCGTTTTAGCCGAAGCGGGCGTCGCGCCGAGAGCCAGCGCCAGACAGGCCAAAGCCGCGGAAAAAGCCAGTTTGCGAGAGAAGGAGGTCATTTCAAAGTCCTTGAGTGATTCCGATAGGTTGAATCAAGGACAAAAATCTGTTGGGCGCAAGGGGTTAATTGCGTTAAGGCGGTATAAGTGAGACAAGTGGTGCCGCGAAAGCGACGGAATTCCCTCCCCCTTTATGGGGGAGGGTTAGAGCCTACCCCGTACTTGATACGGGGGTGGGGGTGATCTGGCCGAGTAAATGCGGCTTTTGTGGAACCATCACCCCCACCCAGCCTCCCCCATAGAGGGGGAGGAGTCTCCCGCTCTTGCGGCACTTTTTGGATCACTCATTTCATTAGGCTGGCTAAGAAAACCCCATGAACTATCGCCATATTTATCACGCCGGAAACCGTTGCGATGTTGTTAAACATGCGGTTTTAACGTTGGTGTTGCGGCATTTGCGCGCCAAGGACAGCGGCTTTGCCGTTTTGGATACGCATGCGGGCATGGGGTTTTACGATCTTTGCGACCCGCGCGCGCTGAAAACCGGCGAGGCGGCGGAGGGAGTCAGAAGCCTGCTGGCGGATTCTTCGTCCGCGCTTTGGCCTCAGCTGGCCGATTATTACGAAGTTTTGCGCCGGATGAATCCTTTGTGGGACGGGGCTACGGCGGATACATTCCGCGTTTATCCGGGATCGCCTTTATTCGCGTTTCATATGCTGCGCCCGCAGGATCGGTTGATCGCTTGCGAGCTTCATCCCGAAGATTTCGACGCGTTGCGCTTGCAGGCTCCTGCCGATAAACGCATGCAAATCCATCGCCGCGACGGGTTCGAGGCTCTGGGCGCGTTTCTGCCGCCGCCTGAAAAACGCGGCCTTGCGCTGATTGATCCGCCTTATGAACAGGACGGCGAGTTTGATCGGATCGTTAAGCGCGTGGGCGAGGCTTGGCGGCGTTGGCCGACCGGCATTTACATGATCTGGTATCCCGTCAAGGATCGTCCCGCGATATGGAAATTCCACGAGGCATGGGCGGCATCGGGCATCGGTAAGATCCTTTGCGTCGAATTCGTCTATGACGAGGAAATTGGCACAGGCCGTTTGAACGGCAGCGGCTTGATGCTGATTAACCCACCGTGGAAGCTGGACGAGGAGATAGAGGCGTTGCTGCCGATTTTGCATCGGGCGATGGGAACGGGGCATGTGGGCGGGGCGGTGAGGTGGATGGGGAATAGTGACGGGCGGTCAGGCGGCGCAAGGCAATAAGCGGGACATTTTTTGTGAGTTAGAAACAGCGGTTCAGTGACAACGGCGGGATCCCCTCCCCCTTGAGTGGCGGGTTTGGGAGGGGGGTGAGGCAAGAGACCACGTCTGGGATTATAGCCAAACCTTGCTGCAAGGTGTTTTATGAACTCCAACCGCCTTTCCCAGTCGCCCTCCCCCCTCCCTAACCCTCCCCTCAAGGGGGAGGGAATCCTGCCGCTTTTGTCTCACTGCTGTTTCCCACGCGCAAAGATGAATTCACAAGGTCAACGGATTGAAATAGGGCAGCATATCCTGTTATATCAGGGCTGCGCATTCTTCATCTTCAAAACCGGATTGTTCTCATGCCTGTTATCACGCGTTTCGCTCCTTCGCCTACCGGATACCTGCATATCGGCGGCGCGCGTACCGCTCTTTTTTGCTGGTTGTTCACCAAACATCACGGCGGCAAGTTCCTTTTGCGGATCGAAGACACCGATCGCGCGCGCTCGACGCCGGAATCGATCGAGACGATTCTGGACGGGATGAGGTGGCTTGGCCTTGATTGGGACAACAAGGATAGCGAGAGCCTTGGGTATTATTCGCAGTACGCCCATTTTAAACGCCACGCCGAAGTCGCAAGGCAAATGGTCGCGAACGGCGTCGCCTATTATTGCTATGCCACGCCCGAAGAACTGGACGCGATGCGCTCCGAGCAAAAAGTCAAAGGCCTGCCGCAGCGCTATGACGGACGCTGGCGCGACCGTCCTGCCAGCGATGCGCCGCAAGGAATTGCCCCCGTCATTCGTTTGAAAGCCCCGCAGACGGGAGAAACGACGATCCGCGACGTCGTAATGGGAACGATCACGGTGCAGAACAGCCAGCTTGACGATATGGTTCTGCTGCGCGGCGACGGTACGCCGACTTTTATGTTGGCGGCGGCGGTGGACGATCACGATATGGGCATCACGCATGTCATTCGCGGCGAAGACCATATGACCAACACGTTCCGCCAGGCGTATATTTATAAGGCTATGGGCTGGGATGTTCCCGTTTTCGCGCATATGCCGTTAATTCACGGCCCCGATGGCACAAAATTGTCTAAACGCCACGGTGCGCCTGCCGTCAGCGATTACCGCGATCGCGGCTATTTGCCCGAAGCGGTGAACAATTATCTGCTGCGCCTGTGCTGGTCGCATGGGGACGACGAGATTATTCCGATGGACAAGGCGATTGAATGGTTCGATCTGGACGGCGTCGGAAAATCGCCTGCGCGGTTTGATTTTGCCAAGCTGGGCAGCGTCAACGCGCATTACATCAAGGAAAAACCAGATGCGGATTTGGCCGCCTTGGCTGCGCCTTTTGTCGCGCGTGTGATGGGGCGGAATTTAACGCCAGCGCAGCTTGATCTTCTGACCCGCGCGATGCCGGATTTGAAACCGCGCGCGCAGACGCTGGTGCAGATCGCGGAAATGGCGGCGTTTTATTTTCATGAGGGCGCGTTCACGCTCGACGACAAGGCTGCGAAAATCCTGACGCCGGAGGCAAGGCAAGTTTTGGCCGATCTTGCGGCGAAAATGGGAGGGCTTTCCGAATTCACGACGGAAGCTGTTGAGAATCTGTTCCGTGCCTATGCCGAGGAAAAGGGGATTAAACTCGGCGCCGTCGCGCAGCCTCTGCGCGTGGCCTTGTCCGGTTCAACGGTTTCCCCACCGATTTTTGGCGTGGCGGGATTGTTGGGGCGGGAGGAAAGTTTGAGAAGAATGGAGGCGATTCTTCGGGGGGCATAGGGGAAATTCTGGGAACGCTTCAATCGGCAGGGAAAATTTTCGAGGGAAGCTATAGTTCAATATATTTCGCGTGCGTTTAATCAAAATCGCATCAACCTTTTCCGATCAGTCTTATTTCCGGCTGAAGGATCATTCGGTAGGATGGCAACCCACCTTCCGGGATCAGGCGTGATACCGGAAGGTGGACCGGAACGATTCGTTCCGGCGGTGCCATTGCTCTACAGTCGATTATCTGCGATGGCTGTGGTTTCCATTGCCGTTGGAATTACCATTGGAATTTCCATTGCCATTGGAATTTCCGTTCCAATTGGCATTGGCGTTCCAGTTGGCATTGGAGTTCAGATTGGTATTCGTATTCGTATTGATGTTGGTATTGTCGTTGATATTCTTATTGGTGACGTTGTTTGTATTCGAGTTGTTGACGTTGTTGACGTTGCTGGAGCCATAGTCCGTCGCCAGCGCTTGCCCCCCTGCCAGCAAAAGAACAAAAGCCGCGGTCAGTGCCATGAATGATATGGAACGCATGATAGCCTCCTTAGGTTTTGAGTTAATCGAACCGGAATGGTTCTGTTATATTTTAGGCATGATGTTAACGACTTGTTAACGGACGAAAGTTATACTATTTAGCCTTTTTGCGCAAGCGTAAATTGCAACATTGCATCGGCGATCAACGAACTGTTCGATTAAACGGGAAAACAAACACCAGCGTAACTATTTGAAAATGCTATGAAATAGATTGGCAACCGCTGATTTGATCGCAAGACGGGACTGTGCTAGACAGTTTTGCATGAAATTCGTTTCCGGCATCTTCGGCCTGATTGCCCTCGCTTTTGTGGTGTCGTTCGCTTTGTCGAATCGGCAAAACGTGGCGGTGGCGATGTGGCCAATCGACGGGGGCTTGCAAGAGCCGCTCTATCTGATCGGGCTTGCGCCACTGGCTTTCGGGCTGGTTATAGGCGGCTTGTGGGGCTGGATCGGGGGCGTGCCGCATCGGCGGCGGGCCAAGCGACTCAGCAAAGAGCTTGTTTCGCTCAACGACAAAATCGGCGAATTGCAAAAAACCACCAACGTTCAACAAGAGAAGGCGACGAAGCCTTCGTTTTGGAGATTTAAATCATGAATCCTGTTTTCTGCGCCATCGATACGCCTGATCTTGAACGCGCTTCGGCGCTGGTGGATTCGCTGCAAGGAAAAGTCGGCGGCATCAAGCTGGGGCTGGAATTTTTTCTGGCGCATGGCGCGGCCGGTTATCGCCCGATTGCCGCGAAAGGCTTGCCGATTTTCCTTGATGCCAAGCTGCACGATATTCCTAACACGGTTGCCGGGGCTATATCTTCTCTGCTGCCTTTGCGACCGGCCTTTATTACGCTTTACGCTTCGGGCGGCGCGGCGATGATGCGCGCGGCGGCGGAAGCTGCCGCCAAGGCGGGCGCGGATCGGCCTAAGCTGCTGGCTGTCACCGTTTTGACCAGTCTCGACAGTGGCGACCTAGAGGCTACCGGACAAGATACGGACACCAAGCGTCAAGTTGTGCGTTTGGCAAAACTGGCGAAAGAAAGCGGCATTGACGGCTGCGTTTGCTCGCCGGAGGAAATTTCAGTTTTGCGCGACGCTTTGGGCAAGGATCTTGTCCTGATGGTGCCCGGCATTCGTCCCGCTTGGGCGGCGTCGAACGACCAGAAACGCACGCTGACGCCGCGTCAGGCTATGGATGCGGGCGCGACGCATCTTGTGATCGGGAGGCCGATTACAAAAGCGCAGAATCCCGCCGAGGCGGCGGGGCGGATTGCGGAGGAACTTGGGCTTCATGAGTAGAAGCATCATACGGCGTCATCCCCGCAAAGGTGGATCCATCTTACAGGCGCTTGTTGCGCGGCCAAGATGGATCCCCGCCTTCGCGGGGATGACGCAAACTTTATGGAGCTTCGTTTGATACGCGAAGTTAAAATATGCGGGTTGCGCGATGCGGTTTCGGTTGCGGCCGCTGTTGAGGACGGGGCGCGGTATGTCGGGTTTAATTTTTATTTGAAGTCGCCGCGCGTTGTGGGGGCGCAAACGGCGGCGGCGCTGATTGAGATTCTTCCTTCTTCGGTCGTATCCGTCGGCCTGTTCGTCGATCCGTCCGATGAAGAGATTAGGCGCGTGCTGGGAGTCGCCCCTTTGCGGATGATCCAGCTGCACGGCGGTGAATCTTCCGAACGCGTCGCTGCCGTCAGAGCATTAACCGCCCTGCCCGTTATCAAGGCTGTCGGCATCGCCACGCCACAGGATGTCGAGGCGGCGCGGCGTTATGAGGATGTTGCCGATTTTTTGCTTTTGGACGCCAAGCTTAGTGGCACGTTCGGCGGCAGCGGCGTCACTTTCGATTGGTCTTTGCTGAAAAACGCGGCTTTTGCCAAGCCGTGGCTGCTGGCGGGCGGGCTAAATATATCGAATGTCGCCGCGGCGGTAGCGGCAACGGGCGCGCGGATTCTTGATGTTTCATCGGGGGTTGAAGAAAGCGCGGGGCGCAAATCGCCGGAAAAAATCAGGGAATTCTTAAAAACGGTTCGGAATTTGGAAACCTGTTGTTAACTTAAAGATGCGAGAATGAACGACTGTCGAACTTCGTCATTCCCGCGAAAGCGGGAATCCCTTGCGAACGGTGGCGAGCGTGTGAGTCCAGCTGAACCGCAGCTAGACTCTTATGTCACGCAGACGCGCGGCGATGGATTCCCGCTTTTGCGGGAATGACGAGGATATAACATCTGATTTTGTTCAAGAGCCTCTTATGCGCGTCTGGGAATTTGGAGACAACAAGGAAACGCCAGCAGATCTTGTGCGCGAGCAGGACTTTATCCTGCGCGTTCGTCGGATGCAAAGGCACGGCTTTCCGTGTCTGGTTTTAAATTTTATTCTAAGCGCGATCGCGCCGCTGGCCAAAGACCGCAAGGCATTGGAAGCCGCGCAAAAGAAATTGCAGGCCTATGCGCAAGATGCCAAAGGCGCTTATTATGAAATGTCGAACGGCGACGCCTTTGTCGTTTGGGAAAACCCGGGCGAGGCGCGTATTCTGTCTGAGCGCGCGATCGAAGCGGCTTTGGAAGAACACAAAGCAAACGCCAATTCGTTTCTTTTGACCTACCGCATGCCGGAAAATTACGCGGTCTTGCGCGAACGCACGAATTATTACATCGAAGCCGCGCGCGCGGCTGCGACTTTGGGCGGCGATAAGGATACGGTCGATGAATCCATCGGCCATTTGACGGCGAAAACGGTCGATCAGATCGAGCATCTTTTGGGGGAAATCGACATACGCGGCTATGGGCGCACGCAGACGATTTATCTCGACACGAACGGCAAATGGGATCAGGTCGCCGAGGAATATTTCATCAGTTTCGAGGAACTGCGCCGCGAACGTTTTCCGAAACTGGAAGTCGCGCGTTCGGAGCATTTCTTTTTCGCGATTTGCACGCTGCTCGACCAGAAGCTGCTAACGATGTTGGCAAATTCCTATGACGCGATCGCGGGACGCAAGGTCAACCTTAATTTGTCCATCGCCTCGATCATGGGATCCGTCTTTGCCCAATTCGTACACCGCGTGCCGCGTGAGCAGCGCAACCTGATCGGCTTTGAACTGCATCGCGGCGATTTGCTTCAGGATATGTCCCTGACGCTCAGTGCAATCGATGTCCTCAGGCGCGAAGGCTTCCGTACCGCGCTCGACAGCATCACGCCCAACATGGTGGGATATGTCAATCTCGACGCTTTTGCCGTCGACAGAATCAAGATCAACGTCTCCAAAGACCGCGCGCAGCAATTGGCCGATCCTGCTATCCGCAAAGGGCTGGAGCGCCTGCCGTCCGAGAAGCTGATTTTCTTCCGTTGCGACAACGAGCGCGCCCTGTCGATCGGGCGCGAGATGGGCGTCAAGCTGTTTCAGGGCTGGCTGATTGACGATATGGCGGGGAAGAAGGGGACTTAAAAACCGGCGTCATCCCCGCGCATGCGGGATGACGCCGGATGGCTTCATTGGCACTAAACCCTCGATTTCAGCGCATCTGTCAGCGTGGTCAAGGTGGACTTGTCGGTGCTGTTCGACAAGGCCGTCAGATAGGAAGCGATCGCCGACGCGTGCGACGTGCCCTTCACATTCCCCGCCAGAAGCGCGTTGCCATAGGTCTGCGCCGAGGCTGTGGTTTTATATTGGGTCGAATAGATTGTACCCGAATAAAGGCCGAATTCATAGGTCTGTGCCGTTTTAGGCGCGTTATTCGCGTAGGAAACCTTGACGGTATAGGTTCCGGGCTTTGCCGCGAGTCCGTTTGTCGTCGTCAGTTCCTTATAGGCTTTTTGCTGCGCCGCCGTGCCCTCATTATCGGCGATGACATAAGTGCCGGTGCTGTTCATGATCTGCACGCGCAAATTCGACGGGTTTTCCGTCGTCGACGCGTTAAAGCCGAACTTCAGATTGTCGCCCTGCTGTAGGGTAAAGGAATAATAATCGGCGTTATCGGCGCTGGTCAATTGGCTGTAGACGTCAAGCATTGTTTTGTCCTGCTTCAGCCAGCCGATCATGACCGCGTCTAACGCCGTGGAATCGATCTTGTTGTAGGCCGAAGTTGTATAAAGCTCGGCATCGCTGGTGGCTGTGACCGATCCCGAGGCAGAGCTATCATAAGCATGGGCCGAAATCGTGTTTCGATAAATGACGGCGTAATTGTTGCCTGCATAAAGCTGCATGCTGTATTTCAAGTCCTTGGTTCTGTCTCCGGTTTTCCCATAGGTCACTTCGACGGAGTAATCGCCATCCGTTGCCGTCAGGCCGGTGTTGGAATTTAATGCCGCATATTGCTGCCGCTGCCACGCGGTGCCTTGACTATCGGCGACGATGCCGCCTGTGCCGTTGTATACGATGACTCGCGCCGTGTTGCCGCCGGCGTTTTCGGTGTTGAAGTCGAGCTTCATCGTCGAGCCGGAGAAATAATAGTTGTAATATTCCGACGTATCGCTTCCGGTCAGCGTGCTGTTAACGGACAAGGTCGTGCCTTGTGTTTCCGACGAGCCGATGCTGAGCGTGTTTGAATCGGGGGATGACCCTCCGGTTAGAACCGAGTCCGGCGTTGCGATAACGGTATAGGTGCCGCCGCTTAGGGCCAAGGTTCCCTTTTTCCACTCGTCATACGCCGTCTTTTGCTCCACCGTGCCGAAATTGTCGGCGATGATATTGTTGTTGCTGTCGTACAATTGAAATTCAGTGTCGATGACATCCGTGGAAAGGCTGGTGGTGCCCGAAAGCGCCGAAAACGTGGTCGATGCCGCCATCGTCGCCGCCGACCCTGCTTGGCTAATGGTTATGGCCGTATTTTCCTCTTCCAGATTGCCGATACTGACGGCCTGCGACGAGGTTTCGTTTTTCACATGCTGCGTCTTCGTGCTGTACGTCGTCACGTAAGCATCGGCATTGACCGAGGATGAAACTAGCGAATACGTCATGCCTTAGAGCCACAAATGTTTGAAACTCTCCCCGATTGTCATTCTAACGCTGCCACAGTTAAGGGGAAATTAACGCGCTGCGCAAGGATTCTATGCCCCACATTCTATGACTCCCAACTCATTGATTGGCAAATGACTTGGCCGACATAGTTGAGTGTCGAATAATCCTGCAACCTGCATCAAACAATGTTTTGAAATCGAATTCCATGAAATCGACGTTTGTTTCCTTGTTCAGCGAGGCGAATTGCCCCGCGGTCGAAAGACGCACGACCCGATAGCGATCGGCTCCGAGGCTGAAACGCGGCTTGCCGGAGGAACGGTAGGCTTCGCGCATGACATCTGAATCAAAATCTATCAAATTCAGCTCCTTGCCCAAGGGGGTATAGGGGATGACCTCGATAATCGTTTCATCCATTTTCGCGGGGCCGCAAAGCGCCGCTTCTATGGCTAGCCCCAGCAGGACGGCATCGCCGTGCGACAAACGAAGACCCGATGCGCCTTCGCGCGGTTCGGCATCCACATGACCATAGCTGAGGATGTTCTCGATAAGCTTGTTGCCTTCGTTTATGGCTGTGATGACAGCCGCTTTGGCGTTGAGCGTTTTTTCTGCCACGGGGAAAACGTTCTCTACAGAAGGGTGCTCTTTTTTTAGTAGAAAAAGGCATTCCTCGACGGTTGGAAATCTGTCTTTATTGTCGGGCGTTGATTGTAACAGGGCATGTTTCAGGCATTCGGCCAATCCTCTTTTGATTTCCGCAACAGGAAGATGCCGGAGAAAAACCGGATCAAGAATGATCGCTGTCGGATCATAGGCGCAACGAATTTTGTTCTTAAGCCCGTTGCGGTTAAGCCTGCCTAAACTGCCATAAGCGACATCGACCATTGCCAGCAATGTCGTCGGAACGATGTGATAGGGCGGTGCGTGTCCTGCAGACGCCATTGCGTGAGCAATCGATGTCGCCATATTAAGCGTGCCGCCTCCGCCTATGGCAACGAGGCAATCCGATTGCTCCAATGCTTCGCGATGCTGCAAAAGAAGGGAAAGGAAGCGTTCCTCGGTTTTACCGTTCTCGCCCCCTTCGACCTGAATGATTTCTCTGAATTTCGACAGCAGATCCTTGCCGAGAAGCGGGAGAACGCAAGGATCGAGGATTAAAACGCCATTGTCAGGGATCGCTGATAAAGAAAGCCCTTTGCAGACCTGAATGGACTTAACGTTACCGGCTATGGGACTGAGGCGAAGATCCGTCATTTTTATGCTCCAAAATCTTTCCTTTCTCCCCAGCCGTGCGCGGAGATGGCATGAGCTCAGGAAAAAGGACGGTTACGATTTCTCCAACACTTCCCGATAAACTTCCAGCGTTCTCGCCGTCATGTTCTCGGTCGTGAAATTTGCGCGGATGTGGGCGCTGGCGCGCTCTGCCAGTGTTTGGCGTTTTTCGGGCGACAGGGTTAACGCTTCGTCAATCGCTTGCGCCAGTTCCTCGACGTCGCCGGGTGCGACAAGCCAGCCGGTTTCAAAGGGGATAATGGTTTCCTTTGCGCCGCCGTGGTTGGTGGCGATGACGGGCGCGCCCATTGCTTGCGCCTCGATCGCCACGCGACCAAAACCTTCGGGGCGGGTCGAGGGCGCGACGACGACATCGGCCAGAAGAAAAGCGGCAGGCATATCGCGGCAGGTGTCGAACAGCGCGATGTTTTGATCCAGCTGCGCCTGTTTGATCTCTTGCGCCAATTCGCGCCCATAGCGGCTGTCTTTGCCGCCGCCGACGATAACGCAAACGAAATCGCGTCGCGTCAGCCGCGCCAAAGCGCGGATCAAAACCGAATGCCCCTTCCAGCGCGTCAGCCGTCCGGGCATGAGGATAACGGGAACGCGATCCGTTAGATTCCACGCGCGGCGCAAAGTTGTCATGCGATCCGGATCGACTTTCGCGGGATCAAAGGTTTCGATATCGACGCCGCGCGGGATGACACGCAGAATGCCCTGCGCCACGCCGTAAGTGCGCACGGCATAGTCGCCGACGAAATATGAGATCGCGATTACGCGCGCGCCTTTGGCCATGACCGAATTATACAAGCGTTTGATCTTCGATTTCGCGCCATAGGCGCTGTGGAACGTCGTGACGAAAGGTGTGCCGGTCAGTATCGCGGCGCGCCACGCGCTCCACGCCGGAGCGCGGCTTCGGGCGTGGACGAGATCGACTTTTTGTTCGCGAATGAGGCGGCAAAGGCGTTTGATGTTGGCGCGCATAACGCAGGGGTTTTTCGACGCCAGAGGTAAAGTGATATGCGTCCCGCCCGCGGCGATGATCTCGCTTGCCATCGGCCCGCCCGCCGATGCGACGATTGCGCGATAACCGGCTTTGACGAGAGCGGCCGTGGTTTCGACCGTCCCGCGCTCTACCCCTCCGGTGACGAGGGCGGGGAGGATTTGGAGGATAGTGGGAGGGGCGTCATTCTCTAAAACCCCCAACACCGTCTCCGCCGCGCGCTCGGACGGCACAAACTGCCCCTGCCCCAGCCATTCGGCCGTGGCGGCAAGCTGCGCGATTTGTTCCTGCCTCGCCGCATCGTCGCGGAGCAAAACATCGACCGCCTGCGCCAACTTTTCCGCCGCGCAATTCTCCTGCAAAAATTCCGGCACAACCCTTTGGCCGTGCATGATGTTGACCAAATTGGCATAGGACGCGTGGATAAAATGGCGATAGAGCAAAGCCGTCAACGCGTTGACTTTATAAGCGATGACGGCTGGCAAGCGCGCCAGCGCCAGTTCCAACGCCACAGTGCCGGAGCAGGCCAGCGCGGCGTTCGATGCGGCAAAAGTGTCGTATTTTTCCTTCTCGCCCTCGACAATATAAAAAGGCATGCCCCACAAAGCGACGGCGGCGGCAACGCGGTCTTTCAAATGCGGCACAGTCGGCACGGCGATTTGCAGATCGGGATGCCGTTCGCGCAATGTCAGAACGGTTTCACGAAAAATCGGCATAAGGTGCGCGATTTCGCCGCTTCGGCTGCCGAAAAGAACGGTCAAGAGCGGCGTGTCGGCGGGGATATGGCGCGAGGCGCGGAACGCCCCGCCGTCCCCTTTATCCGCCCCGCCCTCGACAACCGAATGGCCGACAAAAGTGCAATCCAGCCCTTCGCGCGTGAAGTAAGGCGGCTCGAACGGCAGCACGGCCAGAAGATGATCAAGAAACTTTGAGATTTTTTTAGCGCGTTTGGGACGCCACGCCCAGACGGTGGGGGCGACGTAGTGGATGAGGGGGATTTGGTGTTTTGTGTCTCCGCGCTCCACCCTTTCCGCAACCCGAAAACAGAAATCCGGGGAATCAATCGTAATCAATGCCGCCGGTCGCGCTTTTAGAACCGCATCTGCGGTCTGCTTGATGCGCTTCAACAAACGCGGAATATGGCGCAGGACTTCGACTATACCAAAATGCATCAATTCGGTGTGAGGGAACAAAAGCTCGATCCCCTCGGCCTGCATCTGCGGCCCGCCGATGCCGACAAAACGCGCCTCGCCGTTCAACTTGGCCTTGAGCGCCCGCATCAGCCGCGCGCCCAGCAAATCGCCGGAAGCCTCGCCCGCGATCAGGAAAAAAGTGATGGGGGACTGATGTGTCACCGGTCATCCCACGGCATGGGAGGAATTTCCTCGACGCGGCCAAGGCTATAGGTCGGGATCAGAAGCGTTTTTTCCAGATAGCCCAGCGCGACGGTGCGGACATCCCTTCCCCTCGTCGCCAATTCTTCCGTCGCGTATTTGATGCATTTGCCGCTTTCAAGGAAATCTTCGACGACAAGGATGTTGCGAACATCGTCAGCAGGGTCGACGCGCTGATAGACCTGAATGACGGTGCGCGCCTTGTCGGCATAGCCCAAGCCATAGCTGCAGAGCTTTTTGACGCCGAGCAAACGCGACAACAACAAAGCCGGAACCCATCCGCCCCGCGCCACGCCGACGATCAGGTCGGGAGAGAAAGCGTCCACGACGATCAGACCGGAGATTTTTCCGACTTGCTCTTTGAACGAGGCAAAATCCATTAAAGACACCTGCAAAAACAATGTTCTTAAGGGATAGCCTATCAAATTGCCGGCATCAATTTCTATATAAAATTTTTTAGATTATTAAACAACTCTGCATTGATATGCGTCAAACGGGGCGCAAACAAAAAACGCCGCCTTTGGAAAGACTGCGTTTTCTGGACAAGCAAAGGATCTGGCTTCATGCTAATATGTCTCTAAAGGCGGCGGCGGGTTGTTCGCTTTATAGTCGTTATACGCATTAAGATAATAACTGCCTGCGTTCGGATCGGGCAACGATCCGTACTTGGCATCGCTTGCCGCTTGTTGCTCTTGCTCTGCCCTGCTTTTTTCTTCGACCATATTAGCCTCCATAGTTAGGGGTTGAAACACAACCCTGCTCCAGAACAGTAATTATGCTTTGATGAATATCAAAAAATTGGATGCGCTTGTGTCGTGGCTAGAGAATCCGCTTGCCTATCGTCATACGGCGCGCGTTGAAAAGCGAACGCGTTTCGGACACGTCCTAAATCCTTTTGCCTATTTCATTTTGGCTAATTCGCCTCGCAACCATATTCCGGCTTCCATCTGCTTGCCGTCGGCAAGCCGCACATAATAGGAGACGCCGGTTACCGAGGACTCGCTGGCGATATAATTAATGAAATCCTCTGCCGTACGAATATGATCGCCGACAAAATCCAACTTCTCTTGAAGGTGGGCCTTGGCTTCTTCGCCGGTATATTCGACGCCATTTCGGATAAAAAC
Source organism: Alphaproteobacteria bacterium (assembly GCA_031291395.1). Classification (GTDB taxonomy): domain Bacteria; phylum Pseudomonadota; class Alphaproteobacteria; order UBA9219; family UBA9219; genus CAIXLI01. The sequence goes on along the minus strand of JARLJD010000066.1, from coordinate 5,288 downwards.
AAGGTCGGATGTACCGATGACATTAAGCAGGTAAACGATTTTGTAATGTTCGGACTCCTGATTTGCAATGGCGCTCGTATTGAGTGAAAAGAATGACACAATGGTGATCCCCACAAACAGAATGCGGAGAAAGCGACTCTTTCTGAAAAGACAACGGATGTTTTGCATCTAATCGTCCCCCGTTACAGTTCCGTATCGATGGGAAGAATGGAAAAAATACCGTCGATAACGTTCCGCCAGAATCCGGCATGCGGGTTAAAATCATAATAGACTGTCTTGCCGTTCTCCTCGGTTACCCAGATCAGATCCCCCTCTTGAATGTCCGGTCGATCGGCGATAGGCACCGCGTTTGCAAGCATGACACGATAACTGGACGCAGGCGAAGTCGCCTCTTCGAATAAACGCGCAATTTTCGCGCACAGTTCAGGGCTATGAATAACCAAAACCTGTTCCGTGTTCAGCTGCGCCGATCTTGGATCGAGATTGAAAGATCCGAGGACAAGGTCTTTTCTATCGATCATATAGATTTTTGCGTGCAGCCCGTTTTGGGAAGAAGGCTCAAACATGCTTTTGAGGGCATGTTTGGGCTGCGAAGACTTGATTTCATACAACTCGACGCCGCCTTTCACCAACGCTTCCCGATAATGGCTGTATCCAGCCTGCGCAGGCACCATATCAGTCGAAGAAAGCGAATTGGTCACAATGCGAACGGCAACGCCACGCGCAACCAGCGCCGTTAGTTCCTCCACCCCGCTATCAAGCGGCACAAAATAGGGCGTAAAGACGATAAATTCACGTTGCGCTTTATTCACTAACGCATCGATGCGAATGCCCGGGGCGCTTATCGCATCTTCGCTTGGCAGATCTATCTTACCGGGACTGTCCGCCGCAAGTTCGGCGCGCGCCCAGATAAGCGGCACATCCCCGTTCTTGACTTCGCGCGGAAGCGGTATTTTGTTGAGCTGTTTTCCAATCGGAGATTTTATCATGTCCTGCCAATGCGCTTTCATCTCATCGTTGAGCCGCTCGATCGTTTGCGCGTTTGGCGGCGGCAGATTAAGCGCGGAAATGGGAAAGGATTCTTCGCTGTTCCAGTACGCGTCGAAATTCTTGGATATCTGGCGCGTAATGGGGCCGCTGGCAAAAACGTCGATATCCTGAAAATTAATATCAGGGCTAGCATCGAAATATTCATCGCCGAGGTTTCGTCCGCCCATAATGGCGATCTGGTTGTCAAATATAATCGCCTTGTTGTGCATGCGCCGCGTAAACTGTCTTATGTCGGAAAAGACGTTGCCAAAATGCGCAAAAAAGGATTCGTCTCGCGTCGAATAAGGATTAAATACTCGGATCTCTATATTGGGATGCGTGTCGAGAGAAACAGCCCCGGCTTCAAAATCGTCGAGATTCCAGTCATCCAAAAGCATCCGCACGCGCACGCCTCTGTCGGCCGCGCGGGCAACCGCCTCCAGCAACAATTTGCCGGTGGTGTCGTCATGCGTGCTGAAATATTGCATGTCGATGCTGCGCTGGCTTGCCTCTATCAGGGCAATTCGCATCATCAGGGCTTCGGGGCCTGTGGGAAGAAGGTGAAAGCCGGATAGGCCGGGATGCTTTGCAGCGGCTTGTTCATAGGCTCGGCCCAAGCGCGTATTTGAAGTGTCTTCAAGAGCATGGGTGTCGACCCGCGCATAATATGACGCAGGTAACCGCGTCGCGCAGCCCGTCGCAAGAACAAGGAGCGCGAGGACACCGTAAAGGCTGCGCATGAACCGAGACACAGTCCCAAACTCCAATCTATTTCGAATTTCTTAGAACAGACTCCGTCAGTATGAAAAAACGTTAGGCAACCATTTTGATAAAAATCAAAAAGGGAGCGCGGGATTGATGTAAAAGATAATTAGAACGATACAGGTCTTGGCTGTCCCCTTATCAAACAAAACGGAGGATACAATGAAAAGCATTCGCGCCATCCTTTTGACGCTTGTCGTCGCAACACTTGCCACCGCATCTTGGGGCACGTTTAGCGACGCGCGCGCGGACAGTCCCGAAGATCTGAACAGGGATGCCGATCAGGCTTTGCAAATGCTGGTCACGACGAATCCGTCCGCCGCAGCCATTGCAAGGAAAGCGAAGGCCGAGCTTATTTTTCCGAAAATTATCAAAGCTGGCCTTATCTTCGGCGGAGCCTATGGCGAGGGCGTTCTGAAGCAGGGGGATAAAATCGACGGATACTATAACTCCGTTACCGCCTCGTGGGGATTTCAGGCGGGCGCCCAATCATATGGATATGTCGTGTTTCTGATGAACGACAAGGCGATGCATTACATTCACGAAACCCACGGCTGGGAAATAGGCACAGGCCCAACGGTCGTTGTCGTGGATGAAGGCGTCGCCAAAAACCTCTCTTCAACGACGATGGAAAAAGATGCCTATGCCTTTATCTTCGATCAACAGGGACTGATGGCCAGTCTCAGCCTCGAAGGAACCAAGATCTCGCGCATTCATAATCCGTAATACCGTATGCGGTAACAGCTTTGACAGGAGAAGATCATGCTAGGCACAGTCCTTCTTGTTGTTCTCATCGTCCTGTTGATTGGCGGATTGCCGACATGGCCGCACAGCAGGAACTGGGGCTATTATCCTTCGGCCAGTTTGGGCACGGTACTGATTATCGTGCTCATTCTTATGTTGTTGGGACGCCTTTAGGCATGAAGACTATCAGGAACAAAACGCTTCCCTTCAAAACATTATGATCTAACAGGAGAATTCCTATGCCTCTCATGCATGTAGTCATCGCCTTGATCGTCGTCGGCATACTGCTCTGGCTTGTAAACAACTACATCCCGATGGACGGTAAGATTAAAGGCATTCTAAATGCCATCGTCGTGATTGTGGTGGTGATATGGTTGCTGCAAGCCTTCGGGCTGCTGGGCGCGATAAATGGCATCCATATCGGTCGTTGACTGGGCTGTGCCGCGTTGGTTCCGTGTTCGCGAGAGCGGCTATCCGTTGACGCCTTCCAGAAATCCTTGACTGTCCCGCTGCAAACACATAACCTGATCCCATTAATCAATTAGAGCGCGTTTCGCCTATGTCTCTCTGTTGTTGTCCTTGCTGCTGAGCTAACCCGCGCAAATCGCGGGACTTGTCGCATCTTGCCGAGATGCGGGGAACGACAACGAAACTGCCCTTCGGGGCAAAGTTAGGGAGATGAAAATGAACGCCACTGGTTTACAATCCGCGCATACTGACGAAAAGCTTGCTGTCCTGACAGGGGTAAGCCTAAACGCTGGCCTCGATAAAATAATTTGGGAAAAAATTCGCGACTTGGCGCAGCGGATCGTTTCTGACTCGCCCCGTCTGGCGCTGCTTGCAAATTCCGTCATCCTTAACAGCGAAACAATGGCCGAGGGATTAAGCCAAGCCTTGTCCCGACAGCAATTCGACAGATATTTTACGAGCGAGCAGCTTTCGGATTTGTTGCGCTTCGTTTATGGAAAAGCGCCCGATCTCGTCGAAACGGCGGCGATTGATTTGAATGCCGTCATGCAGCGCGATCCTGCTGTAACGGAAGCGCTGACTCCGTTCCTGTATTTCAAAGGCTTCCATGCTTTGCAAACACATCGTGCCGCGCATTGGCTTTGGGAAAACGGGGAAAAGGATACGGCGCTGTTTCTGCAAAATCGCAGCAGCGTCCTTTATGCGACGGATATTCATCCGGCAGCTAAAATCGGAAAAGGCATCATGCTTGATCACGCAACGGGTCTTGTCATCGGCGAAACCGCCGTTGTGGAAGACGATGTCTCAATGCTTCACAACGTAACGTTGGGCGGCACAGGCAAAGAGCATGGGGATCGCCACCCCAAAATTCGCGCAGGCGTCATGATCGGCGCGGGGGCGAAAATTCTTGGAAACGTCGAGATCGGAACAGGCGCTTGCATAGCAGCGGGAAGCGTCGTTCTTAAGAATGTGCCGCCTCATACAAAGGTGGCAGGCGTTCCGGCAAAAATCATCGGCAAAGCCGACTGCGAAGTCCCCGCTCTTGAAATGAATCAAATATCCTTTTTGGACGGCGAGGCTCCATGACATCAGGCACTCTATCGCGCAACAGGATTTATAACGATATTACCGAGACAATCGGCGGGACGCCGCTTGTGCGGCTGAACAAATTGCCTCAGGAAGCCGGATGCGTGGCTGTCATTTACGCCAAGTTGGAGTTTTTCAACCCGCTGTCGTCCGTCAAGGATCGCACCGCGATTGGCATGATTGAGGCGGCAGAGAAAGAGGGGCGCTTGAAATCAGGCGGCGTTCTGGTTGAGGCGACTTCTGGCAATACGGGCATTGGGCTGGCGTTTATCTGCGCCGTGAGAGGCTACAATCTCATTCTCACGATGCCGGAGAACATGTCTCCCGAACGGCGGCAATTGCTGGCGTTTCTGGGTGCAAAAATCGTACTGACCCCCGTCGACGAAGGCATGTCCGGCGCGATCAGGAAAGCCGAGGAGATCGTGCGAAACACGCCAAACGCCATCATGCCAAAACAATTTGAGAATCCGGCCAATCCCGCCATTCATTACAGCACGACGGCGGAGGAAATCTGGAACGACACCAAAGGAGCCGTCGATTTTTTTGTCGCAGGCGTCGGCACCGGCGGCACCATTCAAGGCGTGGCGACGGGATTAAAGAAACACAAACCCGACATACAGATCATCGCCGTTCAACCCGCGAGCAGTCCGGTTTTATCCGGTGGCAGAGCCAACCCGCACAAAATTCAGGGCATTGGCGCGAATTTTGTCCCGCCGCTTTTGGACTTGAAGCTTGTCGATGAAATAATCGATGTCGGCGACGAAAAAGCCTTGGCGTTCGCGCGCAAACTGGCACGGCAGGAAGGCATCCTTGCGGGAATATCTTCCGGCGCGGCAGTAGCGGCCGCCATTGACATAGCCAAACGCCCCGCGCTGGCAAACAAAGCAATTGTCGTCCTGTTGCCGGACGGCGGCGGACGCTATCTCTCGACCGAGTTGTTCAAATGCAACACATGGGGGGACACATGAGCAGTATTCATAAAGCATACATAGCTTTTGCGGCACTGCCCCCACCCCCTACCCCCTCCCTCAAGGGGAGGGGGAGTCTTTAATTGCGAGTCATACCAATCCCTGAACACGCTGAATCGAAGTGGATTCACAAAGGGATGAAAATGTGATTCCCTAAAGCCACAACCGGAACGGAGGTGGCGATGAAAGGGCAAGAGATCAGCAAGGAAGAAGGCAGGAGGATCGAGAAGG
>JARLJD010000065.1 GCA_031291395.1 Alphaproteobacteria bacterium | reverse complement strand
CGTCGTGATGCTGGACGTGCGGAAGAAGCGGTCAAGCTTGTCTGCGTTTCAAAAGGGTTCGGACAAGAGGACATTCGTCCGGTGCTCGATGCAGGCGAACGCGTCTTTGGAGAAAACCGGGTTCAAGAGGCGACTGAAAAATGGCCGGCGTTTCGCCGATGCTACTCGAATATCGAGTTGCATCTGATCGGGCTGCTTCAGTCGAACAAGGCGGAGGCCGCCGTTGCCCTTTTCGATGTCATCCAGACATTGGATAGGCCGAAAATTGCGATGGCCGTTTCGGCGGCCATGCGAAAAACTGGCCATCGACCGAGATGCTACGTCCAGGTAAATACTGGCGAGGAGCCACAGAAGTCGGGCATCCTGCCCGGCGACCTCGCGGGATTCCTGCGAATCTGTCGAGAGGAGGCGGGACTGGAGATCGCGGGTCTAATGTGTATTCCGCCCGTCGCTGAGCTTGCGTCTCCCCATTTTGCGCTATTGAAACAACGGGCGAACGAATTTGGGGTCGCAGAACTGTCGATGGGAATGAGCGCCGATTTTGAATTGGCGGTTGAACTGGGTGCGACCCTGATTCGGGTTGGTTCGGCGATTTTTGGTCGTCGCCAACATTTGTCGCCAATGAAAATCTGAGGCCTCCACGATAATATCGCCTTCAATTTATAGAGCTGGCTTCGTGGGAGCGCGATACAACCGGCGGTCGGTGAAAAATCATCCCGCGCCACATGCAGAAAAATTGCGCTTCCCCGGTCCCGAACGCGTGGCCGGGAATTGAAATCGATGACGCCGATGAGGTCATAAAGATTATCGTCACGCCAAAGGGCTTCTGCGCTGAAGCGCAAAGGGAGCGAGACCGGGAGGTTATAGGCTGATGCGCGCGGATCGTCGCACCAACCTGATGATTTCGTTATCCTGTCGCAATCGATATGTGAGCTTGGCGATCTGTCGAAGCGAGCGCGCCAGCTGACGATCGTATATCGTCCCGTCGGCGTGATCGAATCGCCCTCGAATCGTTTGACGCCAATCCCCTTGCGCCCGACGGCGCAGTGCATCGACCACGAACCGACCGAAAGGATAGCGCGCGGCGGACCGTCGGGCAGCATCGCAAGCGCGCGGACGAATATCCGCGAATGTCGCCGCTGTACCGGCGCGTGCAAAATGTCCACCTTTTGCGACAAGTCCGACCTTGAAAGAGGAGACTGAACGAGGATCGGCTGATCCGACCCGGCGCCCTGGAGCGAGGCCGGCCGCAATAAATATGTTTTCATTTGTGGGCGATGTTCAAGCAATTTTGCGTTGAAATATTCCCTGGCTGCCTAACGATCGCGGATTCCAAAATCGCGTTAACGCTGATATGGCGCTGTACAATCGAAGGCTACGTAAACTGATGTTGATGACGACTTAGAGCGGGCTCCGAACGATTTGAATCGCTTTGGGATTCCCAAATCGGCTGGAATCTGATTCATGATTCTCGCCGCGAAAGGAGGCGGCGAGAATGGCGCTTTCCGACGATCTTCGCAAACGTGTGGTTGAGGCAGT
>JARLJD010000064.1 GCA_031291395.1 Alphaproteobacteria bacterium | reverse complement strand
CCTTCTCGATCCTCCTGCCTTCTTCCTTGCTGATCTCTTGCCCTTTCATCGCCACCTCCGTTCCGGTTGTGGCTTTAGGGAATCACATTTTCATCCCTTTGTGAATCCACTTCGATTCAGCGTGTTCAGGGATTGGTATGAGAAGCGCGCTTCCCGAACCCCGCCGAAACGAGGGGCGGCATGCAACCTGCTTGTTGGGGCCTCCGGCGATACCCCACAGTCGTACGCCTGTGGGCACGGAGGCGGAACAAACGTCTCTTTCGAGACTGGGGTGTTATAGAGGAAGAGAGTGGGGATGTCAAGGGAAAAATCATACACAATGTGATTTTTCTGTTTTATTTATTTTTTACAGCCTTCAACGTCGCTTTCACGCTCTCCACCACGCTTTGCCAATCTCCCGGCGTTTCTTGGCCGAAAACCCGCGCGGTCGGATACCACGGATTGTCGGGGCGGTTTTGCAGCCAGCGCCAGCAGGCATCGAAGCGCGACAATACCCATACAGGACGTCCCAAGCCGCCTGCCAGATGCACGATTGACGTGTCGACGGATATAATAAGGTCAAGCCGTTCGATGATCGCGCCGGTATCCTCGAAGTCTTTGACATCGCCCATATAATCGACGATGCGCCCACGCAAGCGGCAGGCGTCGATTTGCGCGGCGGCGGCGGGCATTTGCAGATTATAGAACTTTGTCCCCGCGACATCGAATAAAGGCCGCAGCATTTCCAAGCTTATGCTGCGGCGGCGATCCGCCAGATGGGCATTGATGTGGTTTTCGCGTGGATTTCCGGCCCAAGCCAGACCGACTTTGAATTCGGGTCTGCTGGTGAGTTTTTTTGTATTTTCAGAAGTGGGGTTGGGATGGGGGGAATTGACGTTTGTATTTCCCGCGTCCCCCCTCACCCTGACCCTCTCCCCCCGAGAGGGGGGAGAGGGAATGCCGTCGCTTTGATCCGTGAATATTTTCGCCCATTTGGCGCGGGTTTGTTCGCTGATGTGTAGATAGGGGATGGGAACCGGAATCGTATCGAGATCGCTGCCGAAGATGTAGGGCAGGCTCATGAGGGGCGCGTGGAAGTCGAAGGCAGCGGCTTCGAGGGATTCGGGCAGGGCGTCGATAAAGGCATCGTTGGCGAAAAGCCGCCGCAGCGCTTGCGGGCAATGCACGCTTACGTGCGCGCCGCGCGCCTTGCACAACGCGGCATAGCGTATGAATTGCATGCTGTCGCCAAAGCCTTGCTCGCACCACAGCAACAAACGTTTGCCCGCGATTTCCTCGCCCGTCCAGCGCCGCTGGGGCGCGAAATTCTTGCCGCGCATATGGGCGACGCCGAGGCCGACTTCGTGCAACGCCCAGCCTTCCCGATATTGCCCCAAGGCCAGATGCGACAGCGCTTTGTTCCATTTGGCGTCGGGCGAGGCGGGTTTGCGCTGCAAAGCTTCGGCGAAAAGCGTGATCGCTTCCTCATGTCGCCTTTTGTCTTGCAAAAAAACGCCGAGATTCACCCGCGCGTGAAAAGAATCCGGTTTGAGGCGCAACGCTAAGCGGCTGCTTTCGATCGCCTCGTCCAAACGGTTTAAGTCGCGCAGGCTGGTGGCGAGATTGGTCGCGGCCTCGGCGTAATCGGGGCGCACGCGTAGGGCTTCGCGGAAATGGGCGACCGCTTCCTCCGCGCGTCCCAACTGGCGCAGGATATTGGCGAGATTGTTCATCGCCGCGGCGTTTGAAGGATCGGCTTGCAGGATTTTGCCGTAACGCAAACGCGCCGCTTCCAGCCAGCGCCGCCCCGCTTCGCCTTTTCCGGCATGGGACAGGATCATGCCGAGATTGATCATCGCCTCGATATAGTCGGGATGAAGCCGCAGCGCCTGTTCGTAATGCGCGATGGCCTCGTCGTTTTTACCCGTGGACAGCAGGCTGTTGGCATAGGCGAAATGGGTAGGGGCGTCGTCGGGTTTCAGGCGCGTTATATGTTCATGAATAGCAACGGCCTCGGCCGCGCGCCCGGCCTCGTGATACAGATGCCCCAGATTGCCAAGCGCCGGAAGGTAATCGGGCTTGAGGGCAAGCGCTTTTTCGTACCACAAGACGGCGGCGTCGCGCTTGCCCGCATGCAGCAACGCCGTGCCGAAATTGGTCAGCGTTTCGGCATCGGAAGACAGCAAATGCGCGGCTTTTTCCAAACAGTCGACGGCCAAATCCCATTGCCGCGTTTGCAAATAAAGCGCGCCCAGAAGCCGCAAAGCCTCGGCATGGGAAGCGACGGCGCCCAACAACGCGCGATAGGCTTTCTCGGCGTCTTGCAGCCGCCCTGCTTGGTGATGGGTTTGGGCGGTTTGCAGAAGTTTGGCGGGGGTGGGCATGAATGCGTAGGAGTGCTGAGGAGCGCGAAGGACACAATGAAAATGCGCCTGAATCGATCTTTATCAAAGCGCAAATTTTATCTTGCTTGGAGGGCGTCATTGACGTATAATGAGCCATGTTTGAAATACTGCACACTGTTGTTGAAACAGAGCCTTTTTTGAAACGCGCCACATCTCTTTGGGATGAGAAAGAGCGGCAGGAGTTTATAGATTTTATCGCCGTGAACCCGCTTGCGGGGGCGGAAATCCCCGGAACGGGCGGATTGCGAAAAATACGGTGGTCGCGGGCGGGCATGGGGAAACGTGGGGGCGCGCGCGTGATCTATTACTATTACAACGAAACCGCGCCGGTTTTTCTTCTAGCCGCTTATGCCAAAAGTGAAAAGGAAGATTTGAGCCCACAGGAAAAAGCTTTGTTCAGCAAAGTTGCGGAAGCGATTAAGTCACAAATCAGGGAGCGCCGGAAGGCGAAAAGACAATGACCAATAAAAAGAAAACAAGCCACCTTGCGCAGGATATTCTGGACGGACTAAACAGCGCCCTTGCTTATGTTGAAGGCCGCCCGACCTCCCAAGCGGTCAAGCATGTGGTTTCCGTGCCGGATGTAAAGGCGATTCGCGAAGCGTCGGGCTTGTCGCAAAGCGAATTTTCTAGCATCTATAACATCCCGCTCGCCACCTTGAAAGGCTGGGAACAGCGCCGCCGTTATCCCGACGCCACGGCCTCGGCCTATATCCGAACGATTGCCTTGTTCCCGAAAGAAGCCCGCCGCGCCCAGACGTTCCGCGTAACGGAAAATCGACGTTCCGACGAGCACCCTATGCATGTCTAATGCAATCCCCTCTTGATAAGAGTCGGCAAAAAGGTTTTTATCATCTATTAATCAGCTCATAAGTAAAGCAAGATGTTGACATAGGTACAGGCGCAGTTCTCCTCCCCCTTGGCTTTTTGGTGGGAGGGGAATCCCTGTGGCGCTTGCGTCTACTATGTTGCTTTACTTATGAGCTGATTAATAACCCCGCGTCAAAAACGCGGGACAGGCATCAAATTCATACCGGACACGATCAAAATGACCACGCGTTACAATCCTCAAGTCGCCGAAGCCAAATGGCAGAAGATATGGGACGAGAAGCAGAGCTTTAGGGCTGTCGAGGATTCCTCGAAGCCCAAATATTTTGTCATGTCGATGTTTCCCTATCCTTCGGGGCGCATCCATGTCGGGCATGTGCGCAATTACACTTTGTCCGACGTCGTCGCGCGTTACAAGAAGGCGCAAGGGTTTAACGTGTTGCATCCGATGGGCTGGGATGCGTTTGGGTTGCCTGCGGAGAACGCGGCGCGGGATCGCGGCGTGCATCCGTCGAAATGGACGCATGAGAACATCGCCACGATGCGGCGCGAGTTGCGCAGCATGGGCCTCGCCATCGATTGGGATCGCGAGGTGACGACTTGCGACGCGGATTATTACAGGCATCAGCAAAAACTGTTTCTGGATTTTCTGAAGGCCGGTTTGGCTTATCGCCGCGAATCCTGGGTGAATTGGGATCCTATCGACAATACGGTTTTGGCGAACGAGCAGGTCATTGACGGCAAGGGCTGGCGCAGCGGCGCTGTCGTTGAAAAACGCAAATTGTCGCAGTGGTTTTTGAAAATCACCGCGTTTGCCGAAGAACTGCTGGCGTCGTTGGGGACGCTCGACCGCTGGCCGGAAAAAGTGCGGTTGATGCAGGAAAACTGGATCGGGAAGTCGCAGGGCGCGAAGATTAAATTCAGCGGTCAGGGAATTGAGATCGAGGTTTTCACCACACGCCCCGATACGTTGTTCGGCGCGTCGTTCGTTGCGATTTCCCCCAATCATCCTTTAGCGGCGGAACGCGCCAAGGGCGACCCGAAACTCGCCGCCTTTATCGCGGAATGCAACCGCATCGGCACCTCGGAAGCGGCGATCGAAACTGCGGAGAAAATGGGCTATGACACGGGGCTGAAAGTCACGCATGTGTTCGACGCCGATTGGTCGTTGCCTGTCTATGTCGCCAATTTCGTTTTGATGGAGTACGGCACCGGCGCGATTTTCGGCTGTCCCGCGCACGATCAGCGCGATCTGGATTTTGCGCGGAAATACGGCTTGGCGGTTACGCCCGTCGTTCTGCCTCACGGCGCGGATCCCGCGACTTTTGTCGTGGGGAACGAGGCTTTTGTCGAAGACGGCGCGATTTTCAATTCAAAATTCCTCGACGGACTTGATGTTGAAACGGCCAAGAAAGCGGCCATTGCCGAAATCGAAAAGCGCAAGGCCGGAACGGGCACGACCCAATACCGCTTGCGCGACTGGGGCATCAGCCGCCAGCGTTACTGGGGTTGTCCCATTCCTGTTATTCATTGCGATGCCTGCGGCACCGTTCCTGTTCCTGAAAAAGATTTGCCGGTCGTTTTGCCCGAAGACGTGACCTTTGACCAGCCGGGCAATCCTTTGGATCGTCACCCGACATGGAAGCATGTCGCTTGCCCGCGCTGCGGCAAAGCGGCGCGGCGCGAAACCGATACCTGCGATACGTTTGTCGATTCGAGTTGGTATTTCGCGCGTTATTGTTCGGCCAAGGACGCGACGCAGCCCGTGGATCGCAAAGCGGCGGATTACTGGCTGCCGGTCGATCAATATGTCGGCGGGATCGAACATGCGATTTTGCATTTGCTCTATTCGCGTTTTTTCACGCGCGGCTTGAAGCAAACCGGCCATCTTGGCATCGACGAGCCTTTCACCGGCTTGTTCACGCAAGGCATGGTGTGCCACGAATCTTATAAAAGCGCGTCGGGCGAATGGCTTTATCCCGAAAACGTGAAAAAGAATCCCGACGGCAGCGCGGTCAAGATCGACGACAACAGCCCTGTCACCGTTTTCCGCGGCGACAAGATGAGCAAGTCGAAATGCAACGTCGTCGATCCCGATAAAATCATATCGGGCTATGGCGCGGACACCGCGCGCCTGTTCATGCTGTCCGACAGTCCGCCCGAACGCGATTTGGAATGGACAGAGGCGGGGATCGAAGGCTCGTGGCGCTATATCAATCGGTTGTGGCGCATGGCGGAAGACGTCGCCGAAGCCGTCCCAAGCGGCAAAGCCGACGCGAAAGCAGAGGAAACTAGGCGCGTGATCCACCGCACGATTGCCAATGTTTCGGACGCCTATGAACGTTTCCATTTCAATGTCGCGGTCGCGAAAATCCGCGAGTTGAGCAATGCTCTGGAAGAGTTGGACGGAAAAAACGCGCAACAATCCGGCGTGCTGCGCGAAGGGGTTGAGGCGTTGACCCAACTGCTGGCGCCGATGCTGCCGCACGTTGCCGAGGAAATGTGGGAGAAGCTGGGGCATAAGACGCTGTTGGTCGAGGCCGCGTGGCCGAAGGCCGATCCTGCTTTGCTGATTGACAACACAGTAACAATCGCGGTGCAGGTGGGCGGCAAGTTGCGCGCGACGTTGACGCTGGCGCGCGATTTGCCTGCCAAGGAAATTGAAGCGGCGGCTTTGGCGGATGAAAACGTTCAGCGCGCGCTGGCGGGCAAAGCGCCGAAGAAAGTCATCGTTGTGCCTAATCGCATTGTGAATGTGGTTGTGTGATGGGTGGCATGAACAGGAAAACCTCACATGCCGTCATTCCCGCGAAAGCAGGAATCCATCGCCGCGCGTCTGTGCGGCATAAGGGGCAAACGGCGATTCAAACGGAACCGCTGTTTGCCTTATATGCTCGCTATCGCTCGCGATGGATTCCCGCTTTCGCGGGAATGACGGCGACTGTGGCTCGAGGCTTTCTCCTCTTTTCTTTCCTCCTTCTCGCCGCTTGCGGTTTTCATCCCGTCTACGGCGCGCGCGATGCGTCCAGCAATTCGCCCGTGGCCTTGGATCTGAACAATATCGCGATCGACAATATTCCTGACCGCAACGGGCAGATGTTGCGCAACGATCTGATTGATCGCCTGTATGGCAAGAATAGGCCTTTGAGACCGGCCTTTACGCTGAAAGTTAAGCTGCGCAACAGCGAGGAGGATCTTGGTATTCTCGCCAACGCGACGGCGACGCGATCCTTGCTGAACATGTACGGCGATTACACGCTTGAAGACGCGAAAGGCAAGCAACTGCTAAGCGGCAGCGCCCACAGCGTCGCCAGCTTTGACAGGCTGGACGAGATGTACGGAACGGTGGCGGCGCGGCAAGACGCCTATGAACGCACGCTGCACGAAGTCAGCGAACAAATCGTCAACCGCCTGAGCCTTTATTTCTCCGAACAAAATTCGGGGTGAGGGAAATTGGAGTTAACATCATGACCCGTAAATATTTTGGCACCGACGGCATTCGCGGTTGCGCCAATCAGGAGCCGATGACCGCCGAGACCGCCTTGCGCGTGGCCATGGCGACCGCCGGGCTTTTCAAGCGCGGCGAATATCGCCATCGCGTCGTGATCGGCAAGGACACGCGCTTGTCCGGCTATCTGATCCAACCCGCCTTGACCGCAGGCTTCATCGCCAAAGGCATGGACGTGATATTGCTGGAGCCGCTGCCGACTCCGGCCGTCGCGATGCTAACTCGCAGCCTGCGCGCCGACATCGGCGTGATGATTTCGGCCTCGCACAATCCCTATCAGGATAACGGCATCAAATTGTTCGGCCCCGACGGCGGCAAATTGTCGGACGAACTGGAACAGCAAATCGAAGCCCGCATGGACGGCGATCTGGCGGGCGACCATGCTGCGCCTCAAGACCTTGGTCGCGCCAGTCGCCTTGACGACGCCATTGGCCGTTATGTCGAATATGTTAAGGCGACCTTTCCGAACGGCAGTCTGTCGGGTTTGAAAATCGTCGTCGATTGCGCCAACGGTGCGGCCTATAAAGTTGCGCCGACCGTGTTGTGGGAATTGGGCGCTGACGTTATCCCCATCGCCATTACGCCGGACGGCCACAACATCAACGATCATTGCGGCGCGACTTCGCCTGAATTAATGCAAGAGGCCGTGTTGCTGCATCAAGCCGATCTCGGCATTGCTTTGGACGGCGACGCCGACCGTTTGATTATGGCGGATGAAAACGGCAAGCGCATCGACGGCGACCAGTTGATGGGGCTGATTGCGCATTCCTGGGCCAAAACCAAACGGCTGAAGGGGGGCGCGCTTGTCGCCACCGTCATGTCTAATTTGGGGCTGGAGCGTTATCTGGACAAGCACAAGATCAAGCTGCTGCGCACGCCGGTCGGCGACCGCTATGTCGTCGAGGCGATGCGCGCGCAGGGCTGCAATGTTGGCGGTGAGCAATCGGGACACATCATCTTCAGCGATTACAGTACGACCGGCGACGGGTTGATTGCCGCCTTGCAAGTCCTGTCCGTGATCCGCGACAGCGGCCGCAAAGCCAGCGAAGCCTGCAATGTTTTCAAACCCGTGCCGCAAATCCTTACCAACGTCCGCGCGTCCGGCGAAGTTCTGGAACATCCCGCCATTCGCGCCGTGATTGCAGAGGCCGAAGCCAAATTGGGAAACTCCGGTCGCTTGCTCATCCGCAAATCCGGCACCGAGCCTTTGGTGCGCGTGATGGCCGAAGGCGATGATGGGAAACTGGTTCAAACGCTGGTTACTGAGGTGTGCGATGCGATAAAGGCGCGGGCGTAGGCCATAATGTTTTCCCCCTTAAGGGGCATTGCAGCCAATCACAGGGATGGGACAGGCGGGGATCGCGGATTAATCCTTGGGCGAGAAGGACTTTGGCGATTTCTCCGGTTTTTCCTAAGGGAATGATTCGTCCGTATTCGCACCACATGTCATCAGCCAGTCGTTGAAAATAGCGAAGATGCCAATCGATCGCGTATCTCATTTGTCGGCGAGAATATTGAATCAGTCCGACAAGTTTAGGATATAGGTTGAGGCGGACGGCTTGTTTTGCCACGGCTGAAAACATCCGAGTTTCAACGACATATTCGGCCTGTTTTTCTGGAGTATAGCTATCAATGGTGTGTATATTGCCGCGGCGGTCATGCAGCTTAACGACAAGGGCGCCTTCTGATTCGAGAATATGATTGTAATAAAGTAACGTTTTACTAAGCTTCTTAAGATCCCATCCATGCTCAAATAATCGCCTTAAGGCCCTATTGGGGAAGACATCGCGTAACTTGAGTTTATGCTTGGGGTCGCGCACAGGCTCCCATTCATGCTTTTTGTCTAGACGCCGACAAATGTCAGCAACTTCGCAACCGAATTTCTTTTTTATGACCTCAAACGACACGGTCGAAATGTCTTCGAGCGTGTCGTGAAGGATAGCGGCGCAAATAACGACATCGACATTCAACCCGGCATTGATCAGGCGGCGGCGGTCGTCATAAACGCTAAGCGCCACTTCAACCTGATGATGAAATTCGGGGGTTTTATTGTCTTTTCTTAAACCGCTGTGAAGGGGCCTAGCAAATTCGATTGCCTTTAAGGACAGCTTATAATCGGCTTCTTCCAGCAAATGCTTCAGGGAAGCAACATCTCTCTCGTACTTATTCTGATATTCTTTGAGCTTGCTGGGCATGGCCGCCGTATAAATAAATTATCATACTATCGCGCTGGTAGCGCACCTGCTTAAGAGAACAGCTTAAAAATTGCAATAAAAAGCTATGGTTAATTTACAGAAAAGTAGCCTTCTCTGCCCCCAACAACGCCTTTTTAACCCTAATCCCCCCCGAATATCCTCCCAGCCCCCCGTTTGCCGCCACGACGCGGTGGCACGGCACCAAAACCGGCACAGGGTTAGCTCCGCACGCTGCGCCGACAGCGCGGGCTGCGCCCGCTTTGCCGATGCGGCGGGCAAGTTCGCCATAAGCCATCGTACGCCCTGCGGGAATTTTCGACATTGCGCGCCACACGGCATGCTGAAACGTGGTTCCGATTAATAAAACAGGCCGTTCCGCAAAATCCGCTACTGCCGCGCCGCCGCAAAATTCTGTCTGCGGCCATGCTTTTTTCCATTCGGCGACAATTTCCTTGGCCTTGCGCCCGCGCAAAAAGCTCACGCGGCACACTTCGCCGCGTGATGTTATGCCCACGACCAATTTTCCTGCGGGCGATGCCGCCAGCCCCCACATCACGCGCTTTGGCGCAGCCGTTTTCATCCGCAGTTTCATCGCGCGATCATGCTGCCGTCGAACAATTCCCAAACGCCGTTGCCGTTTTGCCGTAGCACGAAACCCTGTGTCGTCACGGCGTTTCTCAGATCGTCCAGCGTTCCGCCATAAGCCAGATCAATATGGCTGACCCCGCGCCCCAGATCGAGCGTGTCGATATGCGCCACTTGCGGCACCGCGCCAAGCCGCCGCTTGATCTGTGCCCAAGCTGCCAGAGAGTCCGTCTGCACTGCTACTGTCAGATGCGCTGTCGGCCCTGCGGGCTGTGCCTTATCTTCGCCTGCCGCGGCAGCGGCTGCAACGGCGCCGCCGATTTTCTTCTGCGCGGCGGAAGGCTTGAAGCGGATCGTGAAAACGCCGATATAGCGCACGGGAGATATATGTTCGCTTTGCACCTCGAAACTTTGCACAAGAGCCGCCATGGCGTCGTCGTCGAGTTTGGCTCCGTTATCCGCCGCGTTCAAACGCCCGCAAAGTTGCGTATAGGCCGAACGCTCGGCCTGCAGCAAGGCTTTGTCTCGCGCATGGGCTGCCGTATCTGCCGTCACATCGGCATTGACGTCGGTCACCGTATAAACGTCGGTGACAGGCGGCGTCGCTGTCTTTGCGGGCGCAGGCGCTGGAGCCGCTACGTCTCCGCTCTCGCCTACCACGGCAGCGGGCAAATTATCCGTCACGGACTGAGCCTGCGCCACTGAGAAAAAGAGTGTCAAAGCCAACAAAGGTATAAGGACGAAACGCATTTGTGGTTGGGGGGCTGGAGTTCATATTCATGGGTAGAATAGCAGCTAATCCTACTCCTTTATAGAAAAAGGAGCATCATTTTCGGAGGAAATACATTGGCGTCAAGGCACCATAATCGTGATCAGGTGTTTCAAAATGATCATCTATTGAAAAGTATCGTCGGTATTCGGCCTCTTCTCTAACTGTGCTCGAGTAAACAAATATTTTTTCTAAAAAGCGTGAGAACCAGAAGGAATATTGATGTTCGATCAACGCCGCTACTTTTTCGTCGGTTCGGCGTCCGGGATTGTTTTGCAAATACTGATCCAAGGCTTCCTTAGCTTTTCGGAACGAGCCGATATGATCGGAGGGGCTGTAAGTCAAGTATTGAAGCTCAAGAACAAGTTCGAGAGATCTTTGCATGAAGGGAAGCGCGGTTTTGTTTCCGGCGGCATCAAGCGCTTCCTTTACCGTAGGAAACCGGCAAACTGTCGGAGCGCAGAATGCGCGAGTAAGAAACGCGCCTCCGGGTTTAAGAAAACCATGAATGCGCGATAAAAGCCGAACGCGATCATCCCACGGAACATTCGGCAATATAGCGTCGCCTATAACCAGATCGAAATGGCCTTTGGCCAAGGGAACCGACAACCAATTCCCCCGCACAAGAGTTTCCTCCGCCATTTTTTCTGGCAGCAGTTCATTCATGGCGAGGATCATGTCGAGACTCATATCGACGCAAGTGACCTGATACCCGAACGCAAAAAGCTCCGCCCGAATTTCCGGAGTAACGCCCAGAACAAGCGCCTGATGGGAATCGCTGTCCTGCTTCTCTTTAATCCACCGCCGATAACATTCGCGTTCCTGCGCGGAAATACGGCTTGGTGGCGTAAAACAGCTGTCCCACATTGTGGCGATTTGTGCCCACGGCGCGGATGTTGAGGATAGAGAATTCATCTAACAGTCCTCTCCTTGAGCCACGTGCTGACAGTTTTTGCCAGAATCTTTTCTTTCTTGGGAAAAAGATGACCGCCGCCGGAAATCAGTTTTGTTTCGCAGCGGGGAAGCGTTGCCTTAAGCACATCAAGCGCACGGACGCTGTCCGGTTGATATTGATCCTTTTCGCAAAAAATCGCCAGCACAGGAACTTGAAGCGAACGCAGCAATTTCATTGAGCCGTTATAGTCCAGCAAGGAACCGGCAAGAGATTCAGGTGAAGCTATATCGAGAAACCGCGCCGCCGACATAAGTGGATAAAACTCCATATATGCTGGAAGCCGAACTTGTTTTTTGCTCTGCGCCAATTGTTGCGCTATTTTTAACGAGGCTTTGATGCGCTTGCCCAAAAACGTTTTTGCGCAAGCGACATCGTCAACCGGAGCGAGAAAAATAATCCCTCTGACTTTTTTGCTTTTTGCCTTCGAGCAATAATAGACTGCCTTCTGACAACCAAGACTATGCCCCTGAAGCGTGATCTCGCGATAACCGCGCCGTACGGCAAACCGAATAGCCGCGTCAATGTCAAAGAACGAATCTTCAAAACGTTCGACGCTTCCCCCTATCCGTTCGTAAGCGCAAATTGAGGCGCGTTTTTTAACGAAATCCGTTACAATCCCGGCACCACGATTGTTAAAGGAGAGCAAAGCCCAGCCATTTTCAACTGCCTCGCGGGCGATAGCGTCAACAAACAAATTTTCGTAAAAATTTCCGATAAGCCCATGAATGTGAATGATAATTTTTTCCGTTCGCCGTGCAGGTTCATAAAGATGTCCGTGAAGTTCAAGACCGTCTTTTGTATTGAATCTGGTCGTTATGATTGGGATATCTTTCATAATGATGACGGGGTGTTCTTGTATCTGATCTTGGAAAACCGATGATTTTTGGGAGGTTTCCTCTTCAAAGGATAGAATAACCGCTAATCCAATTCCTTTACAGCAAAAATTATGCTAACCCCCAAGCTGTTGGCTGTATGTGTTGACACCCCCCTAATCCTCCTCCCTAGAGGGGGCAGGGATTTCGACGTTTTTGCTTCACCGTTATTTAACCTTCAAACAAGGTCATTTGTACATCCATGTCCACCTCCCTCCCCAATTCCACCCCCCGCCGCGCTTATGCCGAGGCCGGTGTCGACATTGATGCTGGGGCCGCTTTGGTTGACGCGATTAAGCCGCTGGCCAAATCCACCGCGCGCATAGGCGCCGATGCTGGCCTTGGCGGTTTTGGCGCTTTGTTCGACCTGAAGGCCGCCGGTTTTCGCGACCCCATTCTTGTCAGCACGACGGACGGCGTCGGCACCAAGTTGAAAGTCGCGATCGACGCGGGCAAGCATGACACTGTCGGCATTGATCTGGTCGCCATGTGCGTCAACGACCTGATCGTGCAAGGCGCGGAGCCTTTGCTGTTCCTTGATTACTTTGCCACCGGCAAACTGGATGTTGCCGCAGCCGCGCAAATCGTCGCGGGCATCGCTGAAGGCTGCCGTCAGGCCGGTTGCGCTTTGGTCGGCGGCGAAACGGCTGAAATGCCCGGCATGTACGCCAAAGGCGATTACGATCTGGCGGGCTTTGCCGTAGGTGCGGTCGAACGCGACCGCATCCTGCCGCGTCAGGACATCGTCGCCGGAGACATCGTTTTGGGTCTCGCCTCCAGCGGCGTCCACAGCAACGGTTTCTCGCTGGTGCGTAAAATTGTCGCGCAGGAAAACCTTTCCTATGACGCGCCTGCGCCGTTTGACGCCGCGCAAAAACTCGGCGATGCTTTGCTATCCCCCACGCGTATCTATGTCCGCGCGATGTTGCAAGCGATTAAGGCCGATGCGGTCAAAGCGATGGCGCATATCACAGGTGGCGGATTGCTGGAAAACATCCCGCGCGTGTTGCCGGATGGCATCGGCGTGCGTCTCGACGCCTCAAGTTGGCAAGCCCCCCCCGTGTTTCGCTGGCTGGCCGCGGCCGGAGGCATAGATTCGCATGAAATGTCGAGAACGTTTAATTGCGGCATCGGCATGGCCGTCATCACGTCCCCCGAAAAAGCCGATGAAGCAATGGCGATTTTGACCGAAGCCGGAGAAAAAGTTTTCCGCATCGGCGTGGTCGAACCCCGCGCCGAAGGCGAAAAAGTTATTTTGGAAAATTGCGGGAAGGTATGGCCGTGCTAACGGTTTGTTGTGATGTCAAAGCAAAACGCCCTCTCGCTTCTGTGAAAGGAACCCCAAACACGAACATTTATCGAGAAGAAAAAGCATGAAAGTAAAAAACAGATTGAACAGTAAAAGGCAAAATGTTACTTATTTAGCTGGACAATTGGGATATTTATTTTTGGCGCGTTCTTTAATCAATAATAAAGGAAAGACAGCAAATGGCTAAAATATCAAAAACATCTTTTGAAGGATTTTGTAAAAGAATCATCAATTGTTCAACAGTTTCCGATGCCAGAGACATATGTCAAAAACTGGGGCTTGTTGCCCCCCCTTCCCCTCTTTACGCGGGAAGCTTTTATCATCCTTTAGAGCGCGATTTGATTAAAGCTGTCAGGCTAAGGGGCGGCTTCTCGAATTGTCACGGTCATGCCGACAGAGCCTATTCTGTTATCGAGATGATCATGGCATACGGCCCCGACGTGTTTGAACGGCCAATGACCGAAAAATGGGACATGACAAAGAAGCTGGAGCTTTCGTCAACCCCCGACATCTATTTGACGCGCATTCTGAAATATGTATTCGAGTCAATCGACAGCGGGACAACCTATATCTGCACAAACATTGACGCAGATCCTTCTTCTGGAACCCGCGCGTTGGAAGCGGCAAAAATTGTCAGAGACTTGTTTGAAAGGAACCCGAAAACAGATGAATACTATCCTGTGGTTTTCAAATTCGGGCCGCATCCCCACGAAGGGTTTTTCACAAACGGCAAGCTCGATAGGATGAAAGTCGAACTTTACGAGTTTGGCAGCAAAATGGGCAATTTCTGCGGGGGGCTGCCTTCTCGCGACGGGCGAATTGGCAATCCGGAAAGTGAAGCTCATTTCGATGAACATTTAAACATTGTTTTGCAAACCGCACAGGCCGCAGGCAGAAATTGCGGCATTCACGTCGATCAAGCCAATTCCGTCAGCGAAGCTGAAACGCATCGATTGATGGAAAAAATGGTTCAATACGGCATGCAAGGCAAAGTCGTAGGCGTACATTGCGTTTCGTTGTCAAGAAAAACGAAATCGGAACTGAAAGACACCATCGCCCAAATGAAGGATGTTCAATTCGGAGCTATTGTGTGCCCAACTGCAGCCATCAGCATGAAAGCACCAAACGAACTTAGCCCTACCGGAGGTTCATTGGCGCCCATTCAAATTTTAATGGCAGAAGGCATTCCCTGCTTTATCGGCGGCGACAACAGAGCGGATATTTACAATCCCTACAGTCAGGGAAATATGCTTACCGAATTACATGTGGCCAGAGAAACCCTTCGTTCCTATGATAATGATCAGTTTGTCCGATATGCTACAAGCGCGCCTTTTGCCTTTAGCCCATTCGGTGCGAAGAAACTTTCTTCTGATTCTCAACGCGCTGCGGTGAATAAACGTAATACCATAGAATGGTCTCTCCGTAACGGCTGTAACAAGCAATTGACGCAGTGAGCAAACTCCACCATAAAAGCGAATAACGATTTTCGATCGGGAGAAAACATGGCCTCGGCTTCTAGCGCCCCCCTAAAAGTCGGCGTCCTCATCTCTGGCCGCGGCAGCAATCTGCAAGCCCTCATCGCCGTCTGCGCCGCCACGGGCTTTCCTGCGCAAATCGCTTGCGTCATCTCGAACAAAGCCGATGCCAAAGGGTTGGATCACGCGCGCAAAGCGAACATTCCGGCCTTTGTCGTCTCGCACAAAGACTATGCCGACAAAGCTGGATTTGAAGCCGCTATGGAAGCCGTTCTGGAACGACATCAGGTTCAGCTTGTCTGCCTCGCCGGTTTCATGCGTTTGCTGTCCGCCGGTTTCGCCGAACGCTGGCGCGATCGGGTGATCAATATCCACCCGTCTTTGCTGCCAGCCTTCCCGGGCCTTGACGTGCATGAAAAAGTTCTGGCTTACGGGGTCAAACTCACCGGCTGCACAGTTCACTTTGTGCGCGCCGAAATGGATCACGGCCCGATCATCGTGCAAGCCGCCGTTCCTGTTTTGGCTGACGACACCGAGGAAACGCTGGCCGCCCGCGTTTTGCAAGCCGAGCACAAAGCCTACCCCGCTGCCCTGCGCCTGATCGCCGAAGGCCGCGTCAACATCATCGACGAACGCACCTTCATCGCCGACGCCGCGATTGCAGGCGAAGCGTTCTTCAGTCCGAAGGTGCGATAACCAACGGTTCACGAGGATGACTCGAGGGGATTTTTCAATCCTGATGTTTTCCTTAACTGCGCGACATCAATTTGGTCGGATCTTCCCGTGTGTAAGCGATAAGCTCTTGCGCCATTTCCTGAATCACGGCTGCCGTACCGCCTGTTTCGGTATCGCCGTTTTCGGTGCGATGAATGACGCGGCGGCGGATTTCCTGCCGCGCCGAACCGCCGGGGAAAAATTTGGCCAAAGTCTGGCGCGCGGCGGGCGCGCCGATCGTGCTGTAAAGAAGGTTGCGCAGCATGACGTCCTCGACCGAAGTCGACAAGGCCCACAATTCGACCGGGCCGAGCGTGTTGATGAGGTGCTGTTCATAGCGTCCCTCGTTGGTCGAGAGCAGCAGCAGAACCGGCGCGCCTGATGGACGCGGCCCTGTTAAGCGATAGCGCATGACCCATTTGGCGGTGTCCGACAGGCCGAATCTTTGCGCGGTATCGGTGATGGCGCGTTCGGAAACGGCCGTGCCACAAACCCACACGCCGGTCGCGAGATCGACCATGTCCTTGGAGAAATCGTCGAGCAATTGCGAGGCCAGCACGATTTGTACGCCCCATTTGCGGCCTTCGCGCACGTCGCGGATGACTTGCGCGCGCACGGCGTGGGTTTTGCTGGTGCGGTGGAATTCGTCGAAACAGATGCGTTTTGGCGTCTCCCGAATGTTGCGGACGCGCGCTTCGTGATAGGATTTATACTTATCCGGCACCGAGCGCAGCATGTCGGGGCCCAGCCACCACGAACGCACCATCGCGTGGCGCGCCAGCATATACATAATCGCGGTTTGGCGGTCGGCTATGGCGTCGCCTTGCGGAGAGACGTCCTGCAAATCGATGGCGCAGACGCGCGCGCCGCCGATGTCGAAACGCGTGATCGAGGCCAGAATGGGGAATTCGCGCACGGCGCTTGCGATCATGCGCTCGAAGGCATGAATGATCGTTTCCGCTGATGCGCCTATTTGCGTTTCTTCGAGCAAGGCGCGGATTTGCGGACGGCGCGCGGCCGTGACGGCGTCGACCAATGTGGGAGCTGCGTGGCGCTGCGCTAAGATCGCTTCGTGATGGGCGCCTTTGTCGAACAAGGCATCGACGACATCCCACCAATAAGGCTCGGGCGGCAGATGGACGTCGTATTTGGCTAAAGCTTCGTCGACTTCGCTTTCGATGCGCACCAGATAGGGGCGCGGTTCGCAATTCGCGCCGCTGTCGTTGCGCCAGCGGTACATCTCGTCGATGCACAGGCCGACCAGTTGCGACATGCCGTCATAAGCTTCCTGCCCGGGCGAGGTGCAGAGAAGCGTGATAAGCTCGGTCAGATAGGCGCGCTCCTCCGGCAAAGGAAAGCGGCAGCCCAGTTGCGTGTCGAAGGGATTGATTGCGTATTCCGGCGTCATGCGCAGTTTGAAATGCAGCGCCTCGTGGCGGCGCTCCAGCGGCAGCGCGTCGCGAACCAGCGAGATCAGTCCCGCCGAAGACGGGCCGATATCCAAAATGGCCACATAGGGCAGGTGGGCCGTGCCCGCCGACAAAATGGTGCCGAGATTCAATGCGTTCATCAAAACCGATTTACCCGCGCCGGGCTGGGCGAAGATTAGATCGAACCACAGCGACGTCAGGGAGGAGCCGGATTGATAAGGCCACATGCGCCCGTCGGGCGTGCGGAAGATGACGGAGCCTTCCTGAAACGGCGAGGAGGCGCGCTGCCACGGCAGTAATTTGATGGTTTCCACAAACGGCATAATGACCGGCGGCGCGGTCGATGCGCAGGCGATGCCGAGGGCAGACGACATCACGACTTCCAAAGGATCGCCTCCGGCGGAGGACGCCTGACAATAGCCCCAGGATTCGACGGCTTGAATCAGGGCGCTTATGCGCGATTCAATTAATTTGCGGTTGTTCTGCGGCGCGAAGGTCGAGAGCGACACGCGCATTTTGACGACAGGCTCGCTTTGCGCCAGCCTTTGCAAGGCCAAAAGGGATTCGCGGATTTGCCGGTTGACCTGATTGGTAAAACCCAGAACGCCCGCAGCAAAGGCGCGGAAAGCTGCGCCTTGCGCGCCAGCGCTTTCGATCAGGAACGACAAGCGGAACGGCACATCGTTGTCGATCAGGCGGGCGAGGAGCTGGGGGAAAGGCGACGGCTCTGCCGGAGCCAAAGTCATATCGACGCCGCCCCACAGCATCGATCCAATGCGCACGATGTTGTTGGAGACGACGGTGGCGTCGCCTATGCACAATTGCTTGCGCAAGGGCGGCCAGAGAATGTCCGAGGCGTCGTCCTTGCCGTGTTGCGGCGCGCGCGGCAGCAAGGGATCCCCGGGTAAATTGGCGCGCCACTCCTCATTGCTGTTTTGCGGATAAAGGTTGGAACGCACGGCGGCCAGAGCTTCGTGCGTGTTCATAACCTCGCACTTCATGCCGATTTCTTCGAGCGCGCTGGCCATCGACGAGACGTAGCTTTTGTGCCGCGTGCGCAAAGCTTCCAGCGCTTGCATGGGATATTGCGCTTCGGGCGCCGAAACCCATTTTTTTTTGCCGCGTTGTTTGATCGCTTTGGCGAGCTCGGACTTGGTCAAAACCGAAGGCCGCGTCCACAAAACCAGATAGATTTCCTCGTGCGCCATATAGTTTGCCAGATGGCGGCTTCGCTCGTTCAGCAAGTCGCCCAGATCAAGTTCCATCGCGCGCATTGCGCTGCGGTTGCTTTTCATAAATTTGTCGATGTCTTGCCCGATCATCCCCGGATCGCGCATGAAAAAAACCTGCATGGCATAGCCCGGGCGGTCGAAGCGCGAACCCAGCTTGAGCGTGGCCTGATCGATAATCCATTGATATTCGGTATCGCCGATAATCTGTCGCGCTCCGAACTGTTTGATAAAGCTGATTAAAGATCCGTCGGCGGCGACCAAAGTCACGTTGTCGTCGGCCGTTTCCAGTTGGATAAACGACTCGATCGGCTGACGCAGACTCAACATCAGCGTGGCTAAGTATTCGTCAAGAATCTCTAACATTTGGCGATGCGTGGCGACTTGAAAGAGGAAACGGCTTGATCGTTCTAATCCAAAACCGTCGCAATTCAAGCGTGGGTAAGCGGGTTTTTTTGAGAAAAGCCCGCAGAATAAGGCCTATCTACTCCTGAATGGCGACAGGCGTTATTAAATAGAAATTCTATGAAGAAATGCCTAACGGAGGGAAGGGATTGGGCGACGAAGAAATAAACGCTCCTATTTGACGGCTAAGAAAAGCGGTGAAGTTGAAATGGCGGGATTCCCTCCCCCATAAAGGGGGAGGGAATCCCGCCGCTTTTGTTGCGCCGTTTTTTCTTTACCCTTAAACAGATTAGCTTATTTCTCCACGCCGCCTTACCCCTTATTCTTCGCCAATTCGGACAATTGGCGTTGCAAGGCAGCAATTTTATTCTGCACATCTTCGCCGGAAACGCCGCTTTGCGCTGTGGCTCTTGTTGTTTCGGGAGTCGGAACCAGAGAAACGGTCGCCGCGGCCTGCTTTTTGTTCGTTCTAAGGTTTATGGGAGTGGGAGAAACGGGTTCCACGGTTTTTCCCCGAGCTTCTTCGCGCGTTTTGGCGCAGCCGCAGTCGCTCGCTTCAGATGCTGCCTCGCCTTGCGTTACGCAGCAGCAGGATTCTTCCCCGCTTTCGCTGCCATGGCTGCTAAACGGCGAGAACATCTGCATCGTGCGCTCGAACATCGCCAGATTTTGCTTGCTCATCTGCTCCAGCGTGTTTCCGAACGGAAAAATACTACCGAAGGTTGTTTGGTAATAATCACGGATCTGTTCCTGATGCTTCGACAACATCTGCATGCTGTGTTCCAGATATTTGGGAATGAACCACTGCATGTCACTGTTTCCCTGAAAGCCGATCAGACGCCGCAAAAAGTCAATCGGCAAAAGGCGTTCGTCCGCGTTGCTTTCTTTCTCGACGGCGATCTGGGTCAGAACGTCGTGCGTGATGTCTTCGTTGCTCTTGGCATCGTAAACGTTGAATTCGGTTCCGGTTTTGACCATTTCGGCAAGATTTTCCAGCGTGACATAAGTGCTGGTTGCCGTGTTGTAGAGGCGGCGGTTGGCGTATTTCTTGATAACCACGGATTCATTGTTAGACGCGCTCATTGCAAGACCCCAAGTTTGGTTAACTTATGGTTAACTTTTGACAGGTTGCGGACGAGAATTCAAGGAGTATTTTGACGGAAGGCGGTATTTCCCCCCCTGTTAACTTAACCCTTGTACCGTCTCTCCTAATCTCTTAGCCTGCCCGCTTCTCTTTGATTCAATTCGGGACTTCTTATCAATGGCTGGTATTCGGGCGCGTCGTTGGAAGGTTATGCTTTACAGCGGAGTTATGCTGTGCGTGAGTGCGGGGCAAGCTGCGGCTTTTATGCCACCGGCATCGGCTTCCGGCTCCTTTTCCCTCAATGCGGCTCCCCTTGCGCCCGAAGCGCCGCATATTGCCGATATCCGCGTCGAGGGCGTGCAGCGCATGGAACCGGAGACCGTCATCTCCTACCTCAATCTCAACAAGGGCGACGAAGCCACGCCGGCAAAACTCGACGCGGCCTTGAAAGCGCTCTACGCGACGGGGTTGTTCGCCGATATTTCTCTGACGATGGACGGCGATACGCTGGTCGTTAAGGTTGAAGAAAATCCGGTTTTGAACCGCGTCACCTTCGAAGGCAACGACGCGATTTCCAAGGATGATCTGGAAAAGGAAGTCCAGCTTAAACCGCGCATGGTCTACACGCTTCCGCGCGTCGAACGCGATGTCCAGCGCATCCTCGATCTCTACCGCCGCCAAGGGCGTTTTGCCGCGACGGTCGAGCCAAAAATCGTCAAATTGGAGCAAAATCGCGTCGATCTGGTTTTTGAAATCCATGAGGGCGAGCGCACCGGCATTCGTAGCATCAATTTCGTTGGCAACGAACATTTTTCCTCAGACGACTTGCGCGAGGCTATCAGCACACGCGAGACGGCGTGGTGGCGCTTTTTCTCCTCGACCGATTATTATGATCCCGACCGCATGAATTACGACAAGGAATTGCTGCGGAAATTCTATCTGAATCAGGGGTATGTCGATTTCCGCGTCTTGTCGGCGGTGGCCGAACTGACGCCCGATCGCGACGATTTCTTCATCACCTTCTCGGTCGAGGAAGGCAAACGCTATAAATTCGGCAAGATTACGATCAACAGCGAGATCAAGGGACTGGACGGCGATACGCTGCGCCAGTATCTGGAACTGAAGCAGGGCGACTGGTACGACGCCGATAAGATCGAGAAGTCGATCGCCAAAATGACCGCGGCTCTTGGCGACCGCCAATATGCCTTTGCCGTTGTTACCCCCAATCCCGACCGTCATAAAGACACGCGCACCGTCGATCTGAATTTCGACGTCAAGCAGGGCGCGCGCGTTTATGTTGGCCGCATTGAGATCAACGGCAACACCAACACGGCCGACAACGTCATCCGCCGCGAAATGCAGCTGGCCGAAGGCGATCCGTTCAACGCAACCGCGTTGCATAAATCGGAGCAGCGGCTCAAGGATTTGGGTTTTTTCAAAGACGTTAAAGTGGCGCCGGTTGAAGGCGCGCAGCCTGACAGAGCCAATATAAAAGTCGATCTCAAGGAAAAATCGACCGGCGAAGTGATGATCGGCGCGGGCTACTCGTCGGTCGACGGGCCACTCGGCGATTTCAGCATCAGCCAGCATAATTTCATGGGCGAGGGCGAGGATGCGCGTGTCGGCCTCACGGTTTCGTCGATTACAAAATCGCTCGACACCAGTTTTACCGAACCCTATTTCCTCGACCGGAATCTGTCGGCGGGCGTCGATTTATTCGGATCCGAAGACGATTATCAACAATTCAGTTCGTACAACGTCAACAGTGCGGGGACGACCTTGCGCCTTGGCTATCCGTTGTCGGATGAAATCCGTCAGAAGCTGAACTACAGCTTCCATGGCGATCAAATCCTTAACGTGCCATCGACGGCGTCGCTTTATATTGCCGACCAAGAGGGCACAACGACCACATCGTCGGTTGGCCAATCGCTGATTTACGATACGCGCGACAGCAAGCTTAATCCGACTCTGGGCTTCCTCACCCATCTCGACACCGATGTGGCGGGCGCGGGCGGTTCGCGCAAATGGTTCCGCACCAAGATCGGCGGCACGCAATATTATCCTCTGGCCGACAAATGGATTCTCAGCGGCACGGCGGAGGCGGGCGAAATATGGGGGCTTGACGGGCCGACCATGATTAACGAACGTTTCTTCCTGGGGGATACGACTTTCCGCGGCTTCCAGTATGCCGGTCTCGGCCCGCGCGATCTGACCAGCGCCTACAGGGATGCGTTGGGCGGCAACCGTTTTGCGCGCAGCACGGTCGATCTGGGCATGCCGACGCCTTTGCCGCCCGAATTCGGCATTAGAGCGCACGTGTTCACGGATGCCGGCGTTTTATCCAACCCCGATGCAACCCAGATTCCCGGCGACACGATCGTCAACGATTCCAGCCTTCGTCTCAGCGCCGGCGTCGGCATTACTTGGGATTCCCCTTTCGGCCCCATTCGCGTCGACTTTGCCAAACCGATCCTGTATAAATCCTACGATCAATTGCAAAGCATTAGCTTCAGTTTCGGCACGAAGTTTTAACGTCGCGTCATCCCCCCATGCGCGGGGATAACGCGCGACGTAAGTTGCGAAAGGGCTTTACATGCAAACGATCAGAAGATTCGTTTTCCTGACTCTGGCTATAGTTCTAGCCGCGCCCTTCGCGCATGCTGCCGCGCCCGCGAAACTTCCCGCGCCGGTCATTGCTATCGTCGATGTGCAGCGTCTGTTGCAAGAGTCTCTGGCTGGCAAAAGCGTGCAGGCGCAGTTGGAGGCGCAGCGCTCCAAATTCCAAAATGAAATCGAAGACGAGGAAAACGGTCTGCGCCAAGCGGAACAGGAACTCGCCAAGCAGCGCGACAAGCTTACCACAGAAGCCTATGCCGGGCGCGAGCAGCAATTGCGTCAGCGTTTTTCAACCGTCGAAAACGACGTGCAGACGCGCCGGAAAGCGTTGGATCAGGCTTTCGCCGATTCGAGGGAAGTCGTGCATAGCGCGCTTTTGCAAGTCGTCGACAAGGTCGCGCACGAACACGGCGCGAACATCGTTATTATCAAGCAACAGGCTCTCTGGACCGATCAGCCGCTCGACATCACCGACGAAGTTCTGAAGCTCCTCGATCAGAAACTCCCCAAAGTCGATGTCGCGTCGTCTGCGAAAAAATCAGGGGAGTGACTACTCTTTCAGAGGCGCGGTTTCTTGCTTGTCGGCATCGTCTTTATCTTTCGATTCCGGCACGGAATTTTTGAATGCGGGCAGTTTCAACGCCTCGTTCTGATTCATGCCCGACATCGCCTCTGGCACCTTGAAAAGCGGATGCGCGCTGCCCGGGCCAAAATTCTGATAGAACAACGTCAAGCCGAGGAAAATCGCCAACCACAAAGCGATGTTACGCAAGACATGCCCGCGGTTAAGGGCAAAAATGTTCGGCGCAATAAAAACCAGCATCGCCATCAGCATCAAGCCGGTCAAAATCATCGACATATGCGACATGTTTTCGCCTTTGGGTGAGAGAGGAGGGGACTTTATACCTTCGAAAGCAAGAAGCGCAAACGCATCTGGCGATAATCCAGCTTTAATAGATTGGCCGCGTCTTTCTGCGGGATCAAAGCCAAGCCCCATTGTTTTATTGTAGTAACAGAAAATAGAAATACACACTTTTTCAGAAAAAACGATACTTGTCGGACAGTGAGTAGGTCAGCAACTGTCCTAGCATCGAGGACAGCTTGTCTTCCGTCTGCGGCTTTGGTGCGTAACGGTCGAGATAGGCTTGGCATTGACTCCAGTCGCTTTCGATGAAAAACAGCTGGCGCGCAATATCAACCGCCAGTTCGGGTTCGCGGTCCGGGCGAGGATCGATCGTCGAAGCAAAACTATTGTCAAGGCGTACCGATGTCACGAACGGGAAAATGCATCCGACCCTAAGCGCGCCCTGACGGTTCTTGTCGCGAATGATGAGATCGATCGGGTTGCCGGTTCCGCGCATGAGTTCGGATTCAAGAATGCCGCAAAGCTTTCCAATCGACCGCTTGTTGACAAGGAACGAACTGGTCGAGGCATAAGGGCGGTTGCACACATTTAAAACATCGAAATTGACGCTTATGATTTTGCCTGATGCGTCGCGCGCGACGGCCTTATCATAGGCCGTTTTGTACATTTTATAAACCTCGTTGCGCAGCGGAACTGATATGTCGGTGAAAACGATATCAAAAGAGTCGAGAAAGCCGGAGGCGATAACCCAGCTTATGACGCGCTCGGCGCAGGAGGCAAACAAAACTTCGTCTTCGATCACATGCAAATGCTTGCCCGCGTCCAAGTTTTGCTTGAGCAAAAGATAGTGCGAAGTAAAACAGCCTAAAACGCCATCGCTAAGATTGTGCGGGTTCGGCGCGTTGAGCGCGTTGCCCTCCGCTGCCGCAAAACGCTGATAGCGCGACGTCAAATTGTGTCGGGCAAGCTCCGTCTCCGTCTCGGCGCGGCGGTGCGTGTTGTGATCGAGGTTGATAAAAAAACCAGCATAGTCGGTGGCATTGCCCATAAGAACCTTCTCTAATTGAGTTCGTCAAGATGGTCGTCTGTTCTTAAACTCTAGACACAACGGGGGAGTCTACCCAATTACTCCATCCTTTCTTTGGAATATGCAACAGAGGCTACGAGCAATTCAAATTAACAAAAATATAGGGTTTCCCAAAGGATAAAAAGTGATTCAAGACAGGGATGAAACTGACGCCGTCCTTTCTTGACGAAAGCCGTGTGCGGAGCGCGGACACCGATACTGCGTTTGTCCAAGGACAAAGAAACTTAAACGATTAAGACTATAATCCGAGAATTCGGATTGTAATCACCTCAGGAAAGCCATTACTCTGCATGCCGTGTAAACCTTATTGCCCCGATCTCTTTTAAGAAAGTTCCGCCATGCCCGCATTTTTACAATTCCTTTCCAGCAAGGAAGGGCTTGGGGCTATTGCGGGCATTTTGTCCGTCGTCGGTTACACGCCTTACATCCGCGACATCATCAGGCAGAAAACGCGGCCTCATCTGTTTTCATGGATCATTTGGACTTTGCTGGCCGGCATTGTGTTTTTTGCTCAAATCGCGAAAGGCGCAGGGCCGGGAGCGTGGACAACCGGAACGGCCACGGTCATGTGTGTCGCTATTATATTGCTCACACTCAAGCACGGTGACAAAACCCGGACGAAAAGCGATTGGGTGTTTTTCTTTTTGGGATTGGCTGCCATACCGTTATGGCGATTAACCGATAGTCCTGCGCTTGCTGTCGTTCTTGTCACGGCGATTGATTATGTGGCGTTCGTGCCGACCTTTCGGAAATCGTGGCACAAGCCGCATGAGGAAACTCTCTTCGCCTATTTTATCAGCGCGGTGAAAAACGGGATTTCACTGTTCGCGCTCCAAAGTTTTTCGTTGGCGACCGCGCTGTTTCCTTTCGCCGTGGGGCTGATTAACCTTGTCTTTGTCGCCATGGTTTTCTCCCGCCGTTCTAATCCCAAGATTGCAGCGCAACAGAGTTATACCCCTTGATCCAAATCTTCTGTTCCCTATTCCCTTATTCCCCAATATGCCTTATTCAGGACGCTTAAGCTTTTCCTTTTCAGTCCCATGCCGCCATTGTCTCTCTCTTATGCTCCCTTTGCCGCCGCCGCCGCGGTTGTTCTAGCTGCCGTTCTGGCGCTTGGGTTTAATACCGGCGTACAGACCTCGACGCTGATCGTCGTGATTCTGACGGGCGTGACGCTGGGGCTTGCGGGGCTGACCTTTGTTCTTAATGGCCAATTGCGTCGGCACAGTCGGCAGGCGCGGTATTTGCGCCAAATTACGGAACGCATGCAGGCGATGCTGCGCGCCGTCCCTGAAGCTTACTGCATCTTTACGCCGCAGGGGATTATGCGCGAGGCGCCGCGGGTGGCTCCTGTGCTGGGCGCCCCAAAAATCGCGCATTTCGAAGATCTTGTCGCTGCGCTGAAGGAACCGGAAGATTTTGTCACGGCTTTTCGCAAGTTGCAGACGAGCGGCGAAGGATTTTCAATGCCGGTTGCGACTTTGAAAGAAGGTAAAACGGTTCAGGTCAACGCCTCGCGCCTGCGTATTGGCCGCGAAGCCGTTCTTCTGGATGTCCTGTGGTTCAGCGATAATCCGGCGGCGCTTCAGGCTGTCGAACATAGGAACACTGAGCTGACCGAAATCACGGACAAGCTCGAAGTCGTGCGCACAGTCTATGAGGCGTTGCCGTTTCCCGTCTGGCTGCGCGGCAGCGATCTTAATCTGACCCGCGTTAATGCCGCTTATGCCAAAGCGGTAGACGTATCGCCGGAAGAAGTGATCTCTGGACAGCATGAGCTGGCTTCCGCCACGGCGCGCAGCGGCAGCGGACGCGCGCTGGCGGCCACGGCGCTTGAGACCGGCAAGCCGCAGAGCGAACGCCGCCATGTGATCGTCGAAGGCAAGCGGCAATTGCTCGAGCTGACCGAAGCGCCCTATGAAATTCGGAAAGAGGGCGAAGAAGCAGGAACTAAAGGCGTGTTCGGCTTTGCGGTCAACGTCACGGCGGAGGAAGAAAAAGACACTGAAATCGAACGCCACGCCGCCTCGCAACGCGAGGTTCTGGAGCATATGGGCAGCGCGATCGCGATCTATGGCCCCGACACGCGGCTGGAATTCTATAACCGCTCCTATGTGCGCCTGTGGCATGCCGAGGAGGCGTTTCTCGACAGCAAGCCGACGTTCAGCGAAATTCTTGAAGACGCGCGCGCGCGGAGCATGATGCAGGAGCAGGCCGATTTCCCGCGTTACAAGCGCGAGCGCATCGCTTTGTTCACCTCGCTTTTGGAGCCGCGCGAGGATCTGATGCATTTGCCCGACGGCACCACGCTGCGCATTTTGGTTTCGCCGCATCCGATGGGCGGGTTGATTTTCGTGCATGAGGACGTGACCGACAAACTGGCGCTCGAATCCTCCTATAATACGCTGATTGCGGTGCAGCGCGAAACGCTCGACAATCTTGCCGAAGGCATTCTGGTGTTCGGGCCGGACGGCAAGGTCGGCTTGTTTAATCCGGCGGCGGCGCATATTTGGCAAGTGCCTGCGGCTTACCTCGCCGACACGCCGCATATTTCCGATCTGCTTGAAAAGACCAAAGAGCTTCACAGCTTCGAGGGCGACTGGAACGATTTCAAGAAAGATGCCGTCGCCTATACGCTCGACCGCAACCCGCGCAAGGGGCGCATGAATCTGACGAACGGCGTGGTGCTGGAATATGTCGCGGTGCCGCTGCCCGATGGAGCGGTGTTGAACAGCTATCTGGATGTTACGGATTCGATCAAGGCCGAGCGCGCGCTGCGCGCCAGCAACATGGCGTTGGCTGCCGCCGACCGGCTTAAATCCGAATTTGTCGCCAATGTTTCATACCAGCTGCGCACGCCGTTGAACACGATCATGGGCTTTTCCGAGATTCTGACCAATCAGTATTTCGGCGCGCTGAACGAGCGTCAGATGGAGTATACCTGCACCATTATGGACGCCAGCAAGAAACTGCTGCTGCTGATCAACGACGTGCTTGATCTGGCGACGATCGAAGCCGGACGCATGGCGCTTGATCCCGAAAGCGCCTCAATCGCGGGCTTGTTAAATGCCGCCAAGCAGATGACGGCGGAGTGGGCGCGGCAGCAATCTTTGGAAATCGTCATCGACTGCCCGTCGGACATCGGCTCGTTCGAGGTCGATGTGCATCGCATGAAGCAGGTTCTGTTCAATCTGATCAGCAACGCCGTCAAATACACCCCTGCCGGAGGCCGCATTACGATGGAAGCGCGCGCCGAAGGCGAGTGGATCGCTTTGACGGTGATCGACACCGGCATCGGGATTCCCGCGAGCGATCTGGATCGCGTCTTCGGCAAGTTTGAACGCGCCAACGCGCAGGCGCGGCAATCGGGCGCGGGGCTGGGGCTCAGCCTTGTCAAAAGCTTCATCGAACTGCATGGCGGCCGCGTCGAGATTGCCAGCACGCCCGATCAAGGTACACGGGTGACGTGTTTTATTCCGGTGAAGGCGCGAGAGGCGGCATGAAATAGGTCTGTCGGCGATCAATACAAATGTCCGATTAGTTGCTCAATGAATTGTCCGAATCCTTCTACGCCTTAATCATCAAGAAATCACTACCTGTTGTTGTGGTTGTGGCGGCGGCGGTTGTTTATCGTGGGGGTAAGTGTGGAGG